>CAXTTN010000048.1:5895-29404 GCA_964247105.1 uncultured Pseudonocardia sp.
CGTGATGCCCGAGCCCGCGGCGATCAGGCCGTGGTGGGTACCGGGCTCGATGTCGGGGGTGAACGAGCCGGACGGCGGGCCGACCTCGACCTCGTCACCCGGCTCCAGCCGGTCCACCAGCCACTCCGAGAACAGCCCGCCCGCGACGCGCCGGACGCCGACGCGAGGAGCCCCGCCGCCGGGCGCGCAGATCGAGTACGAGCGGCGCTCCTCGCCGTCGGCGGTCTCCTGGCGCAGGGTCAGGTACTGGCCGGGGCGGAACGCGTAGAGCTCGCGCAGGTCGTCGGGGACGTCGAACGTGACGGCGACGGCGTCATCGCAGAGCCGCTCGACGGCGGCGACCTTCAGGGCGTGGAAGTCCGACATCAGGGGGCCTTCCTCGATGGTCGATCCCGGGCTCGCTCGCTGGCGCTCACTCTCCCTACATCTCCTTCATGTGCTCGAACGGCTCCCGGCACGACGGGCAGCGGCGCAGCGCCGTGCAGGCGGTGGGACCGAAGCGGGAGATCTCGTCGGTGGCCGGCGCGCCGCAGTGCGGGCAGCGGACGGCCGTCGAGGGGGCCGTCAGGGTCAGCGGGATGGGGCCGGGGGCTCGCGGGCCGACCCTCCCGGGCGGTGCGACCCCCGCCTCGGCGAGCTTGCGGCGGCCGTCGTCGGAGATCCAGTCGGTGCTCCACGGCGGGGAGAACACGGTCCGGACCTCGACCCGCTCGAACCCGGCGGCGGAGAGGGATGCCCGCAGGTCGTGGCGCATCTCCTCGATCGCGGGGCAGCCGGAGTAGGTCGGGGTGATCGTGACGGTCACCGCCCGCCCGTCGACCTCGACGCCGCGGACGACCCCCAGGTCGTCGAGGGTGAGCATGGGCATCTCGGGGTCGACGACGGCGGCGACCGCGGCCCGCGCCGAGGTCGCGCTCACCACGTCGTGTCCGGGTGCTGGCGGGCCAGGCTCTGCATCTCGGCGAGCGCGTGCCCGAGGTGCTCGGTGTGCACCCCCTGCCGGCCGCTGCGGCCGCCGATGGTGCCGATGAAGGGGCGGTCGGGGCGGGTCAGCGTGGCCTTCGCCAGCACCTCGTCGAGGACGGCGTCGACCTCCGCGCGGGTGTCCGCGGGATCGACCGCGACACCGGCCAGCCGCCGCTCCTCGTCCGACGTGCGGAACAGCTCGCCGACGTGGGGCCAGAGCGTGTCGAGCGCGGCCTGCATGCGGCGGTGGGACTCGTCGGTGCCGTCGCCGAGGCGCAGCGTCCAGCGGGCGGCGTAGTCGCGGTGGTAGGTCAGCTCCTTGACGCCCTTGCCCGCCACGGCGGCGATCACCGGGTCGGCCGAGCCGAGCAGGCGGTGCAGGAGCGCGAGCCGCCACGTCGAGAAGATCAGGAGGCGGGCGACGGCGCGGGCGAAGTCGAGGTCGTCGGAGAGCTCGGCCAGTCCCACGTTGCGGAACTGCGCGTCCGAGCGCTGGTACGCCAGCACGTCCTCGTCGCGGCCCGCCCCTTCGACGTGGCCGGCGCGGGCCAGCAGGACGCGGGCCTGGCCGAGCAGGTCGAGCGCGGTGTTGGCCAGCGCCACCTCCTCCTCCAGCTCGGGCGCGTTGGACACCCACTCGGAGAGGCGGTGGCTGTAGATCAGCGCGTCGTCGGCGAGCATGAGGCAGTAGGCGGCGAGGTCGGCCGGGTCGACGCCGGGCGGGACCGGGGCCGTGATCTCGGCCTGCACGTCCTCGACGCCGGTGCCGAACGCCCAGCGCGGGTCGTCGTGCGCGGTGGTCTCCGACAGCGACTGGTAGGCGTTGGCGGCGTCCTCCTCGGCGGCGTGCGGGCTCATCGCGTGCCCTCGCTCGTGCTCGACCCGCTCACAGGTGCGGCACCTCGTCCGGGATCGCGTAGAACGTCGGGTGCCGGTAGACCTTGTCGGCCGCCGGGTCGAAGAAGCTGTCCTTCTCGTCGGGGCTGGACGCGGCGATGTGGTCGGCCTTCACGACCCAGATGCTGACGCCCTCGTTGCGGCGGGTGTAGACGTCGCGGGCGGAGTGCAGCGCCATGGCGGAGTCGGCGGCGTGCAGCGACCCGACGTGCACGTGGTTGAGCCCGCGCTTCCCCCGCACGAACACCTCGTACAGCGGCCAGGTGCGCCTCCCCCCGCCCGTGGGAGCGGAACCCTCGTCCGCGGGGGTCATGCGGCGACCCCCCGCGCGCGGCGGGCCTGCTTCTCCGCGTAGGCGGTGGCGGCCTCTCGCACCCAGGCGCCCTGCTCGTGGGCGCGGCGGCGGTGGGCGATGCGCTGGGCGTTGGCCGGGCCGGAGCCGGCGATCACGGCCTTGAACTCGGCCCAGTCGGGCCGGCCGTAGTCGTAGGCCTCCCGGTCGGGGTTCCAGCGCAGGTCCGGATCGGGCAGCGTGACGCCCAGCGCCGCCGCCTGCGGCACCGACATGTCGACGAAGCGCTGCCGCAGCTCGTCGTTGGTGTGGCGCTTGATGCCCCAGGCCATGGACTGGGCGGAGTTGGGCGAGTCGTCGTCGGGCGGGCCGAACATCATCAGCGCCGGCCACCACCAGCGGTTCACCGACTCCTGCACCATCTCGCGCTGCGCGTCCGTGCCGTTCACCATCGCGAGCAGCAGCTCGAAGCCCTGCCGCTGGTGGAACGACTCCTCCTTGCAGATGCGGATCATCGCGCGCGCGTAGGGGCCGTAGGAGCAGCGGCACAGCGGCACCTGGTTGCAGATCGCGGCGCCGTCCACGAGCCAGCCGATCGTGCCGATGTCGGCGTAGGTGAGCGTGGGGTAGTTGAAGATCGACGAGTACTTCTGCTTGCTCTCGATCAGCTTCTCGGTGAGCTCCTCGCGGTCGACGCCGAGCGTCTCCGCGGCCGCGTAGAGGTACATGCCGTGCCCGGCCTCGTCCTGCACCTTGGCCAGCAGGATCGCCTTGCGGCGCAGGGACGGCGCCCGCAGGATCCAGTTCCCCTCCGGCTGCATCCCGATGATCTCGGAGTGCGCGTGCTGGGCGATCTGGCGGATCAGCGTCCTCCGGTACGCCTCGGGCATCCAGTCCCGCGGCTCGATGCGCTGATCCGCGGCGATCGTCGCGGTGAACTGCTCGCTCTGGTCCACGGAGCCTCCTACCGAATGTTCGTTCGGGAGAACAGGATGCCGTACGTCGGGCGAACACGCAACCGCCGCGAGTGAGCGGGGGTGCGGGTAAGGGGGTGTGAGCGGACCACACCCCCGGCCGGCCACGACACCCCCCGTCGAACAGGGGTGCAGATACAGAAAGGGGCGTGTGAACGACCCAGCCCGCGACCACACCCCCAGCCAACCGCGACACCCCCCGTCGAACAGGGGTGCAGATACAGAAAGGGGCGTGTGAACGACCCAGCCCGCGGCCACACCCCCGGCCAGCCACGACACCCCCCGTCGAACAGGGGTGCAGATGCCGAAAGGGGGGTGCGGCCAGCCGGATGCCACCGCCGGCCGCTGCCGGGCCCCGCCGCAGGGTCCTGCCGCCACGCCCCGGTCGCCCACACCCCCCACCGGCACCCACACCCCTCGTCCACCGCGAAACCCCCCGTCGACAGGGGGTGCGGACCGCAAACGGGGGGTGTGGGCGCTCACACCCCCCGTCGATCGGGGGTGTGGAGGCGCATCAGCCCGGCCGCAGTCGGGTCCAGGCCGCAGCGCTCGTAGAACCCGGCCACGTCGAGCGCGTAGTCGGCGTGCAGCCACGCGCAGCCGGCCGCCGAAGCCAGCCGCACGGCCTCGGTCACCAGCGCCCGGCCGATGCCCTCACGCTGTCGCGCCGGGTCGACGACGACGTCCAGCAGGAACGCGTGCAGCCCGCCGTCCCACGCCAGGTTCGCGAAGCCGGTCATGCGCTCACCGTCGAACGCCCCGAGCCAGGTGAGGCTGTGGCCGGCCAGCTGCGCGCCCCACGGCCGGAGCCGCGGCGTCTCGCCGAACGCGGCCGCGTGCAGCATCGTCAGCGTGACGTCGTCGATCGGGCACCGCTCACGAAGCTGCGTCATCGCGCCGGGAGGATGCCCTCGAACGCCGCCCGTGCCACGTCGGCCGGAAGATCGTCGGCGCGGCCGGGCCGGTACCACTCCACCACCGAGTTCACCAGGCCCGACAGCAGCCGCGCCGCCAGCGCCGGCTCCACGCCGACCCGGATCTCCCCCGCCTCGACGGCCTCGCGCACCAGCGCCGCGATCTGCGCGTCGAACGTCCGGCGCTGCTCCAGCGCCCAGCGCTCGCTCTCGGTGTTGCCGCGCACGCGCAGCAGCAGCGTGACGTAGGGCAGGTCGCGCTGCAGCACCGCGATCTGGCCCGTGACGATGTGCCGCAGCCGCGCGAGCGGGGTGCCGGTGGTGGCGCCGGGCTCGTCCAGCAGCGCGAACAACCCCGCCAGCGAGCGCTCCAGCGCGGCGCGGAGCAGCGCCTCCTTGCCCGCGAAGTGGTGGTAGAACGACGACTTCGTGATGCCCGCGGCGCGCGAGAGGTCCTCCATGGACGTGGCGTCGTACCCGCGCGTGATGAACTCCCCGACGGCCACCTCCAGCAGCGAGTCCTGGTCGTGGCGGATGCGCGCGGCGGTCACTTGCCGTGGAACGTCGGGCGGCGCTTGGCGAGGAAGTCGGCCACCGCGTCGACGTGGTCCGAGGTCGCCGCGAGCCGGGCCTGCGCGGCGCCCTCGGCCGCGAGCACGGCCGGCAGGTCCGACACGGCACCCGCCCGGACGGCCCGCTTGACCTCGGCGTACGCGCGAGTCGGGCCCGCCGCCAGCCGCCGCGCCAGCTCCAGCGCCGCGGGCAGCACCTCCTCCGCGGGCACCACCGACCGGACGAGCCCCCAGTTCGCGGCGTCCTCGGCGGTGAACGTCTCGTTGAGCAGCAGCAGCTCCGTGGCGCGCGAGACGCCGACCGCGTGCGCGAGGCTCGCCGACAGGCCCGAGTCGGCGGTGAGCCCGATGCCCACGAACGCGGTGGAGAACTTCAGGCCGGCGGCGGCGATGCGCAGGTCGCAGGCCAGCGCGAAGCCCAACCCGGCCCCGACGCACGGCCCGTTGATCGCGGCGACCACCGGGAACGGCAGCTCGGCGATGGCGAGCACGATCGGGTTGTAGTGCTCGGTGACGGTGTCGAACGCGGTGGCCGGGTCGGCCGCCAACGCCGCCGCGTGCTCGCCGAGATCCTGCCCGACGCAGAACGCCCGGCCGGCACCGGTGATCACCAGGGCGCGGGCGTCGCCGACCTCGCCCAGCGCCGCCAGGAGCGCCGTCTTCAGCTCGACGGTGAGCGCGTTGTACCGCTCGGGCCGGTTCAACGTGAGAACGGCGACGGCCGGGTCGGTCTCGTCACGCTCGAGGAGTACCGAGTCGTTCCCGACCGATTGCGCGGCCGGAACGGGTGCCGTGATGCTGGTCGCGGTGGAGTCGGGAGCATCGGTCATGCCGTCATGCTAGCGGCCGACCGAACGATCGGTCGCCCAGCAGCGCGTCGATCTCCGCGGCCGTCACCGGCCGGCCCAGCAGCCAGCCCTGCCCGATCAGCCCCGAGGGCAGCGCGAGCAACTGCGCGTCGGTCTCGATCCCCTCGGCCACGCACGAGAGGCCGAGATCGCGGGCCAGGCTCGCGATCGTGCGGACGATGGTCATCGACGTCGGGTCGTCCGGCAGCCCGGCCGTGAACGATTTGTCGATCTTCACGCCGGTGATGGGCAGCTGGGCGAGGTGGCGCAGGCCGGCGTACCCGGTGCCGAAGTCGTCGATCGCCACCCGGACCCCCATCTCGCGCACCGCGTGCAACGCGGTGAGCGTGGCGTGCCCGGCCTCGACGAGCACGGTCTCGGTCAGCTCGACGGTGAGCAGCGGCGCGGCCAGCCCGGCACCGTCCAGGGCGGCCCGCACCTCCGCCGGGAGGTCGGTGAGATCGGCCTGCCGGGCGCTGAGGTTCACCGACACCCCCACCCCGCGACGGCCGGGGTGCCGCGCGTGCCAGGCGGCGAGGTCGGTGCAGGCGGTCTCCAGCACCCGGCGCCCGAGCGGGGCGATCAGGCCGTTCTCCTCCGCGAGCGGGATGAAGACGTCCGGGGCGATCGCGCGGCCCTCGCCGTCGACGAGCCGGGCCAGCGCCTCCACGCCGGCGAGCCGCTGCGTCCCGAGATCGATCATCGGCTGGTAGGCCACCGACAGCACCCCGCCTCCGGAGCCGTCGAGCGCCTCCCGCAGCACCTGCTGCACGTGGCGCCGCTCGGCGACGTCGGCGCGCAGCACCTCGTCGAACATCGCGTGCCGGTTCTTGCCCAGCGCCTTCGCCCGGTACATCGCGGAGTCGGCGTCGCGCAGCACGTCCTGCGGCGCGTCGCCGCCGTGGCCGAGCGCGATGCCGACGCTGACCGTCACCGCGTACTCGACGCCGTCGACCTCGACCGGCCGGTCCAGCGCTCCGGTCACGCGGCGGGCCACTCCCCGGGCCCGCTCCCGGACGACGTCGACCTCGCAACCCCCCTCCGGGGTCGCCAGCAGGACGACGAACTCGTCGCCGCCGACCCGCGCGATCGTGTCGTCGGGGCGCAGCACGCCGCCGATCCGCGCCGACGCGGCGATGAGCACGGCGTCGCCGACGGTGTGCCCGGAGGTGTCGTTGACGTGCTTGAAGCCGTCGAGGTCGCAGAACAGCACGACCACGGGAGCCGTGCTCGACGCGAGCGCGGCCTCGAGGCGCTCGGTGAGCAGCCGCCGGTTGGGCAGGCCGGTGAGCGGGTCGTGCAGGGCCGACGCGGCCAGCCGCTCCTGGGTCTCGACGGCGGCGGTGACGTCGCGGACCACGCCGAGCAGCTCGGTGATCCGGCCGGCGGCGTCGCGCCGGAACGGCGTGATGCGCCGCGTGTACCAGTGGTAGTGCCCGTACTGGTCGACCATGCGGAAGCGCAGCGCCAGCACCTCGCCGTCGTCGAGGCGGCGCGCGGCGGCGTCGGACTCGGCCATCCGCGGCAGGTCGTCGGGGTGCACGTACGCCTCGGTGATCCGGTCGCCCGGCGCGACCTTCGACTGGTGGCCGAACACCTCCGCGGGGTCCCTGGAGGTCCAGATGAGGCCGCCCCGGTCGGCGTCCTTGGTGTAGATCAGGTCGGGGCTCGCCGCCAGCACCGCGTCCCGGAACCCGACGCTCTCCCGCAGCCGGGCCTGCACCTCCCGCTCCGCGGTGACGTCGGTCAGCGCGGCGACCGCACCCATCAGCCTGCCGTCCTCACCGCGGATCTGCCGGGCGACCGCGATGAGCTCGAACGGGCGGGAACCGACCCGCAGCGGCACGCCGGTCGCGTCCTCACCGGCCAGGGCCCGCCGCAGCGGCGACCGCCCGGGCGGCACGGGCGTCCCGTCCTCGTAGCGCAGGTCGGAGGCCTGGGCCCACTGGTCGCCCGCGAGCTCGCGGTGGGCGGCGTTGCGGACGACGATCGTGCCCTCGGCGTCGCAGGCCACCACGCCGACGTTGACGACCTCGAGCACGGCCTGGTCGAACCGGCGCCGGTCGGCCAGCTCGGCGATCGCCGCCATCCGCTGCGCCGCGGCCACCGCGAGCACCAGCACCACCAGCGCCGACGCCACCAGGAACATCTGCACCATGGCCCCGGCCGCCGCCGGGGACCGGATGCGGCCCACCTCGGCGAACGGGCCGAGGCCGAGGCGCGTCAGCACCGCCGCCGTGATGCCGGCGACGACGAGCTGCACCGCCGCCGTCCGCGCGCCGAGCCGCGATCCCGACCACGCCAGCACGGCGACCACGAGGAACGTGATCGGCAGGTCGTCGCCGATCCCGAACACGACGGCCGACGTGGCCACCACGGCGATCCAGAGGGCGATCCGCTCGGGCCACCCCACCGGATGGGGCTCCCCGGGCAGCCCCATCACGATCGGGACGACCACCAGCACCGCCGCGGCGTGCGACGCCGACACGTAGGGCCACACGGCCAGCGGCGCTGCTGCGCCGACGAGCACGAGCCCCAGCACCGCGATCCCGCCGACCAGCACCGCACCGCACGACGCGGCGACCAGCAGCTCGCCGAGATCGCCCATCGTCCGCAGTCGCAGGCGTCCGGACCGCGACAGCCAGGCGCCGACCAGGAGCGCCTCCAGGGTGTTGCCGACCGCGAACGTGAGCGCCACCAGGGGCAGCCGGCCGCCGGCCAGGTTGCCCAGCAGGCTCCCCACCAGCACGGCGGCGAGGATCACGCGGCGACGACGGCCGGTGCAGGTGGCGGTGGCGGCCACCGCGAGCCCGGCGCCCGGCCACCAGGCGGCGACGCGCGACCCGGCCGGAGCCACGAACGCCGACGCCGCGGCCAGGACGAACAGCCCGACGCCGAGCGCGACCGGCATGGCCCAGGGGCCAGCCCGGCTGCTCCACCGCACGCCGTTCATCGCGCCCCCGTGCAGGATCGCCCGCTCCGTGACCAGCCCAGACTCTTGATCGGATATCGGCACAGGGTCCCATGCGTTAGCAACCCCTGTGCGCGGCGCAACTCCCGTGCTAGCGTCGCCGACCGAACGAACGGTCGGTCGAGTCACGGAGGCCTCCTCGATGGCACCAGTCCTGCGCAGCTACGTCCGGGGCGGCTGGTTCACCCCGTCCGACGAGGGGCGGCCCCTGCACGACGCGGTCACCGGCGAGGAGATCGCCCGCATCTCGTCCGCGGGCGTCGACTTCGCGGGGACGCTGGAGCACGGCCGGACCGTGGGCGGCCCCGCGCTGCGCGAGCTGACGTTCCACCAGCGCGCCGCGCTGCTCAAGGCGCTGGGCGGGCACCTGCGCGAGCACCGCGATGAGCTCCACGCCGTGTCCGCGCGGACCGGCGCCACGCTGTTCGACTCGAGGTTCGACGTCGACGGCGGCATCGGCGTGCTGCTCGCCTACGCGTCCAAGGCGAAGCGGGAACTGCCGAACGACACGGTCTACGTCGACGGCGCCGTCGAGCCGCTCGGCCGCGGCGGCACGTTCCTCGGCCAGCACATCTGCACCCCGCTGCACGGGGTCGCGGTGCAGGTCAACGCGTTCAACTTCCCCGTGTGGGGGCCGCTGGAGAAGTTCGCGCCGGCGTTCCTGGCCGGAGTACCGAGCGTCGTCAAGCCCGCGAGCCCGACGGCGTTCCTCACCGCCGCGCTCGTGGAGCTGATCATCTCTTCGGGACTGCTCCCCGAGGGCACGCTCCAGCTCGTCGCGGGCTCCGTCGGGGACATGTTCGACCACCTGACCGGCCAGGACCTGGTCTCGTTCACCGGCTCCGCGGCCACGGCGCAGACGTTGCGCGCGCACCCCGCGATCGTCCGGCACTCCGTGCGGTTCTCCGCCGAGGCCGACTCGCTCAACCTCTCCGCGCTCGGCCCCGACGCGGCGCCGGGCACGGCCGAGTTCGACCTGTTCGTCACGGGCCTGGTCACCGAGATGACGGTCAAGGCCGGGCAGAAGTGCACCGCGATCCGGCGCGCGTTCGTGCCGTCGCAGCACGTGGACGCCGTGGTCGAGGCCGTGTCGGCGAAGCTCGCGACGATCACCGTCGGCGACCCCGCCACCGCCCGCATGGGCGCGCTGGCCAGCCTGGAGCAGCGCGAGGAGGTGCGGCGCAGCGTCAAGGCGCTGGCCGACGCCGGGCGGATCGTGTTCGGCGATCCCGAGCACGTCGACGTGGTGGACGCCGACGCCGACCGCGGCGCGTTCGTCTCCCCGATCCTGCTGGTGGGCGACCCGGAGCGGGCCGAGCCGCACGAGGTGGAGGCGTTCGGGCCGGTCTCGACGATCCTCCCCTACGACGGCACCGCCCAGCTGGTCGACTTCGCCGCGCGCGGCCAGGGCAGCCTCGCCGGTTCGATCGTCACGGCCGACACCGCGTGGGCCCGCGAGGTGGTGCTCGGCGTGGCGCCGTGGCACGGGCGGTTGCTGGTGCTCAACTCGCGCGACGCGAAGGAGTCGACGGGCCACGGCTCGCCGATGCCCCAGCTCGTGCACGGCGGGCCCGGTCGGGCGGGCGGCGGCGAGGAGATGGGCGGCATCCGCGGGGTGCTGCACCACATGCAGCGCACCGCGGTCCAGGGCGACCCGGACACGCTCGCCGCGATCACCGGGCGCTGGGTCACCGGGGCTTCGCGATACGTGAGCGACGTCCACCCGTTCCGCAAGCACCTCGAGGAGCTCAGACCCGGGGACACGCTGGTCGCGGGCCCGCGCGTGGTCACGCAGGAGGACGTCGAGCACTTCGCCGAGTTCACCGGCGACACGTTCTACGCCCACATGGACGCCGAGGCCGCCGCCGCCAACCCGCTGTTCGGTGAGCGCGTGGCGCACGGCTACCTGATCGTCTCGTTCGCGGCCGGGTTGTTCGTCGACCCCGCGCCGGGGCCGGTGCTGGCCAACTTCGGCGTCGACAACCTGCGGTTCCTGACGCCGGTGAAGTTCGGCGACTCACTGTCGATCACGTTGACCTGCAAGCAGATCACCCCTCGCGACTCGGCGGACTACGGCGAGGTGCGCTGGGACGCCGACGTCACGCGCCAGGACGGCGAGTCCGTGGCGCGGTACGACGTCCTCACCCTGGTGGCCAAGAGATGACCCGGCTGGGGGACGCTCCGGCGCCCGAGACCCTGGACCCGGCCGAGCGCATGTCGGTCGACGAGCTGCGCGCGTTGCAACTCGAGCGTCTGCAGTGGACACTGCGCCACGCCTACGCGAACGTCCCGCACTACACGCGCACGTTCGACGAGGCCGGAGTGCACCCCGACGACTGCAGGGCGCTCTCGGACATCGCCAAGTTCCCGACCACGAGCAAGGCCGACCTGCGCGCGAACTACCCGTTCGGGCTGTTCGCGGTGCCGCAGGACCAGGTGCGCCGGGTGCACGCGTCGTCGGGCACCACCGGGAAGCCGACGGTCGTCGGCTACACCGCCCAGGACATCGACACCTGGGCCGGGCTGATCGCCCGCTCCATCCGCGCCGCGGGTGGCCGTCCGGGCCACAAGATCCACAACGCCTACGGCTACGGCCTGTTCACCGGCGGCCTGGGGGCGCACTACGGGATCGAGAAGCTCGGGGCCACGGCCATCCCCGTCTCGGGCGGCATGACCCCGCGGCAGGTCCAGCTGATCGTCGACTTCGAGCCCGACGTGATCATGCTGACGCCGAGCTACATGCTCACCCTGCTCGACGAGTTCGCGCGGCAGGGCATCGATCCCACGTCCACATCGCTGAAGGTCGGGATCTTCGGCGCCGAGCCGTGGACCGAGCAGATGCGCTCCGAGATCGAGGAGCGCACGGACATGCACGCCGTCGACATCTACGGGCTGTCGGAGGTGATGGGCCCGGGCGTCTCGCAGGAGTGCGTGGAGACCAAGGACGGTCTGCACGTGTGGGAGGACCACTTCCTGCCCGAGGTCGTCGATTCCCTCGACGCCACGCCCCTGGCCGACGGCGAGGAGGGCGAACTGCTCTTCACGTCGTTGACGAAGGAGGCGCTGCCGATCATCCGGTACCGCACCCGCGACCTGACCCGGCTGCTGCCCGGCACGGCGCGACCGTCGATGCGGCGCATGCAGAAGATCACCGGCCGTAGCGACGACATGATCATCCTGCGCGGGGTGAACCTGTTCCCGACGCAGATCGAGGAGATCGTCCTGCGCATCCCCGGCTTCGCGCCGCACTTCCAGCTCGAGCTCACCACGCAGGGCCGGATGGACGCGCTGGCCGTGCGGGTGGAGGCCCAACCGGAGGCGACGGCGGAGCGGCGAGCGGAAGCCGCGGCCGAGCTGGTGAGGTCGGTGAAGGACACGATCGGCGTGACGGTGGCCTGCGAGGTGGTCGACCCCGACACGCTGGAGCGCTCGGTAGGCAAACTCCAACGCCTGAAGGACCACCGAACCTGAGCACTTCGGAGCCAACGGGCTGTCCGGAGGGGGGCTCGAACCGCACGATGGCTCCGAAGTGCGGTCGAGGTGTCCCAGGTTCGGGACAACTGCCCACGGTTGAGGTCCGCGTCGGTCGGGGATCGTCCGATTCTGCGACAGTCGCGCCGGACCTGCGTCACTAGCGTCGGTGGGGTCGACTCACCAACGGAGGTTGCGGCATGAAGGCACTTGTGTACCACGGTCCGGGCAACAAGGCCTGGGAGGACGTCCCCGACGCCACGATCCAGGATCCGACGGACGTGGTCGTGCGCGTCGACACCACCACCATCTGCGGCACCGACCTGCACATCCTGCAGGGCGACGTGGCCGCGGTCACCGACGGCCGCATCCTCGGCCACGAGGCCGTCGGGACCGTCACCGCGATCGGCGACGCGGTGAAGGGCTTCGCGGTGGGCGACCGCGTGCTCGTCCCCGCGATCACCAAGTGCGGCCGCTGCGAGTACTGCCAGCGCGGCATCCCGTCGCACTGCCAGACCGTCGGCGGCATCGGCTGGATCTTCGGCCACCTCATCGACGGCACGCAGGCCGAGCTCGTGCGCGTGCCGTACGCGGACACGTCGCTCTACCTGGTGCCCGACGCCGTCACGAACGAGCAGGCGATCTTCCTGGCCGACTCGCTGCCCACCGGCTACGAGGTCGGCGTGCTCGCGGGCGGGGTGCGGCCGGGTGACACGGTCGCCGTGGTCGGGGCGGGCGCCGTCGGGCTGTCGGCGATCCTCACGACCGGGCTGTGGGGCGCGTCGAAGGTGATCGCGGTCGACTCGAACAAGTTCCGGCTGGAGAAGGCGCTGGAGTTCGGCGCCACCGACGCGGTCGAGGTCGGGCCGGGCACGGTCGCCGACGTCATCGCGCTCACCGACGGGCTCGGCGTGGACGTCTCGATCGAGGCGGTCGGCTACCCGGAGACGCTGCTGACCGCGGCGTCGCTGGTGCGGCCGGGCGGCACGATCGCGAACATCGGCGTGCACGGCACGCCGGTGGAGCTGCCGATGCAGGACATGTGGATCCAGAACGTCACGATCACGATGGGCCTGGTCGACACGGTGTCGATCCCGACGCTGCTGAAGATGGTGGCGAGCGGGCGCATCCCGTCGGAGAAGATGGGCACGCACAGCTTCACGTTCGACCAGATCGACGAGGCCTACGACGTCTTCAAGAACGCGGCGGCCAACCTGGCCCTGAAGGTGATCATCACGCCGTAGCTCACGCGATGTAGCTGATGCCGAACGCGTCGATCTTCCGGTACAGGGACGAGCGCGCGATGCCCAGCATCGCCGCCGCCTTGTACCGGTTGCCGTTCGACTCGTAGAGCGCCTGGATGATCGCGTCGCACTGCGCCGACTCCAGCATCGACATGCGCCGGGCCCGCCCCTGGAAGCACAGCTGGGGCAGGTCCGGCGCCTGCACCTCGCCCAGCGGCTTGCGGGCGACGACGTAGCGCAGCACGTCCTCCAGCTCGCTGATGTTGCCCGGCCACGCGTAGCCCTCCAGCACCCGGATGACCTGCAACGACAACCGCAGCGAGCGACGCCCGGACAGCTTCCGCAGGATCGCCAGCGCGATCTCGCCGATCTCGTCGGCGCGGTAGCGCAGCGCCGGGATGCGGGTCATCTGGTGGAAGTGGCGCAACAGCAGGCCGTAGGGGCGGGTGGCGTCGACGGCGGGGGTGTCGATGCAGCCGGCCACCAACGGCGGGCTCGACGACGCGACGAGCGGCCGCAGCGCCTCGTCGAGCCGGCGGCCGTCGACCGGGCCGAGCAGGTTCATCCCGGCCAGCACGAGCAGCAGCGGCCGGCGCTCGGGCAGCTCCAGCGAGCCGTCGAACGACGCGCAGTCCACCGTCACGACCCGGCCGGCGGGGTGCACCGCCCGGAACCGCTCGACGAGCAGCGTCCGCTTGCCCACCCCGGGCTCGCCCATCAGCAGGTGGTTGCGCCCCTGCCGGATGCTCGCCACCACCTCCTGCCGGGCCCGCAGGTAGGGCGAGAGCAGCTCGCGGTTGGCCTGGATGCGGGCCTCGTCGTGGTCGCGGCGGGCGGCCGTGCGCAGGTCCTCGGCGAAGTCGCGGCGCGTCGTCGGGGCGACGTGCGAACCCTGCCTGCGGACCGCGTCGGGCACGCGACGGCGCCCCGCGGGCGCGCCGCTGAGCACGCAGCCGACCAGCTCCCCGGCGACGTGCACCGGCTCCGCGGCGATTTCGGCGCACCCGGCGGCGGGAAGGTCGACGTGCTTGGCGGTGAAGTCGCGCAGCACGAGGCTCGCCAGCACGAGATCGCTCAGCGTGCGCTGCTCGGCGACCTCCAGCCGGCGGGCCGCTCCGTTGGTCAGCACGTAGTCGCCGTCGGTGGCCAGCACCCACTCCCCGTGGGCTCCGTCGGCGACGGCGAAGCGGTCGAGGATCGCGCGGGCCCGGCGCTGCGGCTCGCCCGCGAGCCGCTCCCCGACGCGTCCGGCGAGCATGCGGGCCAGCGGCAGCTGCAGCGGGCTGCGGTCGCCGGAATGGCAGATCACGACGACGACCCCGCACGGCGCGCCGCTCTGCGGATCGGGCACCAGCGCGGCCGCCTCGGCCAGGCACATCAGCTGCGAGTGGTAGTGCTCGGCGCCCTCCAGCGCGGTGTCGGCGTGCTCGTGCAGGGCGATCGACGCCGCCGTCGTGCCGACAGTCCGTTCGGCGTAGCCGTAGCCCGGCACCAGTCGCAGCCCGTCCAGCAGGGCGGCGAGCGCCCCGTCGCAGTCGCGGCGGGCACGCACCACACCGGACGTGTCGAGCAGCGCCACCGAGCACCCCGCTCCGGGAGAGCTCGCGACGAACTCGTCGAACACGCCGTCGGCGCAGGTCACCAGCGGTGGGACCGGCTGCGGATGGCCGAGGAAGCAGGCGCCGATCCGATCCGGGTCGACGTCCTTGTCGTGCGACCGCTCCCACGAGCGCAGCACCGCGGGCCGGACCGGGCCGCCACCGGGAAGCCGGTGACCGGCCGTGAGGAACGTTCGCCGTGCGGACTCCATCTCCACGGCCCGTGACGCCACCGGCCGAGCATAGGCGCGCAACCGCGGGTCACCCGTCCATCCCTGAGACGCCGCCCGAACGGCGGAAAGATAACAACTCGGTGTAGCCGTGATCGGCGGCGCATCGCGGTCGCCGTCGTGTCGTTGGCCCGTTCGAGCCGGCCTTTCCTGGGGGGAGGCCGGCTCGCTCACGGAAAGCCACCAACCCCGCTGAGAGTTACCTAAGAGGCCTTATAGCCCGGACGGCCCAGAAGAGACACCGCACCAGTACCCTCCGCTGCAGACGCCGCACGGGTGCGGGTCGGGGTCGGCCAACTCCCCATGAGCCGGCGTTCTCACGAGGGATCATGATCGAACTCGAAGGTGTCACCAAGGTCTACCAAGCCGGGCCGGTCGAGGTGCGCGCGCTCGACGGCATCGACCTGTCGATCTCCGACGGCGACCTCGTCGCGATCATGGGACCGTCCGGATCGGGCAAGAGCACGATGATGAACATCCTGGGCTGCCTGGACGTTCCGAGCGGCGGCACCTACCTCCTCGACGGCATCAACGTCGGCCTGCTGCGCGACAACCGCCTCGCCGACATCCGCAACACGCGCATCGGCTTCGTCTTCCAGTCCTTCAACCTGATCCCGCGCACGAGCGCCTCGCGCAACGTCGAGCTGCCGCTGATCTACTCCGGCACCGGCGGTCGCGAGCGCCACCGCCGGGCGCTCGTGGCGCTGGAGAAGGTCGGGCTGGCCGACCGCGCCCGGCACATGCCCAACGAGCTCTCCGGCGGGCAGCAGCAGCGGGTCGCGATCGCCCGCGCCCTGGTCACCGAGCCCGCGATGATCCTGGCCGACGAGCCGACCGGCAACCTCGACACCGTCTCCACCGTCGAGATCATGCGGCTGCTGACCGAGCTGAACGACGCGGGCCGCACCGTCGTGCTGATCACGCACGAGGAGGACGTCGCCGCGTTCGCGAAGCGGGTGGTGCGGCTGCGCGACGGCAGGATCGTCAGCGACGTCCGGCAGAAGCCGCCTCCTCCACGGGAAGGAGAGCGGCAGCGGTGAACATCCTCGAATCCGCCCGGATCGCGCTGCGGGGCCTGCGCGCCAACCGCCTGCGGTCGGCGCTCACCACCCTGGGCATCATCATCGGCGTCGCCGCCGTGATCCTGCTGACGGCGCTGGGCAACGGCATCCAGACCGGCGTCACCGGGCAGTTCAGCTCGTTCACCACGCAGATCACCGTGACGCCGAACCCGGGCGCGGCCACCGGCGGGCGGGCGGCCCGCGACCTCACCGACGCCGACGTCGACGCGTTGCGCAACAGGACGAAGGCACCCGACATCGTCTCGGCCAGCCCGGTGGTGAGCGGCTCGGCGCTGCTGCAGGTGGCGGGCGGCGTCCAGCACCGGTCGGGCGTGACGGGAGCCGAGGCCGACTACCTCAGCACGTCCAACCGCGACCTGCTCATCGGCAGCATGTTCGACGACGCGCAGGTGCGCAGCAAGGCCAAGGTCGTGGTGCTCGGCCCGAACCCGGTGGCCTCCCTCTTCGCCGGTGACGCGGGGGCGGCGCTGGGCAAGCAGGTGCGGATCGGGCGCAGCTCGTTCCGGGTGGTCGGGGTGATCACCGGCAACGGGCAGCAGGACGACGTCGCGATCATGCCGCTGGGCGCGGCGCGCAGCTACCTGCTCGGCGGCGGCGACACCGTCAACAGCATCATCGTCCGGGCGCCCTCGGCCGGGGCCGTGCCGGCGGCGCTCGCCGAGGTGAACACGATCCTGTCGGACCGCCACGGCATCCGTAACCCCGGCGAACGCGACTTCAACGCCCAGGCGCTGCAGAGCCTGCTCGACCAGTTCAACCAGGTCCTGGGCTTCCTCACGCTGTTCACCACGGCCGTCGCCGGCATCTCGCTGGTGGTGGGCGGGGTCGGCGTCGCCAACATCATGCTGGTGACGGTCACCGAGCGGACCCGCGAGATCGGCATCCGCAAGGCCATCGGCGCGCGGCGGCGCGCGATCCTGCAGCAGTTCCTGCTCGAGGCGATGTTGCTCTCCGGGCTGGGCGGGATCATGGGGATCCTCATCGGCGTCGGGCTCTCGTTCGGCATCGGCGCGATCCTGCCCCGGCTCGTGCCCAACTTCCCGGCACCGTCGGTGTCGATCCCGTCCGTCCTCCTGTCGTTCTCGATCAGCCTGCTGATCGGCCTGATCGCCGGGGGTTACCCGGCGAACCGCGCGGCCCGGCTGCGCCCCATCGACGCCCTGCGCTACCAGTGATCCCAGGAGTTCCCATGCACCCCGCTCCCCGCTGGGCCGCACTCGTGCTCACCACGGCACTCGCGACGGCCGCCTGCACCTCCACCCCGACGCCGCCGCCCACCGTGCGCGTGGACCGGGGCATCGTGAAGACCAGCGTCTCGGCGTCGGGCACGCTCGTCTCGGTCAGCGAGCAGAACGTGGGCTTCCCGGCCGCGGGCAAGCTCGCGGCCGTCGATGTCAAGGTGGGCGACCGCGTCACGCCCGGCCAGGTGCTCGCCCGCCAGGACGACTTCGCGCTGTCGATCATCCTGGAGCAGCGCAAGGCCACGCTCGCCCAGCAGCGCGCGGCGCTGACGAAGGTCACCCGCGGCAACTCGGTGGCGGCGTCGGGCGCGTCGCTGGAGCAGGCGAGGGAGATCCTCGCCGCCACGCAGGGCCAGGTCGACGCGACCCGGGAGTCCGACGAGTCGGCCACGGCGAGCGCGCGCCGCCAGCTCGACGCGGCCAGGGACTCGCTGGACACGGTCGAGAAGCAGTTGCGCCAGGACAGGGCGGCGTGCAAGAAGTCCACGAGCAGCGCGACGCCCACCACCACCGCGGCGGCGCCGGTGTTGTCGGTGACCAGCGGCTCCGGCAGCTCCAGTGCCCCCACCACCTCCACTGCCCCCACCGGCACCAGCAGCACCGCCGGCACCAGCAGCACCGCCGGCACCACGACCAGCGCGACCTGCGACAAGCTCATCTCCGACCAGAGCGCGGTGGACCAGGCGCAGAGCAGCGTCGTGAACGCGCAGGCCGCCGTCGCCGCCGCCGAGCAGAAGGAGAACACCGACGCCGCACAGGGCCGGCTCTCCATCGCGAACGCGAACCAGAGCGTCGTCACCGCCCAGAACAACGCCGACTCCGCGTCGCTGGACAAGCCGTCGGACACCGCGGCGGCCGCCGCGCAGGTGCAGAACGCGCAGGCCCAGCTCGACGGGGCCCAGCGCGACGTCGACAACGCGGTGCTGAAGGCCCCGGTCGCCGGGGTCGTGTCGGCGATCAACGGGGCGGTCGGCGAGTTCGTCACGGCCGCGGCCGGCACCACCGCGCAGGCCCCCGGCAGCGGGGCGCCGCTGCCGGCCGTCGCCGCGACCAGCGGCACCGGCACCACCGGCGGCACGCCGGGCGGCAGCGCGTTCATCGTCCTCAACGACGTGGCGTCGTTCCAGCTCGTGGTGCCGTTCGAGGAGACCGACGCGGCGAAGATCAAGCCCAACCAGACCGTGGACGTCACCGTGGACGCGGTTCCGGGCCTCACCGCGACGGGCACGGTGCTGGCGGTGGCCCCGACCGGTACGCAGTCCTCGGGAATCATCAACTACAACGCCACGATCCTGCTCACCGGCGCCGATCCCGCCCTCCGCGACGGGCAGACCGCCGAGGCCGCCGTCACGGTCGACTCGGAGGACAACGCGTTGCGCGTGCCGTCCTCGGCGGTGCGCAGCGAGGGCGGGCGCAGCGTCGTCAGCATCCCGGGCACCGACGGCAACGCCATCACCACGCCGTTCGCGCCGGGCAAGGTCGGGGACGAGTTCACGCAGGTGCAGTCCGGGCTGAACCAGGGCCAGGAGGTCCTGCTCCCCCAGGCCCAGGTGACGGCGAGCCCCGCCACTCCCCAGCAACCGCCGCGCTGACGCCGCGCGCGTTCCCCGGCCCCGCGCGCGCAGCGACGCGCGCACGGCCCACACGGTGCGCGCGCGGGCCGAGCCCCAACCCCGATCACGCCCTGACGCGCAGCACCACCTTGCCGGTGGCGTGGCCGCTCTCGACCGACGCCAGCGCCGCGCCCGCCTCGTCGAACGGGCGGACGTCGGTCACGTGCGGGTCGAGCTCGCCCGCCGCGACGAGCCGGGCCAGCTCGGTGAGCACCGCGGTGCTGCGGTCGCGCACGATCTCGATGCCGCCGAGCTCCTGCGCCAGGCCCCTGCCGGCCACCGAGGCGAGCCTCGGCGCGCCGAGCGAGGCGACCGCCCGCAGCGCATCGCCGCCCACCAGGTCGAACACGGCGTCGATCCGCCCGAGGGCGCGGAGGCGGTCGAGCACGCCG
The DNA here is from genome assembly GCA_964247105.1 of uncultured Pseudonocardia sp. Classification (GTDB taxonomy): domain Bacteria; phylum Actinomycetota; class Actinomycetes; order Mycobacteriales; family Pseudonocardiaceae; genus Pseudonocardia. Next base: position 25,201 of record CAXTTN010000048.1, read on the forward strand.
TCGCCGTAGGCCACCGGCTCGGCGCCGTAGGACGCGAGCAGCCCGTGCTTGCCGGGGCTCGCGGTGCCGATCACCCGGATGCCGCGGGCCCGGGCCAGCTGGACGAGCGCCACGCCCACCCCGCCGCCGGCGCCGTTGACCAGCAGCGTCGCCCCCGGGGCCAGGTCGAGGCAGGTCAGCGCGTCGTAGGCGGTGCCGGCCGCGACCGGGAGCGCGGCGGCGTCCTCCGCCGAGACGCCTTCCGGCCGGTGGGCGGCGAACGACGCCGTGACCAGCGCCAACGACGCCCACCCGCCGACCATCCCGGGGCAGCCGCCGAACACCTCGTCACCGACCGCGAACCCGCCGGCGCCCTGCTCGACCGTGCCCGCCACCTCCCGGCCCAGCACCGCGGGCGGCGCGATCCCGTACGAGCCCTCCCGCAGCCGCCAGTCGCCGGGGTTGACGCCCGCCGCGCGCACCCGCACCAGCAGCTCGTCCGGTCCGGGGACGGGCACCGGCACGTCGAGGAACGCCTCGTGCTCCGGCCCGCCCACGGCCGTGAACCCGTACGCCCTCACGCGAGTCCACCTTCTCGGCACGCCGTGTTCGCCGATCTGTGACGCCTCACGCCAGCGCCTCCTTCAGCGAGCCGAGCCGTGACACGGCCTCGGTGAGCACCTCGTCGCGCTTGCAGAACGCGAAGCGCACCAGCGTCCGTCCGAGCTCGGGGTCGGCGCAGAACACCGACACCGGCACGGCCGCGACGCCGATCAGCTCGGGCAGCTGCCAGCAGAACGCGGCGCCGTCGGTGACGCCGAGCGGGGCCACGTCGGTGACGACGAAATAGGTGCCCGCCGACGGGTACACGGTGAAACCGGCGGCACGCAGGCCGTCCGTGAGGAGGTCGCGCTTGCCCTGCAGGGAGTCGGCGAGGCCGGTGTAGAAGGAGTCGGGCAGCCCGAGCGCGGTCGCGATCGCCGGCTGGAACGGTGCCCCGCTGACGTAGGTGAGGAACTGCTTCGCCGCCCGCACCGCCGCCACCAGCTCCGGCGGGCCGTGCACCCAGCCGACCTTCCACCCCGTGACGGAGAACGTCTTCCCCGCCGACGAGATCGTCAGCGTGCGCTCGGCCATGCCCGGCAGCGAGGCCATCGGCACGTGCCGCGCGCCGTCGAAGACCATGTGCTCGTAGACCTCGTCGGCCACCACCACCGCGTCGAACTCGACGGCGAGCGCCCCGATCTGCGCGAGCTGCGCCGCGTCGAACACGGCGCCCGTCGGGTTGTGCGGGGTGTTGACCAGCACCACCTTCGTCCGCTCCGAGAACGCCGCACGCAGCTCACCGGGGTCGAAACCGAACGTGGGTGGCCGCAGCGCGACCGGGCGTTGCACTGCCCCCGCGAGCGCGACCGTCGCCGAGTACGAGTCGTAGTAGGGCTGGAACAGCACCACCTCGTCGCCCGGCTCGCACAGCGCGAGCACGGCCGACGCGATGGCCTCCGTGGCACCGGTCGTGATCAGGACGTGCTCGGGGTCGACGTCGAGGCCGTGGAAGCGGCGCTGGTGCTCGGCCACGGCGATGCGCAGCGATGCGACGCCCGGCCCGGGCGGGTACTGGTTGACCCCACCGGTGATGTTGGCCGCGGCGTCGGCGAGCAGCGAGGGCGGGCCGTCGGTGTCGGGGAAGCCCTGCCCGAGGTTGATCGCCCCGGTGCGCAGGGCCAGCGCCGACATCTCGGCGAAGATCGTGGACGTGTGGGCCCGCATCCGCTCGACCAGCATGGGGGTCACGGTAGCCCGCCGCTGCGTTGCAGCATGGTGGCTTCACTCCAACCCAGTTGGAGTGAAGCCACCATGCTGCAACCCGGAGGGCGGTTGCCCCGCGGCCAAGCACCGGGGCAGGCTCGGGATCATGGCAGCTCCGAGCACGTCCTACTACCTCACCGGCCACATGGCCCCGGTCCCCGACGAGATCGACGTCAGCGGGCTGGACGTCACCGGGGCCCTGCCGCCGGAGCTGTCGGGCCGCTACCTCCGCAACGGCCCCAACCCCCGCCCCGGCGAGGACCCCGGCCACTGGTTCTTCGGCCACGGCATGATCCACGGCATCCGGATCCACGCCGGGCGCGCGGAGTGGTACCGCAACCGCTGGGTACGCACCGGCCAGCTCGAGGGGCGCGAGCCGTTCGTCGACGGCCGGTTCGACCTCACGGTCGGCAGCGCCAACACCCACGTCATGCGCCACGCCGGGCGGATCTGGGCGCTCGTGGAGAGCAGCTTCCCCTACGAGCTGACGCCCGAGCTGGACACGATCGGCCCCTGCGACTTCGGCGGGAAGCTCACCACCGGCATGACCGCGCACCCGAAGGAGCACCCGGTCACCGGTGACCTGCACTTCTTCGGCTACGGCTTCCTGCCCCCGTTCCTCACCTACCACCGGTTGTCTGCGGCGGGCGAGCTCGAGGTGAGCGCCGAGATCCCGGTTCGCGGCGCCACCATGAACCACGACTTCGCGATCACCGAGCACCACGCCGTGTTCCTCGACCAGCCCATGACGTTCCAGATGGAGCTGCTCGCGTCCGGCATGCCCTTCGGCTGGGACGACGGGTACGGCGCGCGGCTGGGCGTCATGCCGCTGGCCCGCCCCGGCGAGGTGACCTGGTTCGACGTGGACCCGTGCTTCGTCTTCCATGTGGGCAACGCCCACGAGGACGCGGCCGGCCGCGTCGTGCTGGAGGCCCCGCGCCACGGCCCGGCCGACGCGATCGAGATGTGGCGCCAGGTGACGGGCGCGCAGGCCACCGGGCGGCCCGACGTCGGCGGGCTCGCGCAGATGCACCGCTGGACGCTCGACCCGGCGACCGGCTCCGTCACCGAGGAGCGGCTCGACGACCGCGGCGTCGAGTTCCCCACCCTCGACGACCGCCTCACCGGCCTGCGCAACCGCTACCTCTACACCCGCGCCGACGCCGGCGACGACGTCGCGGTCGTCAAGTACGACGCGGTCGCCGGGACGACCACCGAGCACGTGCTGGGCCCGGACGTGGTGCTCGGGGAGGCCGAGTTCGTGCCGTCGACGGCTCCGGGGCGGGCCGAGGACGACGGCTGGCTGATGGCGATCGTGAGCAGGCGGGACGGCAGCGCGTCGGACCTGCTGGTGCTCGACGCGTCCGATGTGGCGGCCGATCCGGTGGCGCGGGTGCACCTCCCGCGCGCGGTGCCGACCGGCTTCCACGGATCGTGGCTCCCCGACGAGCACTGACGCCGGTGCGGCGGCGGCAGGAGTCCGTGCCCGTCCCCGCCGCCGCCCGCCGTAGGGCGCCCCTCCCCGCCGACCACCCAACCAGCGTCCGACCGCGCACAACAGATGCTGCGGATACCTGCGCCCGACACGCGCGTACCAGATCTTGCCCGGACAGGGCGTAGCCGTGATGCTTCCGGCATGGACGGGAGCGGCCTGCGGGTGCTGGTCGCCGCGGCACTGGCCGATTTCATCGCGCCGCAGCTGCGGCGCGAGTTCGTGCCGAGCACGGTGGCGGTGGCCGCCGACGAGCCCGAGGTCCGGGCCGCGATCACCGACAACCTCCGCTTCGACGTGATCCTCGCCGACCTCACCTGGAACGACGCCGCGATCGAGTACTCCTTCGACGGCTTGGACGTCCTCGACCTCGTCGAGCGGCTCGGGCGCCACACCCCGGTGCTGTTCGCCGCGCAGGGGCACGGCGTCGAGCGCGACCACCAGGACGAGGCCGCCCGGCGCGACGGGGTGGCCGGCATCGTGCGCAAGGCGGGCGGCGTGGCGGCGGTCGTGCCCGCGTTGCGGCTGGTCGCGGCGGGCCGGACGCTCGCGCCGCTGCCCGAGCCCGCGGCCCGGCCGACGCTGCACGAGTACTTCGGCACCGGGCGGCGCGGCGAGACCGCGGCCCGGATGGCCGGGGCGATCGCGTCCGGGCGGGCGGTCAACCACGACACGCTGGCCGCCGCGGCGAGCTGCTCGCGCAACACGGCCGTCAAGGTCGCCGACAAGTACCTGGGCCCGCTCATCCGCGACCGCGCCGAGCACCCGCCGGAGGTCCCGCTGACCACGCAGGTCGTGTACCGCTGGTGCGGCGAGCACTCCCGCTACCTCGTGAGCTGGTGTCGCCGCAACGGGCACGCGGACGTCCTCTAGTGTCCTGAGTCGGTAGTTCGCCTGCGGTAGTTGGCGACGCTGTCGAGGATC
>CAXTTN010000049.1:0-29237 GCA_964247105.1 uncultured Pseudonocardia sp.
AGCATAGCCTCGGTCTCGGCGTCGGTGATGATGTGACCGTCGCGATGCAGGAAGGCGTCGCGTTTGCGGGCGTTCGGGCCGATCAGCGCCTGAAGAAGATCGCCGGGAGCGAATGTTCCCCACTGCTTGAAGAAGAACGGCACTCCGGCGGCGGTGCACTGGTCTCGCAGTGACCGCGCCCAGTCCGGATGCATCGGTCTCGCACCGGCGCCGGACTCACCGCCAGCGATCACCCAGTGCAGCTCCTCGCGCGGCCAGCGCTCGCCCCACTGGTGGAACAGGTAGGCGTCGAGGTCGACAGCGCCGATCAGCGGCTCGCACGACAGGAACCGCACCGCGGCCGCGGTGTCGGTCAGCGCCGGGATGCGGAGATCGGCCCGCTTCCGGTCCTCGACCGAGACGCCCAGCCACACGTTGGGCAGTGGCCACCCGGCGTCGTAGAGCGCCTGCGCGGTCGCCTCGGCGTCGGTCGCCTCCATCAGCATCTGCCCGTCGCCGCCGAGCAGGGATCGCATCCGGCCGTGCCGCTTAGTCAGGATCTGGTAGGTGTGCTGCGGGGTCGCCGCCATCACCGCCCACACGCGGGCGATGAACTCGTCGCTGATGCCCTGGTGGAACAGGTCCGACATGCTGTTGACGAAGACCCGGCGCGGTGTCCGCCACGCCAGGGGCGCCTCGAGCGCCGTCGCGTGCTCGGTGATGCCGAACCCGGGCCCGGACGTCCTCGGGTCGCCGTCGTTCTGGTACTTCGCCGAGCCCATGCCCTTGAGCCGGCGGGCCATCGTGAGCGCGTAGCACCGGTCACAACCGGGCGAGACGCGGTCGCATCCCGTCGTCGGGTTCCACACGACGTCGGTCCACTGGATCGCGGTCACGCCACCCACCCCACCTTCACACCGATGGGCCGCTCGGCGGGCCGCGGTATCGGGGCGCCGGCCACTAGCAGCTCCCACGCGTAGTGCCGGCTCCGGCTGTCCCGGAACCGCAGGGCGCCACCGAAGAGGCCCTGGAGCAGGTCGGCGTCGGCGAGCTCGGCACACCGCTGGATGACCGGGCAGCCGGCGCAGAACAGCCGGGCGGTCGTGGCCAGCTGGTGTGCCTGCTGCTCCCGCAGGATCTCCGAGCGGACCTCGTCGGCCTGGAAGAACCGCTCCGGGTCGGCAGTGCCGCACGCGGCCTGATCAACCCAGTCTGCGGATCGGGGTGGTGAGGCGACCGGGGCGTTCACGATGCCGTCCCGCACGCCAGGTCGAACAGGGTAGGGGCAGAGGCCTCTCGAGCGGCCGCCTCGACGTAGCCCAGGCCGTCGAGGAAGTAGCCACCGTTCAGCTCGGTCGCCCAGCCGACCCGGCCCTTCTTGATCGCGCAGTAGGGCACGGTCATGATCCCGCCGAAGGGGTCGTACACCGTCTCACCAGGCATCGAGTGCTGCTCGATCAGCCGGTCGACGATGTCGAACTGCAGCGGGCACAGGTGCATCTGCTGGCCGTGGCGGGCCTGCAGCATGTTCAGGGTGCGCATCCGGGCGACGTCGGTCCACACGTCGGGGTGCCAGCTCGCGGGCTGCAGCAGCATGAACGTCGTCGGGAGCCGGCCGTCGGCGGCCAGGGCCTCGCCGACGGTGACGTCGTGCTCGAAGTCGTACACGTCGCGCAGGGAGTGCTCGCGGAACCGCTTGAAGATCTCGTCGTGCGGGATCGACTCCAGGTCGGCCGGGGTCAGGGGCCGGTCACCGGAGGAGCGTGCGAAGCCGTGCGCGTCGAGCTGCCACCGGGCTCGCGAGTAGCCGGCCTTGTCCTTCACCACCGGGACGTCGGCGTACCCGTCGGCCGGGTCGGAGGGCGGGCGGCGGAACAGCATCAGGTACTCGGGCACGCCGGCGCCCATCCGGGAGCCGTCCTTGCATTGCTCGGTCCAGCCCAGCCGGTAGGTCTGGTTGTTCTCCCGCACGACGTCGGTGACGATCGTCTTGCGGGCCAGGAACGCGAAGCCGTGGCGGCGGAAGTGCGCGACGGTCTGGTCGGAGAACGGCTCCACGGTCTGGAATCCGAGTCCGGTCATTCCGCCGGGGACGATGCGGTCCTTGACGTGGATCGCGGCGATCCGGCCGGGCGCGAGCACCCGCAGCAGCTGCGGCGTCAGGTAGTCCATCTGCGCCCAGAAGTGGTCGTTGTCGTCGGTGTGGCCGAAGTCGTTGTAGGACGGCGTGTACTCGTACTGGGTGGCGAACGGGATGCTCGTGACGATCAGGTCGACGCTGGCGTCGGGCATCGCGGAGGTCTCGAGCACGGTGTCGTTGTTGACCAGCCGGTAGTTCTCGCCGGCGGCCTCGACCCGTTCGACACCGATCGAGCGGGCCAGGTGGCCGGCCATGGCGTCGTGGGACAGCTTGTAGGTGCGCATGATCTCCCCCATGCGGGCGGTCAGCTCTTCGTGCTGGCGCCACTTGCGTTCGAGTTGGGCGCGGATGCCGCGCTCGGCGTCGGTGTAGATCAGGTCGATCCGGACCGGCTCGTCCTGCAGGAACCGGTGGATGCGGTGGATGGCCTGGATGAAGTCGGCGAACTTGAACCCGATCCCGACGAAGATCGCGCGATGACAGTGGCGCTGGAAGTTGCAGCCCGACCCGGCGATGACCGGTTTCGTCGACAGGTGCTGCACCTCTCCGTCGGAGAACGCGAGGATGCGCTGCTCGCGCTCGTCGAGGTCCTGGCTCCCCCACACCGGTACCGCGGTGGGCACGGCGGCCTGGATGGCGTGGCGCTCGGCCTCGAGGTCGTGCCACAGCAGCATGTGCTCGTCGGGGCTCGCCGCGACGAGCTCGGCGAGCTTCGCGACCCGCACGTCGAGGCTGGTGCGTTTCTCCGCGGCAGCGGCGGTCACGCCGAACGAGGCGTCGCGGAACAGCATCGGCCGGCCGTCGACGGTCGTGGCGTCGCCGGGCTGCCCGGCTGAGGGCACCTCGTGCCAGCGGACGTCCAGCGGCGGCAGCTCGTAGCCGTCGTCGGGGTGGCCGAGGTCGGATGGCTTCTGCAGGAACATCGCCCAGCTCGACACCCACAGCCAGAACTCGGCCTCCATGTGCGGGTGCAGGGTGAGCCGGTCGGCGTGCGCGGAGTCGCGCTTGAAGAACCGGGTCTTGGCCTGCCCCACATCCATGACGTCGAGGAACGCCGCGTAGGCGAGCAGCTCGATGTAGTCGTTCGGGCTGGGCGTGGCCGTGGCCACGAACCGGTACTTGTCGCAGCCCTCGTAGAGCCGCATGAACTCGCGGAACGTCTTGGTCCCGCCGAGGCCGCGCAGGACGGCGGCCTCGTCGAGGGACAACACGTCGAACGCGCGCGGGTCGAGCTTCCCGTCGCGGACGGTCTCGTAGTTGGTGAGGTAGATCCCGGGCTCGTCAGCCTCGTCGACGCGGCGGATGAACCGCACCGTGAGGTCCAGCTTCGCGGCGTCACGGATGAACTCCTGCCGTACCCCGAGCGGGAGCACGATCAGGCCGCGGCCGCCGCCGAGCTTGGCCAGCACGATCCGCACGATCTCCAGCTGGATGAACGTCTTGCCCAGCCCGAACGAGGCGAAGACCGCGCGCCGGCCGCCGCGGACAGCCCAGAGGACGGTGTCACGCTGGTGCGGCTTGAGCATCGGGTGCACCTCGGCCGGGTCGGCGTCGAGGAAGCCCGCGGGTTCCGCGAGCTGCGCCTTCGCCGCCAGGAAGCCGAGGTAGTCGGCGGTCGCCGTCACGCTGCACTTCCGAGGGCGGCGGCGACGCGGCGGCCCAGCCAGTGCGCCACGTTCGCCGAGACGGCGTTCCCGGCCTGCATGGTCTGCTCGCCGACGTTGCCGTGGACGATGTAGCTGGTCGGGAACCGTTGCGCGGTGAGGTGTTCACGGGGCTGCAGCATCCGGAACAGGCAGTCCATGACGTCGAGGTCGAGCTGGCCGTTCGCGATCGCGTGCGTCTCGTGGGTCGTGACGGTGGACAGCGCGGCCGTGCCCGCGGGGTAGGCCTTGGAGCCTCGGCGGTACGGGATGACCAGCGAGTGGTGGTCCACTCCGGTGACCGCGCCGAGCGGCGCCGTCAGGACGTCCTTGGACATCTGGCCGGGGTTTCCCCGCGCGGTGAACTGCTTGACGTAGAACGCGCCGGGCGGCACGACCACGCTGTGGTGAGAACCGCCGCGCATGTCGCCGCACGTGATCGTCGATGTCGGCTCTGCGCCAGCAGGGCGGGCCTCACCGTTGCGGCGGTGCTCCACGAGCAGCGGGGGCACGACCAAGCCATCGGTCTCCGACGTCGTCCGGGCGCCCATCGGATCGACCAGCGACGCGGGGGCGGTCCTCCAGGTGCCGCCGGCCGGCACGGTGAACGGGAGCGCGGTCATGCCGTCGCCGATCCGGACTGTGCGGGTCGGGAGCGCGTCCCCGTCGGCCGGGTAGGCGCGGCCGTCCGGACCATCGTGGTTGGTGGCCAGCATGATCGGGGGGCACATCAGGCCGTCGGAGTTCGACGTCAGCCGCGTGCCGAGCGGCCGCTCGGAAGCCGGCCAGACGCGCAGGTGAGTCGAGTCCGCCGGGTCTGTTCCGCACGCGCGGACCACGGCTGGCTGGGCGAACATGCGCAGCCCAGCTTCGATCCGGGCCAGGGTGTTCGCGGCGAGCGGCAGGCCGTCCTTCCGGCGCGGGCGGTCCCCGATGCGGGTGCCGAGGTTCGTCCAGTCGATCGCGGCCGCCGCTGGTAGGACGTAGGGCTCGACCCGGGCATGGCGGCACGCGGAGCGCTCGCACACGTAGGTGTACTGGGACCCGTACTTGCCGATCCTGCGGCCGGGCTTCTTCCAGCTCTGCAGGGCGTGGGTGTCGGCCCCGCACGCTGAGCACCAGGCGAGCGGGCGCGGATCTACGTCCGGGAGGGGGATGCCGTGGCGGGTGAAGACCAGGTAGAGCCGGTCGCGCCACTGCGGGGCGCGCGGGTTGATCCCGTCCCCGACGTGGGCGGAGGAGACGCTGACGAACTGGACGTTGTAGCCCAGCTGCTTCATCGCCTCGACCCACCAGTCGAACAGCTCCCACACGTCGACGACCTCGACGACGTTCTCGATCAGCACGGCGTCGAAGCGGCGCACCTCCACGGCGCGCAGCACGTCGTAGAACGTCGTTCGGGTGCGGACGTAGCCGGCCTTCGGGACGTGGCCGTGCTCCTCGAGCTCCATCTGTCCGGGGGTCTGCTTGCTGCGGCGCTTCCTGCCACCGGCCGGGGACACCTCGGTGCAGATCGGGGATGCCCACAGCACCCGGGCGTTCGGAAGCCGTCGCATGTCGAGCTTGCTGGTGTCCTCGCACCAGTGCTCGACGCTGGGGAAGTTCGCCGAGTGGGTCTCGACGGCGCGGTCCCAGTGGTTGATCGCGAGGACCGGGGTGAAACCGGCCTCAGACAGCCCCTGGGAAGCGCCGCCAGCACCGCAGAACTCGTCGATGAAGGTGAGGTCCTCGTCGATGTCAGGCATCGGCGCCCGCCCCCCTGTGCTGATCGGATCGGTGCACGCGATCCAGCCCGAGCCCAGCGATCCAGCCCAGCAGCGTCAGCTCGTACTCAGCGGGCACCGGAGTGCCCGGGCGCGGCCGCGGCGCCTCGTGGGCAGGTGGGCGCTCGCCGAGCGCTTCGTAGCCGGCCGCTGTCAGGCGGAACCCGTCCCAGCGGCGTGAGGACGCCGTCATGACGCCACCGCCGCACGGTTCCGGGCCCGCGACATCGCGCTGCACACCGACGCCGGCTTGACACCGTGGTTGCGCGCGAACTCCTCCAGCGTCACACCGGCGACGCGGACCCACTCGAACTCGTCCAGGTCGATGAGCGAGGACGCCGGGGCACCCAGCTCCGGCCCAGCGTTCGGGTCGTCGATGGTGTCGTCATCCCACGCCATCGGCGGAGCCCAGCCCGCCGCTGCCGCGCGCGCCCGGGCGCGCCGCGCGCCGTCGTGCTCCCCCACCGTCCGGCAGACCGGCGGTCGGTCCCACAGCCGCTCGTACAGGGCGCGGACATCGAGGGCGGTGCCCGCCGACACCCGGTCCTGCGCGAGCAGCTGCTGCACGCGCTGATGCACCACGCCGAGCTCGTGGGCGAGGCGGACGTTGGTCCAGCCGATCGCCACCAGCGCCTGGAGGCGGCGGCGGGCGCCGGTGCCGTCGACGTCGACCCGACGCCCGAGGTGCGCCAGCCGCGGCCGGACCGCGAGCAGAACAGCCGCGTGCTCGGCGCGGACCCGTCGCGACGGCCCCATGCCGCGGTGCGGGGAGCCGTACACCAGACGCGACACGACGCCATGGCTGACGCCGGCGACCTGCGCGATCCGCCGCACCCCCAGCCCGTCCCTGCGGAGCCGGGCCACGTGCTCGCGCACCGGGCCGGCGTCGACGAGGCGGAACCGAGGCATCTCTGTAGCCGTCATGACGCGACCGCCAGCACGTCACCGGCAGGGGCCGGAGCGGCGAGCTCTCGCCGGTACCGCACCACCGTGCGTTCGTCCAGCCGCAGTATGTCGGCGATCGCCGCGGCGGTCAGGTGCTGCGCGGTCAGCTGCCGCACCGCCTCCCGCCGCGCCGGCTTCGGCACACCGAGCGCGGGCACCCGGCCCGACAGCAGAGCCTGTACGTCCGAAACGTGGGCAGCCGCTACCTGGGGCATCGGCCCCGGCTGGCCGTCGAGATCCATCACCCAGTCCAGGTTCGACCGCACCGTCGAAAGCGGGCTGATCTGCGCAGCTAGGACCGTCACCAGCGCCACCACTGGGTTCGTCCCGGCAGGAGCGGCCAGCGCGAGGGCCTGCTCGATGCGGCGCAGCGCCTCAGCCGGCCCGTCGTCGTGCACCGCGGCCACGATCTCCGCCGACGCGTACGCCAGCCGGGTCGCGTACTCCGCGCGCTCGTCGACCACGTCCATCACCGGATCACCACCGGTGCGGCGAGGTTCCCCAGCACGCTCAGCGCCACCCCGACGACGAGCAGCGCGAGCTGGGGGCCCGTCAGCAGCTCGGGCTCCTCGGCCGCGTGACGAGGCGAGGTCGGCGCGCGTCGCGACCGCGCCGAGGCGGCGTGGCGGCTCACGGGGCATCCCGGATCGCGGCGCTCAGCGCGTCCTGCGCCTCGGTGAGCGCCACCTTGCACTCGCCGACGACGCGGCGGGTGGTGGAGCGGGCGTCAGCCTGCGCGTCGGTCAGCGCGGTCCCAGCGGGCCGCCAGTCGGAGTTCAGCCAGTCCCGGGCATCCGAGAGCGCGGACTGCGCCTGCCGCAGGCTGGCCAGCGCGTTGGCCATCATCTCGGGCCGGGTGGGCAGGGCGCTCATCCGTGCTGCCCGAGGTGGGATGCGATCCCGCAGGCGCGCTCCAGGCGCGCTGCCAGGGCGGTGATGGCCGGCTGCAGCTCCTCCAGCTCGGCGGTCAGCTCCAGCGCGGTGTCGCGCCCGGGCCGGTCGTAGCGGTCGTCGTACAGGGACGGGTCGCTCGCGGCCCGCTCGACGAACTCGACGAGCTGCCGGGCCAGCTGCTCCAGCCCGAACACGGCCGCCGACACCCCGGACAGCACCTGGCCGGCGCACGACGCGTATGGCATCGCGCTCGACTTCTGGGTGGCGTTGTTCAGATACCGGACGGTCCGACCGAGCATCGTCGCGGCCGCGGCGGTCCGCCACTGGCCGTACGGTCCGTCGTACGGCCAGAACTCCTCGACCACCTCGTAGGCGTCGGGATCGCCGTCAGCGTCGCGCAGGGCTCCGTTCATGCCAGCGCGCCAGTGAACAGGGGGTCCTCGCGGTCCCACTCGGCCAACACCACGTCGGCCAGGACGGGCTCGAGGTCGCGGCGCTCGACATCCACCAACGCCAGCAGCTCGTCCCATGCCACCTCGCCAGCGGTGCGGGTGCACGGGCGGTGGGTGACCGCGAGCAGCTCAACGACCTCGCCGAGCAGAACCCCGATCACCGACACCTGGGTCAGCCCGACCGGGGTGCCACCGAACTCGACCCGCGTCAGGCTCGCCGACTTCGGGAACTCGTCCAGCTGCTCCGCCCACCCGATCAGCGCGGTCACGTCGCGGCGGAGCAGGTACGGGTACAGCTGGTAGCGGCCGTCGACCATGACCGGTGCCCCGTCGCCGAGCAGCGGCGCCAGCTCGGCGTCGGCGGCCAGGGCGTGCAACTTCTCCATCCACGGATGTATCACGCTCGCAGGCGCGGCCTCTTCCACGTGGGCGGACGTCGTGGTCACCACGAGATCACCGCCACGATGACCCAGACACCCGCGGCGGCCACGGCGATGCCGACCACCGTCGCCACGAGCGCAACACGGATGTCCGACCACCAGGACGGGTAGCGGTGAGCAGACCGACCGCGAGGTCGAAGCGCTGCGTCGGAGGGACGCCGCTGGGCCGGTACCACCAACTGCGGGCCGGTCGCCGTCACACGGCCCAGCGGGTTGCTCCGACCGGTTGACGTGCGGGAACCGTGATCAGCTGCGTCGACTCCAGCCGCCTCGGGGGCTACGCTGAGCCCACGGTCTTCGGGATTCCTCACAGGGTGTCCTCTCGTTGATCGTCAGGACCGGGTGCCGTGGCTGCGGCTGCCCGGTCCTCTTGCGTTCCGGGGGTTACGTCGAGGTGCCCGACGGGGCACCGCCGGGCACCGACCGACCGGAGGGGGTCGCCAGCCCGCCGAGCCCGTTGACACCGGGCTCGGTTACATGGGGAGCGGTCACGCCGCGCTGCCCTTGGCACCGGCGCCATCGGAGGCGGGGTCCAGGAACGCGTCTACGGCGGACTGGAGCGTGAAGTAGCGCCGGCCGCGCTTGACGGCCTTGATCTCGCCGCTGTGCATGTAGCCGAGCGCGGTCTCGTAGTGGACGCCCAGCTGCTCCGCCACCTCGCGGGAGCTGAGGACCGGGTCGTGGCGGCTCATGCTGCCGCTCCGTTGGCCTTCGGCTGCTTCGGCTGCTTCGGCACCGAGAACGCCTCGACCGGGCAGCCGAGGACCATGGCGATCTTGTGGGCAGTGCGGTCGGAGAACTGCGACTGCCCCGCCAGGACGTACTTGATCATGCTGTACGACACGCCCGACTCTCGCGCCAGACCGGCCATGCTGAGGTCCCGGGCGGCGGCCAACTTCACGAGCGACGGCACGTCGATGCTCCTGCAACGCATAGGGCAGAGTTTGACTTATATTGGCTTAACTTGCAAGCCAATCAGTCCAAACAGTGGCCAAAGTCGGCCCCGACCTGCGACGATGCAGAGATGCGGGGACACTGGGGAGATCACCATGACGGGTAACGCGCAGCCGGGCCGTGACCAACCTTGGCCGTTCTTGGCTGTAGAGTTCCGCCCCATGGCGGACATCGGCGAGCGCATCAAGCGCGCCCGGCAGCTGGCCAAGCTCAGCCAGCGCCAGCTCGCGGACGCCGCCGGAGTCGGTGAGCGCAGCGTCGGCCGGATCGAGCGCGGCGAAGCCGGGAAGGACCCTCGCGTCCTCTCGCGCCTCCTGGACTTCCTTGGTCTCGCAGACGACGAGGAAGAGGACGACGAGACCTCGTTCGATGTCTCGCGCATGTCCGACGGACAGCTGCTTGCTCAGCGCCGACTCCTCGAGGCGGAATGGGAGCGGCGGTACTTCGCGGCACTCGACGCGTTGCGAGAGGCCACGGACCCGACGGTCGCGCCGCGCCGCGGTCTACCGGTTTCTCCCCCTGCTACCCCCAGCAGGACCGAAGCGGCAAGGTCTAAACGGCTTGGTTCCGAACGTTGATCTGTGCACGCGCTGCAACCGTGCTCCGACAATCGACGGACTGTGCAGAAAGTGGCGAACCGCCCGAACGGTCGAAATCGTTGGCCTCTGAATGAACCGCACCGCTCCCCCTAGCGAATGCTCCGTTCTCGACGTCGCCAGAGCTCTCGAGCTCGCCACGAGGCGCCACCCGGGGTTCGACTGGGCGACCAGCACCGTCCCGCTCGGAAGCCCATACCGGGTCTCGCTGGAACCACCGCGACTGCTGATCACCCCGGAGCTGAACGGAACACAGACGTTCGAGGCCCTCATGGCCGGTCTACGCGAGCTCGACGAACAGGCCGAGGTGAGCAACGTGGTCCCGCTGCGTATCGCGTGGGACCCAGGCGAAGGCCGCGCACCGCACGCGGGCACCGGCAGGTAGCGGGAGCACCAGGATGGCGGATCGCGGCTTGCTTCAGTGGCCGCAATCGGCCATAGTCGGCCGATGGGCCGACCGCCGCTACCTGTGGGAACGCACGGGAACATCAGCTTCCGCCAGCTGGGCAGCCGCAAGGTCCGCGCCATGGCATACGTCCGCGATGCCGACGGACGCCGCCGTGAGGTCACCGCGACCGGCACCTCGAAGTCGGATGCCCGCTCGACGCTGCTGACGGCGATCGCTGCCCGAACGGGAATCGGCGGCGAGATCACGGGCGAATCCCTCCTGCACGACGTCGCCGGGCAGTGGATCACTGAGATCGAGCGGCTCGTGGGCCAGGGGCAGCGCGCACCGAACACCGGACGGCTGTACCGGTCCGTGCTGGACAACCACGTCCTGCCCGGTGTCGGCGAGCTCCGAGTGCGCGAGGCCACCGCCGCCCGGCTCAACGCGTTCGTCGTGGCGATGCGCACACGGCACAACGCATCCATCACGAAGACCGCGCGCACTGTGCTCAACGGCGTGATGGGCCACGCCGTCCGAAACGGCGCGCTCGCCGCCAACCCGATGCGCGATGTGGCACGTATCGCGGGAACGCCGGCCCGGCTCGCGCGCGCGATGACCCAACTCGAACGTGACCGCTGGCTCGCCGCGATGTCGGAGGACATCGTCGCCCGCCGCCACGATCTGCCCGACCTCACCAGGATCATGCTCGCCACCGGGGTCCGGATCGGAGAATGCCTGGCCCTCACGTTCGACGACATCGATGTCGACGAGAAGGTGATCAGGGTGGACTGGACGATCGTGCCGATCACCGGTCGCGGGCTGCACCGGACGCCGACGAAGACGCGCGCCGGCGAACGAACGCTGCGACTGCCCGGCTGGGCCGTCGACGTGGTGGTCCGGCGCGGCGAGCACTTCGGCTGGGCCGGGCCGCTATTCCCGAACGCCCGAGGAGGGTGGCGGGACCCGTCGAACACCTCGCGGTCGCTCCGGGAGGCGCGGAACCGGGCCGGGTTTGAGTGGGTGACGAGCCACGTGTTCCGCAAGACCGTGGCCACGGTGCTGGACGAGTCGGGGCTGACGGCGCGCGAGATCGCGGACCAGCTGGGCCACGCGAAGGTGTCGATGACCCAGGACGTCTACATGGGCAGGCGCGGCGTCGGGGATGCTGCGGCGGTAGCGCTCGCAGACGTCTTCGGAGTTGATGCGGAGTAAGTGCGGATCAGACTCCGGGCGATGATCTCCGCACCGCATCTGACCTGGGGTTTTGCTCCTCCGACTGGATTCGAACCAGTAACCGCCCGATTAACAGTCGGGTGCTCTGCCGTTGAGCTACGGAGGACCGTTGCGCTGCGGGACACCGCCCCGCCAACGTGGACGACTCTATCGCACGGCCGCGCCCCCGCTCGTGCGGGGCCTGGGGCAGGATGGCCCGGGGCGAGAGGCTGGGAGGCCGTCATGCTGAAGTTCCTCGTGGGAGCAGCCGTCGGCTACGTGCTGGGGGCCAGGGCCGGGCACGAGCGCTACGAGCAGCTCAAGCGCACCTACCAGAGGTTGTCGGATCATCCCGCCGTGCAGGGTGCGGCCGGGGTCGTGCGGGCACGGGTCGAGGAGAAGGTGACCGGGGGGCGGCACACCGCGGACGCCGGCACCAACGGTCAGGCGCGCTGACCGTCGGAGCACTCACCGCGCGGGTGGTTGCCGTGCCGCACCCGGCGTGGAGCGCGAAGTCGGCGGCGAGCTGCCCCGCTCCGATGTCCCGGGCCCGGCCCGCGCTGTAGCTCGCACCGTTGACGATCAGGACCGCCACCGGACCGAGCGCGGACCCGGCCGCGCCCAGCCCGGCGCGCACGCCGGCCTCGTCGGCGAGATCGAGACCGTCGGCGCCCACGGCGACGCCGCGGCCCGACAGCTCCGTGCGGAGCAGATCGGCGGTGTCACGGGTGCGGCTGAGCAGGCTGAGGTCATGACCGGCGGTGGCGAACACCCGGGCGAGCGACGCACCCAGACCCGGCCCGACGCCGAGGATCGCGCAGTGCCGGGACGAGTCGGTACTGGTCGTCACCGGTCCGGCCACCACGACGGGAGGGGCTCCCCCGCCGCCTGGAGCGACCGGGCGATCGCCGGGAGCCCTACCAGCGGCGTCAGCTCGTAGCCGGCGAGACCGGCCTGTACCTGCGGATAGGTCCCGAGCTCGGCGAGGGCTGCCTGCTCGTCGGCGGCCTCGACGAGGAAGAAGGCCCGCGCGTAACCGGGGTCCATGTAGCCCTGCACGAGGAAGCCCTTCTCGAACAGCCGCCGACCGTTGGCGATCTCGGCGTCCATGTCCTCGGCCAGCGCTTCCGGCGTGACGTCCGGAGCGAGGGTGCTGATGGCAAGGAATCTCACGTGTCCTCCTGGGGTGGGTCGGGGGTCAGGATCGGCCGGTCCGGCCGACACCGTCCGGATAGGCCGGTGCGACCAGCCACGGCCAGTCGTAGTTGATGTCGGCGACGAAGTCCTCGACGAGACGGCCGCCGCGCCACCGCATCAACCGGATCTCCCACATCGTGATGTTCAACCCGGTGGCGGGAACGCCGAGCCGGTCACCGGTGTGGTCGGCGTGCGCGCGGTACCGGGCGATGACACGGTCCTCGACGGCGAGCAGGTCCTCGACCCCGAAGTCGGTGAACGTGAACGCGCCGAGCGATTCCAGCCCCTGCGCGAACGCCGCGCGGCCCCTCATCGGCTCGAGCGGGTCGAGGCCGGAGTGCACGACCACGTCGTCGTCGACCAGCACCTCCAGCGCACGCGCGTCCCCGGCGCCGAGGACGTCGGTCAGGAAGCGCCGCGCGAGCGCGAGGTTCTCCTGCTCGAGGGCCCGCAGCCGGTCCCGGACCTGGTCGACGGTGAGCTCCGCGTCGTACAGCGGACCACCGGGCTCCTGGCGGGCCGCGCCGCCGAGACCGCCGATCACGACCGGCTCGTACCCGGCGTCGCGAACGAGGCCGGCCACCACGTCGACGTCCTGCGGGAGATCGCCGCTCAGCGGGACGGCCAGCCGGCCGCCGTCCCGGCCGGACCGCTTCGCGAGGGTCTCGTAGTACAGCGTGTTGAACGCCTTCACCAGGCGCGCACCCGGTACGAGCCCGGCCAGGACGGCGGCCGCGGACACGGCACCCGGTGGCAGGTCCACGGCACCGCCGGGCGACGCGAACGGGTTGCACGTGTCGACGACCAGCCGGCCGGACAGGTCGCCGGCCGCGGCCACCGCGTCGCCCAGCCGCGGCCACGGCACGCTGATCACCACCACCTCGCACGCGGCCGCCTCGGCCGGGAGCCCCGTCGAGGCGGACGGTCCGAGCGCGCTCGCCCTGCGGTCCAGCAGCTCGCGGTCCCGCGAGTAGCTCAGGACGACCTCGTGGCCCGCCGCAACCCACAGCCGGGCCAGTGTCATGCCGATGTTCCCGGCGCCGATGATCCCGATTCGCATGCGAGGGATTAGATCCGGACCCCCGGGGACACGGCCAACATCCCTTCACCCGCGGTCGATAACCTCGGGGAATGGCGTGGGAACTGCGGCTGCTCCGGTCGCTGGTGGTTCTGGGCGAGGAGCAGAACGTCGGGCGGGCCGCAGCTCGCCTCACCCTCACCCAGCCCGGGCTCAGCAAGCAGATCGCCCAGCTGGAGCGCATGGCGGGGCTCGCCCTGTTCGACCGGCACCCGAAGGGCGTCACGCCGACGGCCGCCGGCGCCATGCTGATCGAACGGGCGCGGGACGTCCTCGCCGAGGCGGACGCCTTCGACGTCGCGGTCGAGCAGGCCCGTCGCGGGGTACGGGGCCGGCTCAACCTGGGCTTCGTCGGGCAGGCGGTCAACGAGCACACCGCGGTGATCCTCCGCGAGTTCCGCGAGCGCCACCCCGACGTGACGGTCGACCTCAGGCAGTACGACATGCACGACCTCACCGCCGGTCTCGGGTCCGGGACCAGCGACCTGGCCTTCCTCCGGCTGCCCGTCTCCGCCGAGAACCTGCGGCACGAGCCGGTCCTGATCGAGCCGCGCGTCGCCGTCCTGCCCGACGACCACCCCCTCGCCCCGCTGGGCTCCGTCCGCCTGTCGCAGCTGCTCGACGAGCCCTGGGTCGTCAGCGCGAGTCCCGATCCGGCCTACCAGCGATTCGCCCTCGCCACCTCCGCCCGGCGCGGCAGGCCGCCCGTGGCGGGGCCGGTGGTGCGCAACATCGACGAGTACCTGGAGGCCGTTCTCGCCCACCAGGGCATCGGCCTGGCACCGGAGTCCGCGGCCCGCTACTACGCCCGGCCGGGCATCACCTACGTCCGCGTCCCGGATGCCGAGCCGTCGGTCGCCTCGGCGTCGCGCTCCACGCGGAACCCACCCCAACCGGCTGCGCGGGCCATGCTGCACCTCGTGCGGTCCCGCCTGCCGTTCGCCGACCCCGAGGAGAGCCCGGCGGGCCGGACCGCGTGACCCCGCGCCACCCTGACACATGCAGGGATGCGCATGTATGGTGTCCGCGTGGGACACGGGCACGGGCACGGCACGACGGCGGTCACCGACCGGCGCTGGCTGGGCATCGCCCTGGCCCTGATCACCGTGTTCATGGCCGCCGAGGTGGTGGTCGGCATCGTCGCGCAGTCGCTGGCCCTGCTCTCCGACGCCGCGCACATGCTCACCGACGCCGCGTCGATCGTGCTGGCACTGGTGGCCATGCGGCTGGCGGCCCGCCCGGCCCGCGGCTCGTACACCTACGGGTTCAAGCGCACCGAGATCCTGTCCGCGCAGGCCAACGGGCTGACGCTGCTGTTGCTCGCGGTGTGGGTCACCTACGAGGCGGTCCGCAGGCTCGTGGAGCCGCCCGACGTCGAGGGCGGGCTCGTCGTCGTCACCGCCGTCGTGGGTATCGCCGTCAACCTGGCCGCCACCTGGGCGATCAGCCGAGCCAACCGCGCCAGCCTCAACGTCGAGGGCGCCTACCAGCACATCCTCAACGACCTGTTCGGGTTCGTCGCCACCGCGATCGCGGGGGTGGTCGTGCTGCTCACCGGCTTCGCCCGTGCCGACGCCATCGCCTCGCTCGTCGTGGTCGTGCTGATGGTGAAGGCGGGCGTGGGGCTCGTGCGGGAGTCCGGCCGGGTGTTCCTGGAGGCCTCCCCCGCGGGCATCGACCCGGACGCGCTCGGCGACCGGCTGGTCGCCGTCCCCGGCGTCGACGAGGTGCACGACCTGCACGTCTGGCAGATCACCTCGGGCGATGTCGCGCTCTCCGCGCACGTGCTGGTGGATCCGGGCACCGACTGCCACGCCCTGCGCCGCGACCTCGAGCTCGCCGTGGCCGCGGAGCACGGCATCACCCACACCACCCTGCAGGTGGATCACGCCGGGGCGCCGCTCGCGCACGTCGACGCGCCGCTGCTGCCGCTGACCCAGCTGCACTGCGACGACCGCCACGGCCCGGTGCACCGCGAGGAGCCGCACGCCCACTGATGTCCCGTCGGAACGAATCTAGAACGCGACGACGGTGCAGGTGTGGGTGGTGAGGTAGCGCGCCGCCGATTCGTGGGCGGCCGGTGGCGGCCAGCCGACCGGTTCGGCGGAGGCGCGCAGCAATGCCTCGCGCACGTCGGACGCGGTGATCCCGTCCAGGCCGTGCACCCGCAGGACGCCCTGCGGATCCTCGGCGAAGTCCTGCTGCAGGGCAGCGTTGGCGAACAGCTCCCGGACGAACTCGAAGAGGGTCATCACCCGACTATGGCGATCCCCCGGCGGCCGCGGACTCCCCGCTCCGGTTCCTCCTGCTGCCCGCGGCGCCAGGGTTGCCTTACCGGACGGCAACCGCGTGCAGCACCACCGCCTGGTCGGGGTGCAGCAGGGGCGGGGCGACGCCGATGCGGGTGAGCGCCGCGCCCGGCAGCTCGACGCCCTTCGCCAGCCACGGGGTCTGCGACCGGCCCGACGACAGGCCGCTGAGCCGGGCCTGCACGCGGTAGCGCCGCGCCGGGTCGAGCCCCGGCAGGCGCAGCCGCGGCGGCACGACGTCGACGGTGGTGGTGAGGCGCACGTACGCGTAGACGGCCTCGTCCTCCCCCACCACCCCGTGCAGCAGCGCACCCTCGCCCGGGTCGTCGGCGCGGACCGTCCGCCCGGAGTGCAGCACGGCACGCAGCTCCGTGTAGAGCGCGGCCCACTCCCGCAGCTGGGCCAGCTCGTCGTCGGAGCAGCTCGTGATGTCCCACTCGATGCCGGCGTGGCCGAACAGCGACGTCGCCATCCGGAACGACAGCTCGCTCGCCCGGGACGTGGTGTGCGAGACGGGCGCGCCGACGTGGGCGCCGACCAGCTCGGGCGGCAGCAGGAGCCCGGTCCAGCGCTGGATGGCCTGGCGCTCGACGGGGTCGGTGCAGTCCGAGCCCCAGATGCGGTCGGTGCGGGCGAGCGTCGCCAGGTCGGGCCGCCCGCCCCCGGACGCGCAGGACTCGATCTCCAGCCGCGGGTGCCGGGCACGCAGCTCGTCGAGCAGCCGGTGCAGCGCGGCGGTCTGGGCGTGGGCGCCGGGCCGGCCGGCGTGCACGGGCTCGGACAGGTCGCGGTTGTGGTCCCACTTGATCGCGTCCAGCGCGTACTCCGAGCACAGCGCGTCGATCCGGCCCAGGACGTGCGCGTGGGCGTCGGGGTTCGCCAGGTCGATCACGTGCTGGTGCCGGGCCGGACGCGGCAGCCGGCCGGGAGCCGCGAGCACCCAGTCCGGGTGGGCGCGCGCGACGTCGGAGTCCAGGGAGATCATCTCCGGCTCGAACCAGAGCCCGAACTGCATCCCCAGGCCGCGGACGTGGTCCACCAGCGGGTGCAGCCCGCCGGGCCACACGTCCGGGTCCACCACCCAGTCGCCCAGCCCGCGGGTGTCGTCGCGGCGGCCGAGGAACCAGCCGTCGTCGAGGACGAAGCGCTCGACGCCCAGCGCGGCGGCGCGGTCGGCGAGGGCGGTGAGCCGGTCGAGGTCGTGGTCGAAGTAGACGGCCTCCCAGACGTTGAGCGTCAGCGGCCGGGGCGATCGCGGGTGGCCGGGGCGCGCGCGGACGTAGCCGTGCAGGCGCGCCGACAGCCCGTCGAGGCCCGCGCCGGACCAGGCGGCCACCAGCGTCGGGGCGGCGTAGGACCCTCCGGGCCCGAGCACGATCTCCCCCGACTCCAGCAGCTCGCCGCCACCGATCACCGCGAAACCCTCCGGGATCCGCTCGACGAGGTGCACCGCGCTGCCCCCGCAGGCCACGTGCACACCCCACACCTCGCCGTGGCCGAACCCGAAGCCCGCGGTCCCGGCGACCAGCAGGGGCGTGCCGTCGTGTCCGGGCCGCCCGCGCCAGCTCTCCCGCGCACGGATTCCGACATGCAATTGTGACCTCTGAGGCGAGTGCTCGCGGCCCCAGCGGCCCGCGAAGTCGAGCAGCTCCCCCGCCCGGGACGGCACGGGCAGCACCGGGGTGATGCCGTCGAGGACGTACGGACCCGCGCCGACGTTGCTCACCGTGACATCGGTGGTCAGCACCCCGGACGGCGCGACGGCCAGCCGGCAGGTGAGCTCCAGCCCGAGGTCGGCGTCGCCCGCCACGACCCGCACCGACTCCGGGGCCACCTCGACCGACGAGGTCGTCCAGCGCGGGAACGCCGCTCCCCCGGGCGATCCCGCGTCCGGTCGGTGACCGCGGACCGTGGGCCTGCCCGGCCAGCCGTCGGCCGCGCCGGGGAGCGGGGTCAGGGGCAGCGGGGCGTCCTGCCCGCCGTTCGGGATGCCCGGCTCCAGCGCCTCGACGACTGCGGAGAGTGACGCATCGGGCAGGTCGTCGTCCGCGCCCCAGTGGAGCACGCGGGGCAGCCCCGGACCGGCCAGGTCGAGCAGCACGGCGCACCCGCCGCCGCGCAACACGGCGGCCGGGATGTTGGAACCTGTTGGCATGTGGGTAGCTCCCCTGTTGGACGTTGTTGGAAAGTATTGACTCTCTCGCGGCGATACGCCATCGTGCGTTCACCTCGCGGCCGCCGAGCACGCCCGGTCGCGGATCACACGACTTGATCTCCAATGGAGGCGACATGTCCCGACCCTCGTCCGAGGCCCACTACCTGGCCGGACTCACCCCCGCTTCGGTGGCGGCCACCCGGCTCGACCGGCGCTCACTGCTGAAGGGCGCGATGGCCGGAGCCGGGCTGCTCGGGGCCACCGGGCTGCTGGCGGCGTGCGGGTCGGGCAGCAGCACCGCCACCACCGGCGGCGACGTCGCGGCCGCGAGCGGCACCCTGACCTTCGGCTCGAACCAGTCCGACGCGGTGCCGAAGAAGGCGTTCGAGCAGATCGTCGCGGGCTTCGGCGACCCGGCGATCCAGGTCAAGACGAACACGGTCGACCACAACACGTTCCAGGAGAACATCAACAACTACCTGCAGGGCCAGCCCGACGACGTCTTCACCTGGTTCGCCGGCTACCGCATGCAGTTCTTCGCCCAGCAGGGCCTCGTCGGCGACATCAGCGACGTCTGGCAGAACGTCACCGGCATGTCCGACGCGCTGAAGGCCGCCTCCACCGCCGACGGCAAGCAGTACCTCGTGCCGTTCACCACCTACCCGTGGGCGATCTACTACCGCCCCAGCGTGTTCGCCGCCAAGGGCTACACCGCGCCGAAGACGCTCGACGAGCTGGTGGCGCTGTCCACGCAGATGCAGAAGGACGGCCTCACCCCGATTGCGTTCGCCGACAAGGACGGCTGGCCGGCGATGGGCACGTTCGACCAGCTCAACCTGCGGATCAACGGCTACGACTTCCACGTCAGCCTGATGGCGGGCAAGGAGGCCTGGGACTCCGACAAGGTCAAGAAGGTGTTCGACACCTGGAAGCGGCTGCTGCCCTACCACCAGCCCGACTCGCTGGGCCGCACCTGGCAGGAGGCGGCGCAGTCGCTGCAGCAGAAGAAGTCGGGCATGTACGTGCTCGGCATGTTCCTCGGCCAGCAGTTCACCGACCCCGCCGACCAGGACGACCTGGACTTCTTCACCTTCCCCGAGGTCGACTCGACCATCGGCACCGGCGCCATCGAGGCCCCGATCGACGGCTTCCTGATGGCGGCCAACCCGAAGAACGAGGCCGCGGCCAAGAAGTTCCTCGGCTACCTCGCCACGGCGAAGGCGGAGGGCATCTCGGTCAAGGCCGACACCTCGGTGATCGCGGCCAGCTCCGGCGCCGACACCTCCGGTTACACGAAGCTGCAGAAGAAGGCCGTGGAGTTCGTCGCCGCCGGCAAGCAGATCTCGCAGTTCCTCGACCGCGACACCCGCCCCGACTTCGCCTCGACCGTGATGATCCCGGCGCTGCAGCAGTTCATCAAGGCGCCCGACGACATCGACGGGCTCACGAAGAGCATCGAGAGCCAGAAGAAGTCGATCTTCACCAGCTGACCGGGATCCGGACATGACCACGACACCCACGGCCACACCACGGCCGGGAACCGATCCGGACGGCACGGCCACGAGCCGCGCGCCGTCGTCGACCCCGCGCAACCGGCGGGTCCGCAAGCTCACGGGTCTCGACCTGGTCGTCGTCTCCCTGATGGTGCTCGTGCCGACGCTGTTCGTCCTGGTGCTCGTCTGGTTCCCGGCGCTGGCGTCGGTGGCCCTGTCGTTCACCAACTGGAACGGCATCGGCGCGCTCAGCACCATCAAGGGCGTCGGGTTCACCAACTACGTCAACGTCGCCACGAACTACCCGCCGTTCTGGCCGGCGCTGCAGCACAACCTGACGTTCCTGGGCGTGCTGTTCCTCATCGCGACCCCGATCGGGATCTTCCTGGCGGTGCTGCTGGACAAGGAGATCAAGTTCAGCCGCTTCTACCAGACCGCGATCTACCTGCCGGTCGTGCTGTCGCTGGCGCTCGTCGCCTTCGTCTGGCAGCTGATCTACTCGCGCGACCAGGGGCTGCTCAACGCGGTGCTGGGCACCAGCGTCGACTGGTACGGCGACCCGAGCGTCAACCTGTGGGCCGCGCTGGCCGCGTCGAGCTGGCGGCACATCGGCTACGTGATGCTGCTGTACCTGGCGGGCCTCAAGGCGGTGGACGCCTCGCTGCGCGAGGCCGCGGCCATCGACGGGGCCAACGAGGTCCAGACGTTCTTCCGCATCGTCTTCCCGGTGATGCGACCGATCAACGTCATCGTGCTGGTGATCACCGTGATCGAGGCGCTCCGCGCCTTCGACCTGGTCTGGGTGATCAACAAGGGGCGCAACGGGCTGGAGCTGATCGCCACGCTTGTGACCCAGAACGTGGTGGGTGAGGCGAGCCGGATCGGCTTCGGCTCGGCCATGGCCACGATCATGCTGTTGATCAGCTCGGTCTTCGTGGCGATCTACCTGAGCATCGTGATGCGGGAGGCGAGGCAGTCGTGACGGCCGTGGCGGAGAGAACGACGACGATCACCCGGCCCGCCGGCCCGCAGCGGCCCCGCACCCGGCGGATCGTGCTGCACGTGTTCCTGTGGGTGGTGGCGCTGTCGTGGCTGTTCCCGATCGCGTGGGCGCTGCTCAACTCGTTCCGTGACTACGCCTACACGGCGATCCACGGCTACGTGTCGTTCGGCGGGTTCACGCTGAAGAACTACGTCAACGCGTGGGAGCAGGGCGACTTCGGGCTGCACTTCTGGAACTCCGCGGTGATCACCGTGCCGGCCGTGCTGATCACGCTGTTCCTGTCGTCGTGCATGGCGTTCGTGCTGGCCCGCTTCACGTTCAAGCTGAACCTCACGCTGCTCGCGGTGTTCCTCGCCGCGAACCTGCTGCCGCCGCAGTCCCTGCTCATCCCGGTGTACCGGATGTTCCGGGCCACCTCGGTGCCGGACTGGCTGTCCAGCTCGGGCACCCTGCTCAACACGCAGCTCGGCGTGATCCTCGTGAACATCGCCTTCCAGCTCGGCTTCTGCACGTTCGTGCTGAGCAACTACATGAAGACGATCCCGGCGGAGATCTACGAGTCGGCCCGGGTGGACGGGGCGAGCGTCACGCGCCAGTTCTTCGCGCTCACCCTGCCGCTGTGCCGGCCCCCGCTGGCGGCGCTGGCGACGCTGCAGGTCACATGGGTCTACAACGAGTTCTTCTGGGCCACCGTGCTGTTGCAGAGCGGGGACAAGTTCCCGATCACCAGCTCGCTCAACAACCTGCAGGGCCGCTTCTTCACCGACTACAACCTGCTCTCGGCCGGATCGGTGCTGGCGATGCTCCCGGTGCTGATCATCTTCTTCGCGCTGCAGAAGCAGTTCGTCTCGGGCCTGACCCTGGGCGCGACGAAGGGATGACCGTGTTCCCGTTCGACGGAATCGCGCTCGGCTGCGACTACAACCCCGAGCAGTGGCCCCGCTCGGTGTGGCGCGAGGACATCGCGCTCATGCGGGAGGCGGGCGTCGGGTTCGTGACGCTCGGGGTGTTCAGCTGGGCGCTGCTCGAACCCCTCCGCGGGCAGTGGGACTTCGGGTGGTTCGACGAGATCCTCGGCCTCCTGCACGAGGGCGGGATCGCCGTCGACATGGCCACGGCCACGGCGGCCCCGCCGCCGTGGCTCACCGCCGCCCACCCGGAGATCCTGACGGTCGACGCGGCCGGGCACGTCCTGTGGCCGGGCAGCCGGCAGTCGTGGTGCCCCAGCTCGCCGGTGTTCCGGGAGCACGCGCTGGCGCTCGTCGCGGAGCTGGCGCGGCGCTACGGCGACCATCCGGCCGTGCGGCTCTGGCACGTCTCCAACGAGCTGGGCTGCCACAACGGGAGGTGCTGGTGCGACGTCAGCGCGGCGGCCTTCCGGGAGTGGCTCACCAACCGCTACAAGGACGTCGAGGCCCTCAACGACGCCTGGGGCACGGCGTTCTGGAGCCAGCACTACTCGAGCTTCGACGAGGTGCTGCCGCCGCGGATCACCCCGGCGGTGCCCAACCCGACCCACGAGCTGGACTTCGCCCGCTTCTCCTCCGACGAGCTGCTCGACTACCACCGGGCCGAGCGCGACGTGCTCCGGGACATCTCCCCCGGGGTGCCGGTGACCACGAACTTCATGGTCAGCTCGCACCAGTCCGAACAGGACTACTTCGCGTGGGCGCCGGACATGGACGTCGTCTCCCAGGACCACTACCTCGACCACCGGTTGCCGCACGTGCACGCGGAGCAGGCGTTCACGGACGACCTCACGCGCGGTGTCGCGGGTGGGAGGCCGTGGCTGCTCATGGAGTCGGCGACCTCGGCGGTGAACTGGCAGCCGGTGAACGTCGCCAAGCGCCCCGGCGAGCTGCTGCTGGACTCGCTGCAACACGTGGCCCGCGGCGCCGACGGGGTCGCGTTCTTCCAGTGGCGGGCCTCCCGCGCGGGCGGTGAGAAGTTCCACTCCGCGCTGGTGCCGCACGCCGGGCCGGACTCGGCGAAGTTCCGCGAGGTCGTGGAGCTGGGCGCCGCACTGCGCGCGATCGGGGAGGTGGCGGGCTCCCGCGTCGAGGCCGACGTGGCGCTGCTGTGGGACTGGAACGCCTGGTGGGCCTGCGACCTGGGCTCGCACCCGAGCGGCGAGCTGCGCTACGTCGACGCCGTGCACCGCTGGCACTCCGCGATCACCGACGCCGGGGCCACGGCCGACGTCGTGCACCCCTGCGCCGACCTGTCCGGGTACCGGGTCGTCGTCGTCCCCACGCTCTACCTGGTCGAGGACGACGTCGCGCCCGCGCTGGAGGCGGTGGTGGCGCGGGGCGGGCACGTGCTGGTCACCTACTTCTCCGGGATCGTCGACGGCAACGACCACATCCGCCTCGGCGGCTACCCCGGCGCCTTCCGTGAGCTGCTGGGCGTCCGCTCCGAGGAGTTCGCTCCGCTGGCGCCGGGCACGACCGTCACCCTCGACGACGGCTCGCGGGCCGATCTCTGGACCGAGCTGCTGACGGCGCCCGACGCCGAGGTGATCGCGTCCTACGTGGACGGTCCGCTGCCGGGGACGCCGGCGATCACCAGGAAAGGGACGGCCTGGTACGTCGCCACCCGCCTCGACGAGGAGGCCACCTCCGCGCTCGCCGCGCGGATCCTGGACGATGCGGGGGTGACGAGAGCCGGATCGCCGGGTGTCGAGGTGGTCCGTCGCGGGCGGTACGTGTTCGTGCTGAACCGCACCGACGCCGAGGCCACCGTCCCCGCCAGCGGGACCGACCTGCTGACCGGTGAATCGCATAACGGTAAGGTCACGGTCGCGCCCGGGGCGGCCTCCGTGGTGCGGGAAGGGATCTGATGCTCGCCCGCCAACGCCAGGAGCTGATCCTCGACGAGGTGCGCACCACCGGCGGTGCCCGAGTGTCCGAGCTGGTCGAGCGGCTCGGCGTGTCCGACATGACGGTGCGCCGCGACATCGACGTCCTGGCCGGGCGGGGCCTGGTCACGCGCGTGCACGGCGGGGCGACCGCGGCCGGGAGCAGCGTCGACGAGCCCGGGTTCGCCGCGAAGTCCGGGCTGCACACGGCGGCGAAGCAGGCCATCGCCACGGCCGCGGCCCGGCTGATCGAGCCCGGCGCGTCCGTGGCGCTCTCGGCCGGCACCACCACCCACGCCGTGGCGTCGGCGCTGCTGGGGGTGCCGCGGCTGACCGTCGTCACCAACTCCCTGCGGGTGGCGGAGGTGCTCTACGACGCCGGGCGCGACGACCTCACGGTCGTGCTCACCGGAGGCGAGCGCACGCCGTCGGACGCGCTCGTCGGGCCGATCGCGGTGGCGGCGCTGCGCCGGCTGCACGTCGACTGGCTGCTGATGGGCGTCCACGGGATGGACGCCGAGGCGGGCTTCACCACCCCGAACCTCGTGGAGGCCGAGACGAACCGGGCGCTGGTGGCCAGCGCCCGGCGGATCGCCGTGGTGGCCGACAACTCGAAGTGGGGGGTGGTGGGGTTGAGCACGATCGCGACCCTGGGCGAGGTGGACGTCGTCGTGAGCGACGACGGCCTCGAACCCGACGCGCGCAAGATGCTGGAGAGCTCGTGCGGAAGGGTGGTCCTGGCCGCATGAACGTCCGACGCACGCCCGCTCGGATGGCCGACGGCCGCGAGCTGTTCTACTTCGACGACGTCACGCCCACCCGCGAGGTGCTGCCCGACACGCGCGACCTGCCGACCGTCGAGCACGGCTCGACCATGCGCTTCGACGTGCTCACCGGCGAGTGGGTCACGATCGCCGCGCACCGGCAGAACCGCATCTTCATGCCGCCCGCCGACCACTGCCCGCTGTGCCCCACCCAGCCCGGCCGCGAGCCGTCCGAGATCCCGGCGCCGTCCTACGACGTCGTGGTGTTCGAGAACCGCTTCCCGTCGTTCTCGCAGAACACGGCGGTCGAGGTCGAGCCCAATGTGGACGGCAACACGCTGTGGCCGCAGCGGCCCGCCACCGGGCGGTGCGAGGTCGTGTGCTTCACCAGCGACCACAACGCCGCGTTCGGGTCGCTGCCGGTGTCGCGCGTGCGCACCGTGATCGAGGCGTGGGCCGACCGCACCGCGGCGATGTCGGCGATGCCCGGCGTCGAGCAGGTGTTCCCGTTCGAGAACCGCGGCCAGGAGATCGGGGTGACGCTGCAGCACCCGCACGGGCAGATCTACGGCTACCCGTTCGTCACCCCGCGCACGGCGTCCCTGCTCACCCGCGCCGCGTCGCACCGCCAGCGCACCGGCCGCGACCTCATGGGCGACGTGCTGGACTCCGAGCGCAAGGCCGGCACCCGCGTCGTCCTCGACGGGGAGCACTGGACGGCGTTCGTGCCCGCCGCGGCCCGCTGGCCGGTGGAGGCGCACCTCGTGCCGCACCGGGCGGTGCCCGACTTCACGGAGCTCGCAGGCGACGAGCGCGACGAGCTCGCGGTGATGTACCGCGACCTGCTGCACCGGCTGGAGCGGTACTTCGGCGAGCCCGCCGAGCTGCCCTACATCGCGGGCTGGCACCAGGCCCCGTTCCACACCGGACGCGACCTGACCCGCCTGCACCTGCAGCTGTTCTCGCTGCGCCGGGCGCCCGGGAAGCTCAAGTACCTGGCCGGGTCGGAGTCGGGCATGGCGGCGTGGGTGAACGACGCGGCCCCGGAACAGATCGCCGAGCGGCTGCGCAGGGCCGGATGACGTTCGCGGATCTCTTCGGCCGCGAGCCCGACGGCCGCTGGGCCGCGCCCGGCCGCGTCAACCTGATCGGCGAGCACGTCGACTACGCGCAGGGCCTGTGCCTGCCGTTCGCGATCGCGGAGCGCACCGTGGTGGAGGTCGCCGCCCGCTCCGACGGCCGCGTCCGGCTGCGGAGCGCCGCGGAGGGCGCGGGGTGGGACGGCACGCTCGACGAGATCGGTCCGGGCTCCCCCGCGGGCTGGGCCGGCTACGCCGCCGGGGTGCTGTGGGCGCTGGGCGAGGCCGGGCACCCCGTCGGCGGGATCGACCTGCTGGTCGGCGAGACCGTGCCGCTCGGGGCGGGCCTGTCGTCGTCGGCGGCGCTGGAGTGCGCCACCGCCCTGGCCGTCGACGACCTCTCCGGCCTGGCGCTCGACCGCCGGGAGCTGGCCACCGCGTGCATCCGGGCCGAGAACGACGTGGTGGGCGCGTCCACCGGCGGGATGGACCAGGCCGTGTCGCTGCTGGCCACCGCAGGCCACGCGCTGCTGCTCGACACCCGGGACGGCTCCACCCGGCAGGTCCCGTTCGCCCCCGCCGACGACGGCCTGAACGTGCTGGTGATCGACACCCGCGTGCGGCACCGCCTGGCCGACGGGCAGTACGGCGAGCGACGGGCGGCGGTCGAGAAGGCCGCGGCCACCCTCGGCCTGAACAGCCTGCGCGAGGCCACCGCCGCCGACCTCGACGCGCTCGACGGGGACCTGCTGCGCCGCGCCCGGCACGTCGTCACGGAGATCGCCCGGGTCCGGGAGGTCGTCGCGCTGCTCGACGACCGCCGGCTGAAGGACATCGGCCCGCTGCTCGACGCCTCGCACCGGTCGCTGGCGAAGGACTTCGCGGTGTCGTGCCGCGAGCTGGACCTGGCCTGCGAGATCGCCCGCGCCTCGGGCGCGTTCGGGGCCCGGATGGTCGGCGGCGGCTTCGGCGGCTCGGTGATCGCACTGGTCCCGGTGAGCCGCACGGACGACGTCACGACGAGCGTCCGCAACGCCTTCGCGGCGGAGGGCCTGAGGCCCCCCGAGATCCGCCGCGCCGACCCCTCGGAGGGCGCGACCCGCCTGCCTCCCGCGAGTTGACCTCCTCGACGCGGCGCCTTCGCCGATCGGGCCCAGGTGTCTAGGGTCCCGTGCATGCCCGTCACCGCCGATGACGTCCTCGCCGCCGTCGCCTCCGCCGTCACCGCCCTGCGCGCCGGGGCCGACCGCGACTGGTGGGTGCCCGCGGGCGACCTGGAGTGGAGCTGCTGGGAGACCGTCGAGCACGTCGCCGACGACCTGGTGTTCTACGGCGCGCAGCTCGGCGTGCCCGGCTACCGCACCTACCTGCCGCTGGAGGCGTTGGCGCGCCACCCCGGCGGGGAGGAGAACGCCATCCGCGCCGATCCCGCGGCCGGGCCGGAGGGTCTGTTCGCCGTGCTGACGGCGTCGGCGGCGCTGCTCGCCGCGATCGTGCGGGTCACGCCGCCCGACGTCACCGGCCACCACAGCTTCGGGCCCGCCGATCCGGAGGCCACCGCGGCGATGGGCGTCCTGGAGACGTTCGTGCACACCCGCGACGTCGCGCTGGGCCTCGGCGTGCCGTGGTCGCCCGATCCCGACCTGTGCGCACGGGTGCTGGGCCGCCTGCTGCCCGAGGTCGAACCGGCGGCCGACCCGTGGACCACCCTGCTGTGGGCGTGCGGGCGGATCGCGCTCCCCGACCGGCCGCGCCGCGACGGCTGGCGCTGGGACAACGCCGCCCGCAACCCGCGGCCGGCGCAGCGGATCGGGCTCGTCACGCTCGTCGTCCCCGACTACGACCCGGCGATCGCCTTCTACGCGGGCGCGCTGGGGTTCGCGCTGGTGGAGGACACCGCCCTGTGCGACGGGAAGCGGTGGGTGGTGGTCGCGCCGCCGGGCGGCGGGGGCGCGTCGCTGCTGCTGGCGCGGGCCGACGGCCCGGAGCAGGCGGCGCGGATCGGCGACCAGACCGGCGGGCGCGTGGCGCTGTTCCTGTCCACATCGGACCTCGCCACCGACCACGCCCGGATGCGGGCGTCGGGCGTGGTGTTCCTGGAGGAGCCCCGCCACGAGCCCTACGGGACGGTCGCGGTGTTCACGGACCCCTTCGGCAACCGCTGGGACCTCATCGAGCACCGTCGCACCTGACGGACCCCCTGGCCGGCGGGGATCCACGAGCGGCCGTCTGCCCGTGATCACCGGCGCGGCCCGACCATGGTGAGCCGCGGGACAGGCTTCAGGCGGGGTTCTCGGTGAGGGGCAGGAAGACCCGGAAGCGGGTGTCACCGGGCTCGGACTCCACCACCACGTCGCCGCCGTGCCGGTTCACCACGACCCGGTAGGAGACGTCGAGGCCCAGGCCCGTTCCGTGGCCCACCGCCTTCGTCGTGAAGAACGGCTCGAAGATCCGCCTGCGCACCTCGGGCGCGATGCCGGGACCGGTGTCGCCGATCTCGACGAGCAGCCGCTCCCCGTCCAGGCGGGTGCGGACGGTCAGCGTGCCGGATCCGTCCATGGCGTCGATCGCGTTGTCGATGATGTTGGTCCACACCTGGTTGAGCTCGGCCGCGTACGCGGGGACCTGCGGGAGCGCGCGGTCGTAGTCGCGGACGATGCGGATGCCGCTCTCGTCGCCGAGCTTGCGACCGAACATCACCAGCGTGGCGTCGAGGCCCTCGTGCACGTCGATCCAGCGGTGCGGGGCGCGGTCCATCTGCGAGTACTGCTTGGCCGCGCCGACCAGGTCGGAGATGCGCGCGGTGGCGTCGAGGATCTCGCGCAGCAGGCTCTCGGTCTCCACGGTGTAGGCGAGCCAGCGGACGGCGCCCTCCAGCGTGTCCGGGCCGGCGGCGGTGAGGACGGCCTCCATGTCGTCGATGCGCAGCCCGCCCGCGACGAACACCGGCGCGAGATCCCAGCCGCCGCTGACACCGTGCTCGTCGAGCCAGTCGCCGAGCTCGTCCTCCAGGTCGGAGGCCTCCATCGGCGAGAGCGCCGGGGCGTGGCGGACCTTCTTGACGAACTCGTCCTGCGCCATCACCAGCTTCTGCAGCTGCGCGCCCGCGAGCCTGCCCGACGCGATCATGGCCAGCTTGTTGCGCATGCCGGCGACCCGGTCGCGCAGCGCGTCGGCGGCCCGGCCCGCGGCGGCGGCGGGGTTGTTGAGCTCGTGGGTGAGCCCGGCCGAGAGCTTGCCCAGGGCCAGTAACCGCTCGCGCTCGGCGACCTGGGAGTTGCTCTTGCGCATCCCCAGCAGCATGCCCTCCAGCAGGTGCACGGCCATCGGGTACCAGCGGGCGAACTCCTCGGCGAACTCCCGCGCGGGCAGCGCCAGCAGCCGGCAGTCGGTGATCGCCCGCACCGACGCCGGGTAGTCCCGTGCCGACTCGTCCTCCAGGTAGAACTGCACCGCGCCGAAGTACACGCCGGGCTGTTCGGTGCGGACGGTCTCCACGGGCTGGCCGCCGATCACGCGGCTCATCGTGATCGTTCCGGTGAGCAGCACGTGGAAGCAGCGGGCCGGCTCGCCCTCCGCGACGATGTCCTCCCCCGCGGCCACCTCGACCACGTCGCCGTGCGCGGCCACCCAGGCCAGCTGCTCGTCGGTGAGGTCGGCGAACAGGAACAGCTCGCGCAACGGCGCCGGATCGGTCACGTACGGCTTGGTGTCAGCTCCCACACGTCGAGCGTAACCGCGATGTCACTGGTCGGAGAGGGAGTACTGCCCGCCGCGCCGGTGATCCTGCCTGACGCTGGGCCCGTCAGCAGTGACCGCCCCGCCACCTGGTGTCCTGAGTCGGTAGTTGGCGACGCTGTCGAGGATCTCGTCGGCGGTCCTGGCCCGGATGCAGG
>CAXTTN010000050.1:0-29002 GCA_964247105.1 uncultured Pseudonocardia sp.
GCCGGTGCCGCGGCCGGCACGGTGGCGGGGGCGCTGGCGCTGGCCGTGGCGGGCCGCCGCGCGCTGGGCCTGCACCCGCGCGGCCTGCGCGGCGTCGCGGCCCGGGCCGCGGTGGTCGCCGGTGGCCTGGCGCTCGTCCACGGCTCGGTTCTCGCCTGGTCGGTCGGGGTCGCCGTGCTGGCGGTGGTCGTGACCGGCGGGCCGGTGCTGGCCGACCGGGCCCGGGGGGCGGTCGGGACGGCCCCGGGCCCCGACACCGCGCCGCACGTGCTCCACCTCGGCTTCGAGGACCCCGCGATGCCCGGCTCGGGCGGCGGGTCGCTGCGCACCGCGGAGATCAACCGGCGGATCGCCGCCCTCGGTTACCGCGTCACGGTGCTCACCACCCGCTTCCCCGGCGCCGTCGACCGCACCGAGGTCCACGGCGACGGCAGCCTCCGCTGGGTCCACATCGGACCGGGCGGCGGCCGCACCCGCCTGGGACGCCTGGCGGGCTACGTGCTGGCCGCGCCGCTGTACGTGCGCGCGGTGGCCGCCGACCTCGTCGTCGAGGACTTCTGCGCCCCGTTCTCCTCGATGGGCGTGCCGTGGTGGTCGCGGACGCCGACGGTCGGCGTCGTGCAGTGGCTCAACGCCCGGGACAAGGCGCGCGAGTACCACGTCCCCGTGCACCTGGTGGAGCGCGTGGCCGTGCGCAGCCACCGCACGCTCGTCGCCGTCTCCCACGGGGTGGCCGAGAGGCTCGCCGCGCTCGCTCCGGGCGCCACGATCGCGGTGATCGGCAACGGCATCGACCCGATCGCCCGGACCGCCACCGCGACGCGCGGCGAGGACACGGTGTACGTCGGCCGGCTGGAGACCGCCCAGAAGGGCCTCGACCTGCTGCTCGACGCCTGGGCACAGGCGGCCCCTCAGCTGCCCGGTGACCTGGTCGTCGCCGGGACCGGGCCCGGCGAGGCGGCGCTGCGCGCCCGGGCGGAGCGGCTCGGCGTCGGGGACCGCGTCCGCTTCGCGGGCTGGGTCGCGGGCCGGGAGAAGTTCGCGCTGCTCGCCGGGGCGCGGGTGGCCGTCGTGCCGTCCCGCTTCGAGACGTTCGGCATCGTCGCCGCCGAGGCGCTGGCCACCGGCACCCCGGTCGTCGCGTTCGACATCGACTGCCTCCGCGAGGTCGTGCCACCCGACTGCGGCGTTCTCGTCCCCCGGTCGGGTGATCATGCCCGCGACTGCGCCGCGTTCGCCGTAGAACTGGTGGCCCTGCACCGCGATCCGCACCGTCGCGAGCTGGCCGCCCGCCGCGGCCCGGTCGCGGCCGAACCACACGACTGGGACGCACTGGCGCGGACCCAGGAAGAGCTCTACACCCGTGTCACCGCCCGGATCCGCACGTTGATCAGCGAGGACCTGCCATGACCGCCGACGTGATTTCCCCAGCGGAGGCGGCATCATGACCGTCTCAGCGGCTCCCAGTCTCTTCGAGCCACCGCCACGGGCACCGACCACGCCCGTGCCGACCCCGCTCCCGCAGCGGTCCTCCCCGCTCGCGCGGGTCCTGTTCCTGCTCGGCGCGCTGGCCGTGACGGCCGCCGCGGTGGCACTGCGGGCCTACCACCAGACCACGTCCTACGAGCTGGGCATCGACGAGCTCCAGTACGCCTTCGTCGGCAACTCGTTCGCCGAGGGACACGGGCCGCAGCTGTTCGACCAGCCGTTCTTCCTGCACCCGCCGCTGTTCTTCGCCCTGCTCGGGGTGATCATCGGGCAGCCGGTGGCGGCGGTGACCGTGCCGTTCGTGGTCGGCCTGCGCTGGGTCGAACTGACCTTCGCGGGGCTCAACGCCCTGCTCGTCATCGCCGTCGCCCGCCGCGTGGTGGGCCGGGGCCGGTCGGCGTACGCGGCGGCGCTGATCGCCGGCGCGCTCTACGCGCTGGACCCGTTCGTCGTCCGCTTCGACAGCAGGCTCCTGCTCGAGGCCCCGGCCATGACGGCGACGCTGGCCGGCCTGCTCGCCACGCTGCTCGCGGTCGAGCGGGCCGGGCGGGCCCGCGTCGTGTGGCTGGTGGTGGCCGGGCTCGTGCTGGGCGTCGCCATCACGACCAAGACCACGTCGGCGCTGACGACGACGGTGCCGATGCTGCTGGTGTTCGCCACGGGCCGGGTGCTGCGCCGTCGGGAGGCGGCCGGGGTGATCGCGCTCCAGGTCGCGGTCTACAACGCCTACATCCTCTGGATCGCCGCCACCGGCCGCTTCGCCGACTGGTCGGACGCGACGCTCGGCGGGGTGTTCCGCGCGGTCGGGGTGCACGCCCAGACCGGCTTCAACGCGCCGGGCGCGCCGTCGTTCATCGAGCGGGTGATCGCCAACCTCAGCCAGTTCAGCACGTCCTACCTGCTCATCGCCGTCGCGATCGGCTACCTCGTGGTGGCGCTCTACCGGGATCTCGAAGCCGGCAAGGCCCGCGGCCGCCACGCCGCCGGGGTCGAGGCCGCCACGACGCGGCTGCTGGTCTACTGGCTCGTCGGCGTGGCCGCGTCGCTGTCCTACACGTTCCTCTTCGCCGAGATCGAGGAGCAGACGTTCTACCTGTTCGCGGTGCCCTCCACGCTCGTGATCGCGGTGGTGGTCGCCCGGATCGGACGCCGGACGACGCCGGTGCGCGCGCTGATCGCGGGGCTCGTGGTGGTGCTGCTCGGCGGCTCGGGCGCGGTGTGGTGGAACGTCCACGTCCGCACGAGCGACGACACCTACCTGCAGCTCGCGGCGTTCCTCGCCCCGGAGCGCGGCGGTGCCACGGTGCTCGCGCTCGGCGAGCACACCGCGCAGTTCGTGCTGCCGGGCTTCGGCATGGTGACCGTCGAGGACGCCGACCGCTTCCACGCCCGCTACGCGCTGGTGTCGACCCAGCTCTCCACGCTGGGGCTGGCCCCCGTCTCCACCGAGGAGATCGCCGACCTCGCCGCCGCACACCCGGTCGCCTTCCGGGCGTCGGGCCGCACCAGCGGCGACCTCATCCTGTTCGACCTCACCAAGCCCCTGCGTGGAGCCGCCCGATGAACGAGCAGACCGGACTCATCCGCAGCCTCGTCGGAATCCGCGGGGTGCTCTCCGCGGTGGTCGTGGCCGTCCACCTCTCCCCGATCGCGATCCGGCTGGCACCGGAGGCGACACCCGTGTGGACGGCGGTCTGGCATCACAGCTACCTCGCGCTGGACCTGTTCTTCGTGCTCTCCGGGTTCGTGGTGACCTCGGGCTACCGGAAGAAGTTCGCGACCTGGC
This sequence comes from uncultured Pseudonocardia sp., assembly GCA_964247105.1. Classification (GTDB taxonomy): domain Bacteria; phylum Actinomycetota; class Actinomycetes; order Mycobacteriales; family Pseudonocardiaceae; genus Pseudonocardia. Next base: position 3,275 of record CAXTTN010000050.1, read on the forward strand.
CCGGCGGCGCGGTGTACGGCCGGTTCCTGTGGGCCCGGCTGTCGCGGTTCTACCCGGTGCACCTCGCCGTGCTCGGCGCGCTGGTCGCCGCCGTCCTCGTCGGCGCCGCGCTGGGCCTCACCGTGCCGCACGGCGGCGACCTCGGGATCGACCTGCTCCGCCAGCTCACCCTGACGCAGGGCTGGGGCGGCGCCCACGCGCTGACCTGGAACGGCCCCACCTGGTCGCTCTCGGCCGAGTGGTTCTGCTACCTGCTGCTCCCGCTGATCATCCCGGTCGTGCTGCGGTTCCGGACCCCGTCCGCGGTCGTCGCGGGGTACCTGGTCGCGACGACCGTGCCGCTCGTCGCGTACGGGTTCCTCGGTTACGGCGACCCGCAGATCACCTACGTCGCACCGCTGTGGCGGGCGATGGGCGGGTTCCTGGGCGGGGCGCTCCTCTGCCAGCTCACGCACGTCGGCTCGCGCATCCCGGAGCGGGTCGGGCGCCTCACCGGGGCGGTCGCGGCGCTCGCGCTGGCCGCGCTGGTGGGGGCGGCGGTCGCGGGCATCACGCTGCTGGCGGTGCTGCCGATCGCGGGCCTGGTGGTGCTCGGCCTGTCCCAGCAGCGCGGGTGGCTCGACGCGGCACTCTCGGGCCCGCGCGCGATGAGGGCGGGCGACCTGAGCGTCACGCTGTTCCTGACGCACGTGCCGTGGCTGCTCGCGGCGTCGGTGGTGATCACACCGCAACGGTTCCCGGGCGCGTGGGGCTGGCTGGGCGTCGGGTTGCTGATCGGCGGTGCGCTCGTCGTGTCGTGGGTGACGTTCGTGCAGGTCGAACGCCCGGCCCAGCAGCTGATGCGGCGCATGACGGCCCGCCCGGCGACGACGACGACGGCGGTCGCGTCGTGAACGGCCTGCTGCGGCGGGTCGGTACCGCCGCGTGCGCCGTGGTGGGGGCGGCCGTGCTCGGGGCCGCCGGCCTCCCGGGCGATCCGGCCTGGGGCGTGCTCGGCTCCACCTGCGCGGCCGACCGGGTGGTGGCGGAGCGGTCGGCCGGGCTCACGATCACGATGCTGGAGGCCCGCTGGGACCTGTTCATGCCCGCCGCCGGCACCGTCGACGCCTCGTACGTGGCCGGCCTCAAGCAGCGGATCTCGACCTGCGCGGGCGCCGGCCTGCGGGTGGTGCTGGGCTCCGGGACGCAGTACGTGCCCGCCTGGGTCCGCACCCTGTCGGGAGCGAGCCTGAAGGACCAGTACGGCAACCCGCCCACGAACGGCCAGATCGACACGGTGTTCAGCGCCGCCGTCAGCAGCGCCGAGGCCGACTACCTGCGCCGCCTCGTCGCCGCGCTGCCGCCGTACACGGTGGAGGGGATCCGGGTGGGCAACGGGACCGCGGGCGAGATCGGCTTCCCGGGCGGGTACGACTCCGGCCGGGGGCCGCTCAACAGCTGGTGGGCGTTCGGCGCCGCACCCCAGAACGGCACCGGGCTCGCGACGGGACAGCAGCGCACACCGATGCCGGGCTGGATACCGGGCGCCACCACCTGGCAGGGGAAGACCGTCAGCGCGGCCGCCGCGCTGAACTGGTTCCTCTGGTACGAGCGGTCGCTGATGCGGTCCATCGTGTTCCAGACCCAGACGCTGCGGGCCGCCGGCTTCCTCGGCTACGTCCACGTGCCCGCCGCCGGCAGCGGCGTGCTGCCGGCCGACCTCGCCGCCGCCACCACCAACCGGCTGGGCGGCGCGGGCAACCGGGACGGCTCGCTGTACCGGGGGCTCTACTACGTCGACCAGTTCCCGGTGCTGGCCGGGGCGCTGCCGGCCCTGGTCGTCGACCTCACCTCGATCGACGACGCCACCGCCGTCGCCGCCCGCGCGCTGAACCCGCCGCAGGACGCCTGCACCGTGACCGACGCCGTGACCAGCGTCGACACCGCCACACCGGTGGCGACGTGGTCGAACATGCGGTTCGCGCGCGCGCAGGCGGCCCGGGCCGGGCTCCCCGTCGTCGGGGAGAACGTGGGGCCGCCGTCGCCGCAGACCGGCGGGGTGCCCGGCTCCGACCCGGAGACCCAGCAGGTGGCCCGCGCTCCCGGCTACGCACGGGGCTGCGCGATGGCCGCGCTGTTCTTCGCGTTCGAGGACGACCTGTTCACGGGCCGCTCAGGGATAACTCTCCAGAACTACGTGCAGGCGATCGGCTGAGTCCCCCCAACCGAACGAGTGGCACTCTCGTCCGAACCTATCGAACGAAAGTGCCACTCGTCGGTGATGATGAGGGCATGACCGGGAGCATGCCGACCATCCCCGTCCTGCGGCTCGACGAAGCCCGCACCGCCGACGGGAGCTTCGATCCAACCTTCCTGGACGCGCTGCGCACCGCGTTGCACGAGGTGGGCTTCCTCCAGCTCACCGGCTACGGGGCGGCGCCCGGCCAGGTCGCCGCGCTGGCGGCCGTCACGGCGCGGTTCTTCGACCTGCCGCCGGCGGAGCGGATGCGGCTGGACAACCGGCTCTCCCCGCACTTCCGCGGCTACACCCGCCTCGGCCACGAGATCACCGCGGGCCGCCCCGACGCCCGCGAGCAGATCGACTTCGGCCCCGAGCAGCCGCCCGTCCCGCGCGAGCGGTGGGACGCGCCGTTCCGGCTGCTGGAGGGGCCCAACCAGTGGCCCGACGACACGCTGCCGGAGCTGCGCCCCGCAGTCGAGGAGTGGACCGGGCTGCTGAGCGGGGTCGCCACCGAGCTGACGCACGCGCTCGCCGCCTGCCTCGGCCTGCCCGAGACCCACTTCGACGAGGCGTTCGGCTCATCGCCGCACTGGTTCGGCAAGCTCATCCGCTACGTCGGGCGCGAGGGCGACGGGCAGGGCGTCGGGCCGCACGCCGACTGGGGCTTCCTGACGCTGCTCCTGCAGGACGGCACCGGCGGCCTGCAGGCCCGCCCGTCCCGCAGTGACTCCTGGGTGGACGTCCCGCCGGTCGACGGCGCGCTGGTGATCAACGTGGGTGAGATGCTGGAGGTGGCCACCCACGGCTACCTCGTGGCCACCGACCACCGCGTGCTGCCGTGCGCGCCGGGCGCGACGCGGCAGTCGATCGGCTTCTTCTGGTCACCCCGCCTCGACGCCGTGCTCGACCCGGTGCCGCTGCCGCCGTCGCTCGCCGCCGAGGCGCCGGGCGTCAGCGAGCACGAGCACAACGCTCTGCTCCCCCGGTTCGGCGACAACGCGCTGAAGGGCTGGTTCCGCTCGCATCCCGAGGTGGCGGCGCGCCACCATCCGGACCTCCGGCCTCAGTAGAGGTTCGCGGCGTAGCCGGGGCCGTAGTAGCGCTCGACCTCCGCCAGGGGCTGATCGGTGCGTTCGAGAGCGTGGGAGATCGCCGCGCGGCCGGGCAGCGCGTCGGGGTCCCAGGTCCCGGGATCCCAGAGCTTCGAGCGCAGGAACGCCTTGGCGCAGTGGTAGAAGCACTCCTCCACCGTCACCTCCATGGCCAGCACCGGCCGCCTGCCCCGCACCGCCACCGCGTCGAAGTACGGCGCGTCGCGGACCAGCCGGGCGCGGCCGTTGACGCGGAACGTGTCGGTGCGGCCGGGCACCAGGAAGATCAGCCCGACGTGCGGGTTGGACAGGACGTTGCGGAACCCGTCCGCCCGCCGGTTGCCGGGCCGCTCGGGGATCGCGAGCGTCCGGGCGTCGAGGACGCGCGCGAGCAGGCCGGGCGGGTCGCCCTTCGGGGACACGTCGCAGGTGCCGTCAGCGGCGCTGGTGGCGATCAGCACCATCGGCGAGTGGGCGATCCAGGCGAGGTCGATCGGGTGCAGCGAGCTGCGCCCCTTGTTCGCGGCGACCGGCATCGGCACGCCCAGCACGGCTTCGAGGTCGGCGACGTCCGAGATCTCTACAGGGTCCACGCGATCCGACGCTAGCCGAGGGCGACCGGCCCGCGCGCGCGGAATCCACGCCGCGCGAGCGCAGCACCATGCGCTCGGGTGGCACAAGGCGCGCGCAGATCCGGGATCGGGCGTCCCGTCCGGACTGTCGCGGCCCCCGCGCGCGGTCTGCCGCGGCCGCGCGCGCGGTGTGGCGCCGCGCTCGCGGTCTGCCGCCGCCCCGCGCGCGGTGTGCCGCCGCGCTCGCGGTGTGCCGCGGCCGCGCGCGCGGTGTGCCGCCGCCCCGCGCGCGGTGTGCCGCCCCGCGTGCGTCGCTATGCGCGCGTCGCGAGCACAACACGCGCGCCGACGGAACCCCGACGCCGTGCCGGCCGTTGGGTCCTCAGCTCCCCCGTTCGAGAGGACCCTGAATGCCCCGACTGCGCCTCGCCGCGGCCGCCGTCGCCGCGGCCGTGGTCCTGCCCGACCGGCTGCGCCTGGACCACCGCTTCCCGCTGGTGGACGCCGTGGCGTGGCGGCCGCAGTCGGCGCTGCTCACCGCGGGTGTCGCGGCGCTGCTCGCCACGCGCCGCAGCACCCGCCCGGCCGCGGCCGTGGTCGGGGCGGTCGCGGTCGCCGGCGTCGCGTCGGTGGCGGGCCGTGCGATCCGCCGCCCCGCACCCGCACCGGGCCCCGACGACCTCACCGTGCTCGCCACGAACGTGCTCCTGGGCCGCGCCGACGCCGGGGCGCTCGCGTCCCTGCTCGAACGGGAGGCACCCGATCTCGTCGCCATCCCCGAGGCGGGTCACGACTACCGCGAGAAGCTGATGCCGCTGGTCGCGAACCTGGGCTACCGGTCGTGGGTCTCCAGCGCGCCGGGCGTCGGCGACGGGCACGGGGTCACGCTGCTGGCGTCCGAGCGGGCGGGCGACCTCACCGTCGAGGGCGGCCCCGAGCTGCGCGGGCGCTACCTGCGCGCCGGCGGCGGCATCCTCGGCGAGCGGTCGTTCTACGCCGTGCACCCCGAGGCGCCGGTCGGGCGGGGGAAGACCGCCCAGTGGCGCCGCGACCTCGCCGACATCGCCCGCTGGACCAGCGGCCCGGTCGCCCCGATCGTCGCGGGCGACTTCAACGCCACGCTCGACCACACCCTGCTGCGGGCCGCGATGGGCACCGGCCGGAGCGCCGCCGCGGGCACCGGGCGCGGCCTCGTGGCGACCTACCCGTCGATGTGGCCGCGCTGGTTCGGCATCCAGATCGACCACGTGCTCGTGCCCGCAGGCACGGCGACCACCCGCTTCGAGGTCGTCGACGTGCCCGGCACCGACCACCGCGCGGTGCTGGTCAGCGTGCGGCTACCGCGTCCAGGCCGGCCCTGACGGCGTCCGCCAGCCGGTCGAGGTGCTCGGGCTGGGCCGTCAGCGGCGGCGAGAAGCCCAGCGCGGAGACCATCGGCCGGATCAGCACGCCCCGGTCGCGGGCGGCGCGGGCGACGCGGGCGGGCAGCGTGGGATCACCCGGCGCGAGCTCCAGCGCGCCGAGCACGCCGGTGCCGCCGCGCACCTCGCGGACCAGCGGGTGGTCGCCGAGCGTGCCCAGCGCCGCGTGCAGCTCGCCCTCCAGCTCCCCGGCGCGCTTGAGCAGGCCCTCGTTCTCCAGGATGTCGAGGTTGGCCAGTGCCGCGGCGCACGCGGTGGGGTGGCCGCCGTACGTGGCGCCGTGGCGGAACGGGGCCGCCCCGTCGGCCCAGAACGGCTCCGCGACACGCCCGTGCACCACCAGCCCGCCGAGCGGCACGTAACCGCTGGTCACGCCCTTGGCAAAGGTGATCATGTCGGGTTCCAGCCCGAACCGCTCCACCCCGAACCACGAGCCGAGCCGCCCGAACCCGCAGATCACGCTGTCGGCCACGAACAACACGCCGTGCCGGGCGCAGACCGCGGCGGCCTGCTCCAGGTAACCCGGTGCCGGCGGGATCACCCCGCCCGCACCGATCACCGGCTCGGCGATGAACATCGCCACCCGCCCCGGCCCGATCCGCTCGATCGCGGCGTCCAGCGCGGCGGCGTCGTCGTGCGGGACCTGCACGGCGTCGGGCACGAACGGCGCCGCGAGCCGGTTGCCGGGCATGCCGGCGAGCGCCGTGCCGAAGCCGTGGGTGCCGTGGTAGCCGTGGTCGCGGCTGATCAGGACGGTGCGCTCGGGCTGGCCGACCCGCACGAAGTACTCGCGGGCCAGCTTCGCGGCCGTGTCGATCGAATCACCGCCACCGCTGGTGAGGAAGATCTTCGCGTCCGGCACCGGCGCGAGCGCCGCGAGCCGGTCGGTGAGCTCCCGGGCCGGCACGTTCGTGAAGTCGCCGAAGGTCTGGTACGTGGCCAGCCGCGTCATCTGCGCGTGCACGGCGTCGGCGATCTCCCGGCGCCCGTGCCCGACGTTGACGCACCACAGGCTCGCCGTGGCGTCGAGGTAGCGGGTGCCGGCCTCGTCCCAGACCCAGACGTCCTCCCCCCGGGTGAGGACGAGCTCGGCGCCGCGCACCGCGCCCATCGCCGCGAACGGGTGCCAGAAGCTCGAGTCGCTCATGAGCCTGATCTCAGCACTCGGGGACGTTGACGGCCAGCCCTCCGGTCGAGGTCTCCTTGTAGCGCGAGGACATGTCCAGCCCGGTCTGGCGCATGGTCTCGATCACCACGTCCAGCGAGACGACGTGCGTGCCGTCGCCGTGCAGCGCCATCAGCGCCGCCGCGACGGCCGTGGCGGAGGCGATCGCGTTGCGCTCGATGCACGGCACCTGCACCAGCCCGCCGACCGGGTCGCAGGTCAGCCCCAGGTGGTGCTCCATCGCGATCTCGGCGGCGTTCTCCACCTGCTCGGGCGTGCCGCCGCGCACCGCGCACAGCCCGGCCGCGGCCATCGCCGCCGCCGACCCGACCTCGCCCTGGCAGCCCGCCTCCGCCCCGGAGATCGACGCGTTGGTGGCGAACAGCGTTCCTACGGCGGTGGCGGTGAGCAGGAAGTCCGCCACGTCCTGCGCGCCGCTCGTCCGCACGTGGTGGTGCAGCACCGCGGGCACGATCCCCGCGGCGCCGTTCGTCGGGGCGGTCACCACGCGGCGGCCCGCCGCGTTCTCCTCGTTGACGGCCATCGCGTAGGCCTGCAGCCACTCGGTGGACGTGTCACGGTCCGCGACCAGCTCCAGGCGCGCGCGCAGGCCCGCCGCCCGCCGCTTCACGCCGAGCCCGCCGGGGAGCACGCCCTCGCCGTGCAGGCCGTCGGCGACGCACTGCCGCATCACCCGCCAGATCGCCGCGATCCCGGCGTCGAGGTCCTCCTCGCCGTGCAGGGCGATCTCGTTGCGGCGGGCGACGCCGGCGATGCCGGTGCGCTCGGCGGCGCAGAGCGCCAGCAGCTCGGCGGCGGAGCCGAAGGGGTGCGGCACCTCGGACGTCGCCACCTCGGTGGCCGCCGGGAAGGCCCCGTCCGCCCCGATGCCCGGCCCGTCGGTGACGAACCCCCCGCCGACGGAGAAGTACAGCTGCTCGCGCAGCAGCGCGCCGGCGCCGTCCCAGGCCCGCAGCCGCAGGGTGTTGGAGTGCTCGGGCCGCCGGGTGAGCGGGGCGAGGCGGATCTCCTCCTGCGCCACGGTGACGCGGCGCTCCCCCAGCAGCACCACGTCGGCGCCGGTGCCGAGCGCGGTCCAGGCGCCGCGCACGTCGTCGGGGTCGCAGGTGGCGGGGTCGAGCCCGCGCAGGCCGGCGACCACCGCGTCGGGGGTGCCGTGCCCGATGCCCGTGGCGCCCAGCGACCCGTACAGGTCCACGGCCAGCCGTTCGACCCGGTCCAGCACGCCCGCGTCCCGCAGCGCCACGGCGAAGCGGGTCGCGGCCCGCATCGGCCCCACCGTGTGCGAGGACGAGGGCCCGATCCCGATGGAGAAGAGATCGAGGACGGAGACGTAGCGGGCCGGCACGGTCAGAGCTCCACGGTGTGCGGGGCACCGACGGCGCCGAGGATCGACACCCTCCCACGGATCCGACCGAAACTGTCGGGGCTCGAAGGTATGTTCGATTCGTGGTGGTGGGGCAGGGGGTTCCGGAGGGTCTGGCGGCGATGCCGCCAGGTCCTCGGTTGGCTGCTGCGCTGAGCGGGCTGGTGGTCGACCTGGTGCCCAACGACGAGATCGTCGAGGTGATGGAGGCCCAGTCGAGGCAGCTCGCGCACGAGCAGGCCCGGATGTTCTCGGTGATGAACGAGGTGCTGCATCGGCTCCCCGCGGCCGTACCGGGGGTGGTGCGGCGCGGGTCGAGGCCGGGGCAGTTCGCGGCGGACGAGGTGCGGGCGGCGCTGGTGTGGTCCCGGCGGCACGCCGATCGGGAGACTGATCTGGCCTTCGCCCTGGTCGTGGTCCTGCCGCAGGTGCAGGAGACGTTGCTGGCCGGCCGGATCGATCGGGGCAAGGCCGCGGTGTTCGCCGAGCACCTCGTCGATCTGTCCGTGGAGCAGGCGGAGGCGATCTGCGGGCGTGTGCTGCCCGCGGCTCCCGGCTTGACGCCGTGGCAGATCGCCGATCGGATCAAGCGGCTGATCCTGGAGCTCGATCCCGAGTACTACGCCCGGCGGTACGCCGCAGCGGTGCGGGACCGCAAGGTCGTCGCCTACCTCGACGCCGACGGCACCGCCGTGATCACCGGCAGCGGGCTGCCCGTCGAGGACGCTGCCGCAGCGGTGGAACGGGTTGATCGCCTCGCCCGCGCCGTGCGCCGGGCCGGGCACCCGAACACGCTGGACCAGCTGCGCGCGGATGTGTTCCTGGGGCTGCTGGACGGATCGTTGCACGGGCTTTCGCGCGACGCGATCGTCGCCGCGCTGCTGGAGCGTGGCCGTGCGTCGGCGGCGGAGGGCACCGCGGAGCGCCCGGACGGGCCATCGGAATCGGCAGCCCCGGACTCGGCAGCCCCGGACTCGGCCGCCGCCCGGCTCGGGCCGCGGCCGGCCGGTGTGGAGATCAGGGTCCCGTTGAGCACGCTGCTGGGTCGCGACGAGCGCCACGGCGAGCTACCCGGGTGGGGGCCGGTCACCGCCGGCGTCGCCCGAGCGGTGGTCGCCCGGCAGCGCCGCGCCGAGTGGCGCTGGGTGGTCGTCGACCAGGAGGGGCGGTGGATGTCGGACGGCATCACCCGCCGCCGCCCGGCCGACACCCCCCACACCGGCGTCGCGGGCGGGGTGGTGGAGATCCAAATCCCGCAGAACCTGCTCACCGAGCTGCACACCGAGCCGCCCCGGGCCGGAGCGTGGGCCTCGGTAATCGCCGACGTCGCCGCCCAGCACCACGATCGTGACCGCCGCGCTCGGGACCTCGATGCGCATCCCGACCGCCGGTTCCCGCGCGCCGGGCTCCGTCGCCACGTCCAGATCCGGGATCGGTTCTGCGTATTCCGGGGCTGCCGCGCCCCGGCCCGATCCGCCGATCAGGATCACACGATCGGCCACTCCCGCGGCGGCCCCACCGTCGCCCACGATCTGGGCCCGGCCTGCCGCCACGACCACACCCTCAAGACCGAGGGCGGCTGGGATCTGCGGCAGCCTGAGCCGGGCGTCTTCGTCTGGATCAGCCCCCTGGGCCGCCGCTATCCCGTCCGCCCGGAGCCCGTCCTGCCCCCTCCGGTCGAGCCGGTGACGCGCGAACCCGAGCCGTGGCACGACGAGCCCGCCGGTCCCACCGAACGGTCCCTCCACCTGCGTCCCGAGCCGCGGGCACCGCCACCGCCGCCCGCTCCCCGACACGCGCGACGGATCCGGCTCGAATGGTGTGAGCCGCGCGATCCCGGCGACCCACCACCGTTCTGACGCCGCGGCCGACCGCCGTAGCCTGCCCGGGTGGCTGCTGCGCGCCGGGCCCGGACGGCCAAGATGCTTCCCGACCCGCCCGAGGCCCCGCCGCACTGGGATCCTGCCCCGGCCGCCGTCGAGTCCGGGGCGGTCTGGGACGGGGTCGAGGCCGGGGCCGAGACCACCGTTCCCGAGCACGTGGCCGATCTCGACGTCCGCGAGAGCCGGTGGGTCGACGCCGACCTCTCCGGCCGCCGCTTCACCGGCCTGCGCTGCCGCGACACGCGGTTCGAGCACTGCGACCTGTCCGGTGCGGTCCTCGACGAGGCCGCGCTGCGGCGCGTCACGTTCACGAACTGCCGCCTCACCGGCATCGTCCTGTCCGGCGCCACCCTCGACGACGTGCGCATCTCCGACTGCCGCGCCGATCTCGCGAGCCTGCGGATGGCGCGGGCGACGTACCTGCTGGTGGAGAACACCGTACTGCGCGGCGCCGACTTCCTGGAGCTCACCGGCACGGGCTGCGCGATCCTCGACTGCGACCTCACCGGGGCGAGCTTCGCCGACGCCCGGCTCACCGGCCTGCGCCTGCACCGGTCGGTCCTCGACGACGTCGGCGGCGCGCTCGCGCTGCGCGGTGCCCGGATCAGCCCCGACCAGCTGGTGCCGATGGGCGCCGCGCTCGCCGCCGCCCTGGACATCCAGGTGTCGGATGCAACCTCGGGGTAATCTCGTGCCCATGGGTCGGACGCGCGGGCTGCGCGCCGCCGTGCGGCGGTTCCTGCAGCGTCCCGGCACCGCGGACCTGCGCCGGGAGCAGCGCCTGGTCGCGGCGGCGGCGGCACGCGAGGAGGCACTGCGCGACGACGCCGCGTTCGCCGACGCGGTGGCGGCGCTGCGCGGGAAGGCCCGCTTCACCGACGCCGACCTGACGGCCTTCTGCGCCGTCGGCCGCGAGGCCGCCCGGCGCGCGCTCGACCAGCGCGCGTTCGACGTCCAGCTGCTGGGCGTGCTCGGGCTCCTCGCCGGGCACGTCGTGGAGATGGCCACCGGCGAGGGCAAGACGCTCGCGGGCGCGCTCGCCGCAGCCGGCTACGCGCTGCGGGGCCGCCGCGTGCACGTCGTCTCCGTCAACGACTACCTCGCCCGCCGCGACGCCGAGTGGATGGGCCCGCTGTTCGCGGAGCTGGGCGTGAGCGTCGGGTGGGTGGACCAGTGGTCCGAGCCCGAGGCCCGGCGCGCCGCCTACGCCGCCGACGTCACCTACGTGTCGGTGAGCGAGGCCGGCTTCGACGTCCTGCGCGACCGCCTGCGCACCGACCCCGCCGACGTCCTGCTCCCCGCGCCCGACGTCGTGGTGGTCGACGAGGCCGATTCCGTGCTCATCGACGAGGCGCGCGTGCCGCTCGTGCTGGCCGGGGCCGCGGCCGCGGGGGCCCACGACCCGGTGATCACCGACATGGTGCGGCGGCTGCGGCCCGGCGTGCACTACGAGACCGACGGCGACGGCCGCAACGTGCACCTCACCGACGCCGGGCTCAAGCGGGTCGAGCGGCGGCTGGGCGACATCGACCTCTACACCGCCGACCACGCCCACCGCCTCACCGAGGTGCACGTCGCCCTGCACGCCCACGCGCTGCTGCACCGCGACGTCGACTACCTGGTGCGGGGCGGCAAGGTCGAGCTCATCGACGACGCGAAGGGCCGCGTCGCGCACCTGCAGCGCTGGCCCGACGGGCTGCAGGCCGCCGTCGAGGCCAAGGAGGGCCTGGTGGCGAGCGACACCGGCGAGGTGCTCGACAGCATGGTCGTGCAGGCCCTCATCGGCCGCTACGCCGACGTCTGCGGGATGAGCGGCACCGCCGTGGCCGTCGGGGAGCAGCTGCACGAGTTCTACGGCCTCGACGTGGCGGCGATCCCCACCAACGCGCCCTGCGTCCGCACCGACGAGCCCGACCGGGTCCTCGGCGACGTCGCGGAGAAGGAGGCGGCCGTCGTCGCGTACGTGGCCGAGATCCACGCCACCGGGCGTCCGGTGCTGCTGGGCACGCTCGACGTCGCCGAGTCCGAGCGGCTCGCCGCGGCGCTCAAGGAGTTCGACGTCGACGCGGCCGTGCTCAACGCGCGCAACGACGCCGACGAGGCCGCCATCATCGCCGGCGCCGGCGAGCACGGCCGCGTCACGATCTCGACGCAGATGGCCGGGCGCGGCACCGACATCCGCCTGGCCGACGGCGTGGCCGAGCTGGGCGGGCTGTGCGTCGTCGGCTCCGGCCGCTACCACACCGGCCGCCTGGACCAGCAGCTCCGCGGCCGCGCGGGCCGGCAGGGCGACCCGGGATCGTCGGTGTTCTTCGCGAGCCTGGGCGACGAGCTGGTGACGCGCAACGCGCCCGACGCGGGCGAGCCCGCCGACGACACGGCCGCCCGCGCGGTCGTCGACCACGCCCAGCGGGTGGCCGAGGGCGCGCACCTGGAGACCCAGCGCACGACGTGGCGCTACAGCCGGATCGTCTCCGAGCAGCGCGAGGTCGTGCTGCAGCACCGCGACCTCGTGCTCCGGGGCGACCGCGCCGTGCAGCACCTGGCCGAGCGGAGCCCGGCCCGGTGCTCGGAGCTGCGGAGATCGGTGGGGCCCGAGGCGCTCGCCTCGGCCGCCCGCGAGATCGTGCTGTTCCACCTCGACCGCGCCTGGGCCGATCACCTGGCCTTCCTCGCCGACGTCCGCGAGGGCATCCACCTGCGCGCGCTGGCGCGGGAGAGCCCGCTCGACGAGTTCCAGAAGATCGCGGTGCAGGCGTTCGACACGTTCTTCCCCGACGTCTACGAACGCGCCGCGGAGTCGCTCGGCCAGGATCTCGACGACCTCGGCCTGCACCGCCCGACGTCCACCTGGACCTACCTGGTCACCGACAACCCCTTCGGCAGCGAGACCGACCGCCTGCTCGGCCGCGCCCGCAAGGCCCTGCGCCGCCGCGACGACCCCGCCCCCTGACCAGCGCGAGTCGACCGATCGAGCTCGCGTAACGCCTGACCCCAGTGGTGAGACGGAGTACGCATGGCTCGACACAGCTTCGCCGTGGCCGCGCGCAGCGCCGCCCCGCCAGAACAGGTCTTCGCCGTCCTCGCCGACGCGCCGCGCTGGCCCGAGTGGGCCGGGAGCGCGGTCAAGCACGCCGAGTGGCTGCGCACCGGAACACCGCCTCCCGGCGGCGTGGGCGCGGTCCGCCGGTTGGGCGGCTGGCCGCTGTTCACCGAGGAGACGATCACTGCGTACGAGCGGCCGTCGCTGATGTCCTACGACGTGCGCGGCCTGCCGGTGCGTGACTACTCGTGCACGGTCGAGCTCGCGCCGGACGGCCGGGGCGGCACCGCGATCCGGTGGACCGGCGAGTTCAGCGCTCCCCGCCTGCTCGCCGGGGCCGTGCGGGCGATGCTCGGCGGGGTGGTCCGCGGGTTCGCCACCGCGCTTGCCGCAGCCGCGGCCACGCCGCCCGTGCGCGGATAACCTGCGCCGCGCGGCCGCGGTGGCCACCGCGGCCGACATCGGCGGGCTCGGGCTGGGCCCCTGCTGGCCGGGGTGACCGTGGAGTACCGTCCGGCGCCGCTGCACCTGTCGTTCGCGGTGCACACGGTCGCCGTGGCGGCCGTCGCGGTGCTCGTGTACCTCGCGCCGGAGACCGTCGACGTGCAGCCCGGAGCCCGCCTACGCGCCCAGCGGCTCGCGGTGCCGGCGCCGGTGCGTGCGGTGTTCCTCAGCGCGGCGACCGCCGGGTTCGCCGTGCTCGGGCTGTTCACCGCGATCAGCCCCCGGATCCTGTCCGACGTGCTCGGCCTGCCGAACCACGCGCTGGCGGGCCTGGTCGCGTTCCTGCTGCTCGGAGCGAGACCGACCGCCTGTTCGGCCGCACCCGCAAGGCCCTGCGCCGCCGCGACGACCCCGCATCGCGGCCCGCCCCCGTCAGTCCACGACCGCGACGGCCCTGGTCGGCCCGCCGTGCGCGCCCTGCAGCTTGAGGGGGAAGCCGACGAACGTGAACCGGGTGTTGACGATCTTGTCGAGGTTGGCGAGGTTCTCGTAGTGGGTGATGTGCTCGCGGCGGCACATCATGTGGCACGGGTAGCTGGTGCTCGCGGGGTTGTCGGGTGTCGGGCTGTCGACGCCGAAGGTCTTGATCCCCTGCTGCACGATCCACTCGCTCGCCGACTCGCCGAGCCCGGCGAACTCGCTGAGGTAGCGCTTGTCGCCGTTGAACTTGTTCCAGGTGGCGGTGTGGAACAGCACGATGTCGCCGCGCCGAACGTCCACGGGCGCGGCGGCGACGATCCGGTCGAGGTCCTCCGCCGTGATGTCGGTCTGCGGCGTGAACTCCGTGACGTCGAGGCACACGGCGGTGCCGTAGAACAGGTCCAGCGACATCTTCTCGATGGTGTCGGCGGACGGGTCCGGGTCGAGGTGGGAGAAGGAGTCGACGTGCGTCGGCCCGTTGTCGTTGAGCATGAACCCGGTGGTCTGGAACGAGAACCCGCCGTCGAAGCGCGGGGCGGTCTCCTCGTGCGTGGCGTGCTCGAACTGCACGGTCTTGAGGTGGCCCGGGTAGACCTTCATGCCCTCGTAGATGTCCTGCGAGAGATCGATCAGCTGCATGTCCACTCCTAAAACATCACGACGCCTGCGGTCACGTTCATGTCCTCGCCGGTGATCGACGCCGCCGCGTCGGAGGCGAGGTAGGCGCACGCCGCGGCCACCTCCCCCGCCTCGACCAGCCGCCCCAGCGGCGACGCCCCGGTGAAGGCGGCGAGCGCCTCGGCCTCGCTGATGCCGCGCGCAGCGGCCTGGCGGGCGACGACCTCGTCGATGCGCGGGCCGGCGACCGCGCCCGGGCAGACGGCGTTGACGCGGATCCCGTGCGGGCCCAGCTCCGTCGCGAGCGTCCGGACCAGCCCGATCACGCCCATCTTCGCGGCGGCGTAGGGCGTGCGGCCGTGCAGCGGGCGCTTGCCGGTCATCGACGAGACGGCGATCAGGCTGCCGGCACCCGCCGCTACCAGCTCCGGGACGAAGGCGCGGAAGGTGAGGAACACGCCGTCGAGGTCGGTGGCGACGCAGTCGCGCCACTCGTCGAGCGTGATCTGGTGCAGAGGCGCCGTCGGCCCGGCGATGCCGGCGTTGGCGACGACGGTGTGCACCGGCCCGAGCCCGGACGCGGCCGCCGCCATCGCCGCCACCGACGCCTCGTCGCGGACGTCGCAGGCCAGCGCGAGCGCCGTGCCACCGCCGGCCTCGACGTCGTCGACGGTCTCCTTCAGCGTCGCCGGGTCCCGGGCCGTGACGGCCACGGCGAACCCCGCGGCACCGAGCGCGACGGCGATGGCGCGCCCGATGCCACGGTTGGCCCCGGTGACGACCGCGACGCGGCCACTCATCTGGCCTGCGCGGCGCGGATCGCCGCCCGCAGGCGGTCCGGGGTGATCGGTAGCTCCGTCACGCGGACGCCCAGGTGCGCCAGGGCGTCGTTGACCGCGACGTTGATCGCCGCAGGCGCCATCATCCGGCCGCCCTCCCCGCCGCCCTTGATGCCGTGCGGCGTGTACGGCGACGGCGTCTCGTTGTGGCCGATCTTGAGCTCCGGCACCTCCATCGCCGACGGTATGAGGTAGTCGAGGTAGCTGGACGTGAGCAGCTGCCCGTCGTCGTCGTAGACGTACTCCTCGTAGAGGGCGGTGCCGATGCCCTGCGCGGTGCCGCCGACGATGTGACCGGCCAGCGAGCGCGGGTTCACCAGCGTGCCGCAGTCGTGCACGGCCGCGTAGGAGAGGAACGAGACGCTGCCGGTCTCGATGTCCACCTCCACCACCGGCACGTGGCAGGCGTGGCCCATGAACGGGTAGAAGACGCCGAGGTCCTTGCGGTCGGCCGAGGGCATCGTCGTGTACGGGTGGTCGAAGACCTTGGAGTCCTCGAGCCCGCTCTCCATGTCCTCGGGGAAGCTGTGCTTGAACAGGTGCAGCATGACCGCGATCTCGGCGAGCGACTTGCGCTGCTCGGGCACGCCCTTGACCTGGTAGCCGCCGTCCACCCACTCCAGGTCGTCCGGGTTGGCCTCGAGCAGGTGCGCGGCCGCGCGCAGCGCCTTCGCCTTGATCTTCGCGGTGGCCCCCTCGACCGCGCCGGCGAGCATCACCGTGGTGCGCGACCCGCCCGGACCCGTGGCGGGCAGGCCGTTCTTGCTGCCCTGGTAGACGATCGAGACGTCGTGCGGGTCGCAGTCGAACTCCTCTGCGACGAGCTGGGCCACCATCGTCTCCGGGGAGTTGCCCCAGAAGGCGCACGAGTACAGCGTGGCGGTGATGCCGCCGGTGGCGTCGACCTTGAGCGTCACGCTCTCCGGCATCGACGTCACCGGCGCGCCCGGCTCGTCGAACCAGAACCAGAACTCCGTCGCGGAGAACACCGAGCGCTCCTGCGCGGTGATGAGCCCGATCCCGATGTAGCGCCCCTGCTCGCGGGCCCTGACCTGCTCGGCGCGCCAGTGCTTGTAGTCGGAGAGCTCCAGCGCCTTGTCCAGCACGGCGTCGTAGTCACCGGAGTCGTAGACGTTGCCGGTGGGGATGAAGTGCGGGAACTCGCGGATGAAGTTGCGCCGCCGGATGTCGACGGGGTCGAGGTCGAGCTCGCGGGCGGCCTTGTCCACCATCTGCTCGAGCATCCAGTTGTTCACCTCGGAGCCGAAGCCCCGGTAGGCGCCCTGCTGGTTCTTGTTCGTCATCGCCGCGCGCACCCGGTACCGCACGCTGGTCATCGCGTAGGGCCCGACGACCTGCGCGAGCGCGTTGCCGTGGTGGCCGACACCGAACTGGATGTAGGCGCCGTAGTCGTCGACGGTGTCGATGTCGATGCCGCGGATGGTGCCGTCGCGCATCATCGCGAGCCGCACGTCGTAGACGCGGTCGGAGCCGTGGTGGTCGCAGTTGGAGATGTTGTCGACGCGGTCCTCGAGGTACTGCACCGGCCGCCCCACCTCCCGCGAGCACATCCCGGCGATCACGGCGGGCTTCGTGGCGAACAGCTTCGAGCCGAAGCTCCCACCGGCCGGGACGGGCCGGATGTCGAGCTTGTTGGCCGCGATCTTCATCGTGCCGGCCACCATGAACAGGTAGCTGGTGAAGCTCAGCGAGTTGGTGTGCACGGTGAGCTGCCCGGTGGCGAGGTCGAAGTCGGCGACGGCACCGACCGTCTCCAGCGGCTGGCCGCCCGAGCGGCGCCAGCGCAACCGGTCGGTGACGATCACGTCGGCCTCGGCGAAGTCCTTCTCGACGTCGCCGAAGTCGAACGTGCGCTCGTAGGCGCAGTTCGAGCCGAGGTCGTCGTGGACGAGCGGCGCACCCTCCTCCAGCGCCCGCTCCGGGTCGACCACGGCGGTCAGCGGCTCGTACTCGACGTCGATCAGCGCGAGCGCGTCCTCGGCGAGGTAGCGGCTGTCGGCCACCACCACCGCGACGCCCTCGCCCACGTAGCGCACCTTGTCCAGCGCGAGGCAGCGCCAGGTGTGCTTCGCGGGGTCCGGCCCGAAGTCGGGCAGCGGGTCGCACAGCTCCGCGGCCCGCGCCCCCGTGATGACGGCGTGCACGCCGGGTGCGGCCTCCGCCTCGGTCGTGTCGATCCCGGTGATGCGGGCGTGGGCGTGCGGGCTGCGCAGCACGGCGGCGTGCAGCATGCCGGTGACGGTCATGTCGCCGATGTAGCCGCCGCGGCCGCGCAGGAACTTGGGGTCCTCGACGCGCCGGATCGACTTCCCGACCCAGGTGCGTCCTTCCTTGTGCGTGCGGACGGGTGGGGCGTCCGGCCGGTCCACGGTGGTCATGCCTGGGCTCCGGTCGTCTCGGAGGAGCCCGCCTTCATCCGCGCGGCGGCGGCACAGACGGCCTCGGTGATGAACTGGTATCCGGTGCACCGGCAGAGGTTGCTCGCGATGCCCTCGCGCACCTGGTCGTGCGTCACGTCGGGGTTCTGCTCGATGATCTCGCAGGCCCGCATCAACATGCCGGGCGTGCAGTAGCCGCACTGCAGGCCCTGCTTGTCCCAGAACTCGTCCTGCAGCGGGTGCAGCTCGGAGCCCGTGGCGAGCCCCTCGACGGTGCGGATCTCCGCCCCGTCCACCTGCACGGCGAACGTCGTGCAGGAGCGGATGCTCTCCCCGTCGCGCAGGACGGTGCACGTGCCGCAGACACCGTGTTCGCAGCCGACGTGGGTGCCGGTGAGGCCGAGATCCTCGCGCAACACGTCGACGAGCAGCTTGCGCGGCTCCACCGACACGGTGGACGTGCGGCCGTTGACGGTCAGGGTCACCTCGTGGCGCGCCACGGCGCTCACCTCCGGTCCTGGGCGCGCGAGAGCGCCAGCTCGATGCCACGGCGCAGGTAGCTGCGCGCGATGTCGGTACGGGTCTCGGCGCCGCCGTGCACGTCCCCGGCCGGGGAGAGCCCGGCGACGGCGGCGTCCACGGCCGCCCGGATCGACGCGTCGTCGGGTCTGGTGCCGATCAGCGCCTCCTCCGCCGCCGTGGCGCGCACCGGGACGGGGGCCACCCCGCTCAGGGCGATCGACGCCCGGGCGACGGTGTCGCCGTCCACCTCGATGACGGACGCGACGCCGACCAGCGCGAAGCTGCCGTGGGTGCGGGTGAACTCCACGAAGGCCTGCCCGCCGTCGCGGCGCGGGACCCGCACCTCGGTGAGGATCTCGCCGCTCTCGACGGCCGTGGAGAACGGGCCGACGAAGAACTCGGCGGCCGGGATCGTGCGCGTCCCCTGCGGGCCGGCGACGACGAGCTCGGCGTCCAGCGCGAGCACGACGGCGGGCAGCTCGGCCGCCGGGTCGGCATGGGCGATGCTGCCGCCGACCGTGCCGCTGTTGCGGATGGGCGGGTGCGCGATGAGCCCGAGCGCCTCGGCCAGCAGGGGCGCGACCAGCGCGACCTCCGGCGAGTGCTCGGCCTGGGACTGGCGGACCATCGCGCCGATGACGAGCGTGTCGCCCTCGGCCCGGATCCGGGTCAGCTCCTCGATGCGCCGCAGGTCGATCAGGTAGCCGGGCTGCGCCAGCCGGAAGTTCATCAGCGGCACGAGGCTCTGCCCGCCGGCGAGCACCCGGGCGTCGTCGTCGGCGTGCGCACCCAGCAGCTCGACCGCGTCGGCCACGCTCGTCGGCGCGGCGTACTGGAACGGGGGCGGTTTCACGGCGACCTCCTTGTCGTCCGCACAGCGGCCGGAACGTGCTGCCGCCGGTGCCCGTTGATCGTGTCGAGTCCGCACCCGCCCCGACCATGTGTGGGCACACAGAACAACCGGACATCCGCTGGCCGTTCACCCAACGCCGGGGTGGACGATCAGCTGCCCTCGACGCGGACGATGTCGCGCACGGTCAGCGCGAGCTGGAGGTCGAGCCGGGTGTCGCCGCGGCCGAGCGTGCGGCCGGTGAGCTTCTCGATGCTGGCGAGCCGGTAGCCGACGGTGTTGGGGTGCACCACGAGCGTGCGAGCGGTGGCCGACGTCGAGCAACCCGCGGCGAGCCACACCCGCAGCGTCAGGAGCAGGTCACCGCCGCGCTGGGCGTCGTGGGCCACCACCGGGCGCAGCAGGTTGCGGGCGAAGCGCCGCAGCGCGTCGGGAGCGCCCTCCTCCAGCAGGAACGCGGCGAGGCCGAGGTCGCGCACGTCGACCAGCCCGCCGGGGCGCGTCGCGCAGCGCAGCCGGGCGGCGCCCCGGGCCACCCGGTACGCGGAGCCGTGCTCGGTGAGCCCGCCCGCGACCGGGCCGACCGCGATGGTCGCGGTCCGTTCCGGCAGGGCGTGCTCGACCTGGGTGAGGACGCCCCGCAGCACGGCGTCGAGCCCGGGGCCCTGCGGGAACAGCAGGACGTGGACGTCCTCGTGCGGGCCGACCAGCGGCGGCGCGCCCGTGTGTACCGCCGCGCGGACGATCTCGGTCAGCCGCGGGGTCGGCCCCGGCGGGTCGAGCGTCAGCACGGCGACGACGTGCGGGCGCGTGAGGTCGTGCCCCAGTGCTGCGGCCCGGTCCAGGACCCCCTGCGGATGCAACGGCCCTCCGGGGTGCAGCAGGTCGCCGATGAGATCGCCCGACAGCCGCTCCTCGACATCCACCCGGTACTGCTGCTTGAGCACCTCGAGCGACACGACCAGCGCGAACCGCTCGATCACCCGCCGCTCCACGGGTGCGGGCGCGGCGCGCGGGTTGGTGACCCACAGCCGCGCCGCCAGCTCGCCCCCGATCACCACCGGTGCCACCCAGACCGCCTGTGCGCCCCCGACCGGGTGCCCGACCGCCGACGCACCGGGGCGGCCGGTGCGGTCGACGGGGATCTCCACCACCTCGTTCTGGCGGTCCAGCGTGTCGAGCGCCGACCGCACCGGGCGGCGTCGGCGGGCCGCGCGGTCGGGCGGCGGGTGGTAGCCGCGGTCGGGGGCCGTGGCGAGCACCTTCCCCAGGCGGTCCTCGACCGTGACCGACGCCCCGAGCGCCGCGGCCAGCGCGGTGACGAGCCCGGCCAGCCCGACGTCGTCGAGCACGAGCCGCATCAGCCCGCGGTGCTGCTGCTCGGCCCAGTCCGCGACCGCGCGGCTGCGGTACAGCTCGGCGTTGGTCCGCGAGAGCTCGGTGATCACGTCGTGCTGGTCGCTGCGCAGCCGCGCCGTCTCGCACGCCAGCGCCGCCTGGTCGGCCAGCAGCTCGACGAGCTCGACCTCGTCCTCACCGATCTCCCGTGCGGTCGCCGAGTAGGCGACGACGACCCCGAGCGGCCCGGTGTCGGGGGCGCGCAGCGGCGCCGCGATCAGGGCGCGGTAGCCCTGCTTGGGGGCCAGGTGCCGCAGGCGTCCGTACCGGGTCGCGTTGCCGACGTCGGAGACGGCGACGGTGCGCCCGGCGCGGTAGGCCTCGGCGGCGGGCGAGTCCAGCTGCGGTCCGACCGGGTGGATGAGCAGCGAGCCGGAGTCGCTGACGAGAGCAACGTAGTCGCGCGACAGGCCCCACGAACCGGCCACGCGCAGGTGCTCCTTGTCGGGCTCGGCGAGCATCACCGCGCAGCACTCGAAGCCGATCAGCGCGCAGGCGTGCTCGGCGACCCGCGCCAGCACCCCGTCCAGGGGCTCCGCGGCGTTCACGGCGCGCGAGATCTCCCCGACGGCGCTCATCCACGACCGCAGCGTGGACGGCGCCCCTCTCGACGGCAACTCCGCTGCACCCACAAGCGGCACTGTGGCCCGTCACCGGCCCGAGGGGCAAGGGGCCGGGCGCGGGCCGGATAGCATCGCGACCGTGGACGGCGCGGGAGTCGTGCTCGCGGGCGGGCGCTCGTCACGGATGGGGACGTCGAAGGCCGCGCTGGAGTGGCACGGCTCCACGCTCCTGTACCGCACGGCCGCGCTGCTGGCCCGAACCCTCGACGGCCCGGTGGTCGTGGTCGCGGCGCCCGGTCAGGAGCTGCCCACGTTGCCGCCGGGGGTGCGGGTCGTCGAGGATCCGGTGGAGGGGCTCGGCCCGCTGCAGGGCATCGGCGCCGGGCTGGCCGCCGTCGCGGCGGATACGGCGTTCGTCTGCTCCACCGACATGCCGTTCCTGCACCCCGCGTTCGTCCGCCGGGTCCTCGGGGTGCTCGCGGACCCGGCCGTGGACGTCGCGCTGCCGGTCGCCCGCGGCTTCCGCCAGCCGCTCGCGGCCGGGTACCGCACGGCGCTGGCCGGCCCGATCGCGGCGCTCCTCGCACAGGGGCTGCGGCGGCCCGGCCACCTGTTCGAGCGGTGCGCCGTCACGGCGATCGACGACGCCGCGCTGCTCGCCGACCCCGACGTCGCGCGCCTCGACCCCGAGCTGGACTCGCTGCTCAACGTCAACGAGCCCGCCGACTACGCCGCCGCCCGCGCGCGGCCGCCCGCGCTGGTCACCGTCGGGTCGCGGCAGGTCCGGGCCGCGACCCTCGGCGCGGCGGCCGCCGCGGCGCCGGCGGCCGCCACTCTCAACGGCCGTCGCGTCAGGCCGGACCCACAGCTGCCGCTCGTGGCGGGCGACACCGTCGACCTCGGACCGGTGATCGCCGCCTCGGGGCACGGACGGCCGGATGTGGCCGGAGGCGCACCCAACCGATGATCAGGGCAGGTTCTGCACGTGCTGGAAGCCGAAACGGCCCTTGATGCACAGGTGGCCGTGGGTCACGGAGTGGTCGGCCGGGCTCGTGACGGTGACGATCTGCCCCTGCTGCACGTGCAGCTCCAGGTTGCAGCCCACCCCGCAGAACGAGCAGATCGTGGTGGTGACGGTCTCGTCCTCGGGATGCCAGTCGCCGGCCTCGCGCAGCTCGTGCTCGCGGACGGACTTGAGCGCGCCCGTCGGGCAGACGCCGATGCAGTTGCCGCAGTACACGCAGGCCGAGTCGGGCAGCTCCGCGTCGAACTCGGTGGCGATGCGGGCGTCGAACCCGCGGCCCGCCGCCGCGATGGCGAACGTGAACTGCGCGTCCTCGCCGCAGGCGTTGACGCACTTGTAGCACATGATGCAGCGCGAGTAGTCCCGCACGTAGAGGTCGTTGTCGATCTTCACGGGCTGCGCGACGGTCTCCGCCGTGGCGCCGTCGGGGGCGCGGTGGTGGCCGGCGTGGCGGGTGTCGCGGTCGGCCGAGGGCGGCGCGGGCGGGCCGTAGCGCTCGGGATCGGCGCCGTACTCGGTGATCCACCGCTGGACGTCCGCGCTCGCCTGCGACAGGTCCGCCGACGACGCGAGCAGCTCCAGCACCATGCGACGGCTGTGGCGCACCCTCTCGGAGTCGGTGCGCACCACCATCCCGTCCTCGACGGTGCGGGCGCACGACGGCACGAGCGCGCGCGAGTTCTCCACCTCGACCACGCACACCCGGCAGGCGTTGATCGGGTTCATGTTCGGCGCCCAGCAGAGGGTCGGGGTGTCGCGGCCGGGCAGGGCGTCGAGGATCGTTGCGCCCTCGGGCACGCGGACCTCGGCGCCGTCGACGGTCAGGGTGACCATCCGGCGGATCCGGCCCAGCATCGTCGTCATCCGAGCAGTCCCAGCGTGAGGGCCGACTTCACGGCGGCCGGTGCGGTCTGCCCGAGCCCGCAGATCGAGGCGTCCTGCATGACGCGGGCGAGGTCGTCGAGCAGGACCAGCTCCGGGCCCCGCGGCGCACCCCGTTCCAGCCGGGCGAGCGACTCCTCCTGGCGCACCGTTCCGACCCGGCACGGCACGCACTGCCCGCACGACTCGTCGCGGAAGAACGCGGCGATGCGGCGCAGGGTGGCGGTGAGGTCGGCCGTGGTGTCGAACGCGAGCACCACGCCCGAACCCAGCGTGGCGCCGATCTCGCGGGCACCCTCCAGCGTGAGCACGACGTCGAGCTGGTCGGGCATCACGAACCCGCCCGCCGCGCCGCCCAGCAGGATCGTGCGCAGCTCCCCGCGCACCCCGCCGGCGAGGGCGAGCAGCTCCCGCAGGGTGGTGCCGAACTCCACCTCGTAGACACCGGGCGTGGCCACCGCACCGGAGACGCAGAACAGCTTGGTGCCCGTCGAGCGCCCGCCGCCGATCGACGCGAAGGCCGGGCCTCCCGCGTCGAGGACCTCCAGCACGTTGTAGAGGGTCTCCACGTTGTTGATCACCGTGGGTTTGCCGAACAGGCCCTTCACCGACGGGAACGGCGGCTTGTTGCGCGGCTCGCCGCGGAAGCCCTCGATGGAGTTGAGCAGCGCGGTCTCCTCGCCGCAGATGTACGCACCCGCGCCGCGCCGGAGCTCGATGTCGAACGCGAAACCCTCGCCCATGACGTCGGCGCCGAGGTAACCGCGCCGCCGCGCCGCCTCGATGGCGTGGTCCAGGCGGCGCGCCGCGACCGGGTACTCGCCGCGGACGTAGAGGTAGCCGCGCTCGCACCCGGTGGCGTACCCCGCGATCGTCATGGCCTCGACCAGCCCGAACGGGTCGTTCTCCATCAGCACGCGGTCCTTGAACGTGCCGGGCTCGGACTCGTCGGCGTTGCACACGAGGTAGTGCGGCCGCTCCGGCGCCTTCGCGACGCCGTCCCACTTCAGGCCGGTGGGGAACGCGGCACCGCCGCGCCCGGTCAGCGAGGCGTCGGTGACCTCGGTGACGACCCGCGCCGGCCCCATCGCGACGGCGGCGCGCAGCGCGGTGTAGCCGCCGTGGGCGCGGTAGTCGTCCAGGCTCGCGGGATCGACGGTTCCCACCCGACGCAGCAACCGCAGCCCCGGCGCGCCGAGCTGGGGCACGCTGTCGCGCGCCGCCCCACCCCCCTCCGAACGAGTGGCACTCTCGTCCGATAGAGCTGCACGAGTGGCACTCTCGTTCAACCGGGCGGGGGCGATGCTCACGTCCGGTTCGCCCGCGCACTGCACCAGCACGGCGGGGGCGCGCTCGCACAGGCCCAGGCACGGGCTGCGCACCGCCGCCACCTCGCCTCCCGCCAGGGCCGCGAGGATCTCCTCACCGCCGTACGGGCCGCAGGCGATGTCGTCGCAGACGTGCACCACCCGCCGCGCGCGCGGCTCCACGTCGAACATCGCGTAGAAGGTGACCACGCCGTAGACCTCGGCGGGCGGCACCGAGAGCCGCCGCGCGACGTAATTGAGCGCGCCCGGTGAGATCCAGCCGACCGCGTCCGACACGGCGTGCAGGACGGGCAGCAGCAGGTGCCGCCGCCCCCGCGCCGCGTGCCCCGCGTCGGCGAAGTGCTCGTCGCCGCCCGCGCCGAGGACGGCGTCGACCGCCGAGCGCTCCTCGACGGTCGGCTCGGCCGACGACAGCCGGAGATCCACTAGTGGCCCGCCACCGGGACCGCGGCCTTCTCGATGCGCACCGCGGTCGCCTTGAACTCCGAGGTGCCGGACTTCGGATCCCACGCGTCGTTCGTCAGCACGTTGACGTCGACCTCCTCGCTGAAGTGCGGGGTGAAGCTCGCCAGCCCGGGGCGTAGCGAGGGATCGAACCACACCGGGGCCTCCACCGACCCGCGCCGCGACGTCACGCGGACGCGGTCGCCGTTCGCGATGCCGAGCGCGGCGGCGTCGGAGGCGTCCATGCGCAGCGACTCGCGGCGGCGCAGGGGCGAGGAGTACCCGCCGGTCTGCACGCCGGAGTTGTAGCCGTCGAGCACGCGGACCGTCGTCAGGCGGATCGGGAACTCGGGTGTCAGCGTGTCCGCCGGCGGCACGTGCTCCACCGGCGTGAACGGAGCCGCCTTCCCGCGCGCCTCGCCCGGCTCCCACAGCCGCGCGTGCATGAGCGGGGTGCCGGGATGCTCCAGCGAGGGACACGGCCACTGGATGCCGCCGAGCGCGTCGAGGCGGGCGTAGCTCATGCCGTGGTGCCAGTTCAACGACAGCGAGCGCAGCTCGTCCCACACCTGCTCGGCCGTCGGCTCACCCCAGGAGTGCCCGAGGCGGTCGGCGATCGCGCAGATGATGTGCGTGTCCGGGCGGGCGAGGCCGGGCGGATCGATGGCCTTGCGGACGCGCTGCACGCGGCGTTCGGAGTTGGTGACCGTGCCCTCGTACTCGCACCAGTCGGCGGCGGCGGGCAGCACGACATCGGCCAGGTCGGCGGTGGCGGTGCGGAAGATGTCCTGCACCACCAGGTGGTCGAGGCCCTCCAGCAGGTGGCGGGCGTGCGTGGCGTTGGCCTCGGACTCGGCCGGGTTCTCCCCGATGCAGTACAGCGCCTTCAGCTGACCTGTCTCCATCGCCTCGAACATCTGCGACAGGTGCATGCCGGGCTTCGGCGCGATCGTGGCGCCCCAGGCCGCCTCGTAGCGGGCGCGCGCCTCGTCGTCGCCGACGTCGTAACCGCCGGGCAGCTTGGCCGGGATCGACCCCATGTCGCCGCCGCCCTGCACGTTGTTCTGCCCCCGCAACGGGACGAGCCCCGAGCCGTAGCGCCCGACGTGCCCGGTGAGCAGCGCGAGGTTGATCAGCGCGAACACGTAGTCGGC
>CAXTTN010000051.1:0-28994 GCA_964247105.1 uncultured Pseudonocardia sp.
CACTCCACCAGCACCGCAGCGAACCAACCCGACCGAGGTTAAAGATCAAGCTGAGCTGAACTGAGCTGAACGGCGGCCCGCCTCCGGAAGGTACTCCGGGGGCGGGCCCCTGCCGGCCGGCTCGGGGTTCGCCTCCCTGACGGCGCACCACCGTCGCCGTTCAGCCCGGCTGCCGCTCCGCGGAGAGGTCCTCCCTGAGGGCACGCGCGACGGTGACGAGTGGCGCGATCAGGGGGTTGGGACCGTTCGTGTCCCAGCCGAGAACGATCTCGACCGTGGGAGTGGGGTCGACGATCGACCGGAAGGCGATCGCCCGGTCGGACACGGTATCGGCCACGGAGGCGGGGAACAGCCCGACGCCGCTCCCGCCCGCGACGAAGACGAGGGACTCGTCCATGCGCCGGCTGGCCTGTCCGATGGTGGGCGCGAACCCGGCCTCGGCGAAGAAGCCCATCAGGTGGTCGTGGGCGGCGGGGTTGAGGTCGCGGGGGAACAGCGCGAACTTCTCGTCGGCCAGGTCACCGAGGCGGATCCGCTCCCCGGCGGCCAGTGGATGCGCGGCGGGAAGCGCTGCGTAGAACGGCTCGACGGCGAGCGTGGCGACCTGGCACCACGGCGCCGCGACGGGGGTCCGCAGGATGCCGGCATCGACGCGACCGTCGCCGAGCTCGGTGAGGACCTCCCGGGAGTCGCCGCAAGCGCGGACGGTGACGTGCGCTCCGGGCCGCTCGCGGTGGAAAGCCCCGAGGAGCCTGGGCAGCAGCCGTCCGCGTGCGTAGGGGACGAACCCGATCGTGAGCGTGCCGACGCCGGCGGCACCACGGGCCAGCGCCGGGAGTTCGGCCGCTGCGGCCAGGACTCGCCGGGCCGGCTCGAGCATCGCCTGCCCGGCAGACGTGAGCGCGACGTGGCGCCGGTCCCGCACGAACAGCGGTGTGCCGAGGTCGTGTTCGAGTTTGCGGATCTGCGCGCTGAGCGAGGGCTGGGCGAGCAACAACCGTCGAGCGGCCCTGCCGAAGTGCAGCTCCTCGGCGACCGCCACGAAGTAGCGCAACAGTCGCAGCTCCACCACCCCGGTCACGCTACCCCCGCAGCCATAGCCGCGGCCTATCACTGTCAGTGCCGACAGGTCATGGCCGTGACAACGGTGTCGCGGCAGGCTTCGGGCGTGCGGGGCACCCGCACCCTGACGGCAGGAGCCACCCGATGACCGATACCCGACACGACATCGCGCCCCCGACCGTCGCTGCAGTGCAGGACTACCTGACGGCGATGGCGTCGGGCGACGCCGACGGTGCCGCCGAGCGGATGAGCGACGACCTGATCTACATCGCACCGGGTCGCAACCGGCTGGCCGGCACCCGCCGCGGCCGCCGGTCGGCCGCGAGCTGGTTCGCGGAGATGGCCACGCTGTCCGGCGGCACGTACCGCATCGTTCGGACCGTTGACCAGCTGGCCTCCGACACCGGGGCGCTGCTGATCGCCACGGAGCACGCACGCGTCGGCGACACCGCCCACGACTGGACCCGCGCGGTCCTGTTCGACATCCCCGACGGAGTGGTTCACCGGGTCCAGCTCTTCGAGGACGACCAGTACGGCTATGACGGGTGGCTCGGCGGTGCACCGGCGGGTGCGGACACCACGACCGGTGCCGCCGAGGAGCCGCCACCCGCCGGGCCACCGCAGATGAGCGGGAACCTCGACGATCCCCGGGTGCGAGCGGTGCTCGACTACCAGGGTCGGGTGGCGGCAGGCGACCTGCAGTCCGCCCGCGCGATCTTCTGGCCGGACGTGACCTACACCGTGCCCGGCCGCGGCGTGCTCGCCGGCACCTACCGCGGTCCCGACGAGGTGATGGGCTACTTCGGCAAGCTCTTCGCGCTCACCGACGGCTCCTACGCGATCAGCCGCATGCACTGGCTGACGAGCGCCGACCGGGTCGCCCTGGCCACTCGCAACCACGCCACGCGCGACGGCCGCAGCCTGGCCTGGGACGAGCTGATCGTGTTCACCTTCGTCGACGGCCGCAAGAAGGCGATCAGCCACTTCTCCGGCGACCAGTACGGCGTCGACGCGCTGTTCGCAGCCCCGCACCCGTGACCGACGACCTCCGGCATCAGCCCCGCTCCCACCACAACGGCGCCGAGGCGTCGTCCGAAGGAGCGCCGACATGACGACCCTGCCATCGGGTGCCTCCGCCGCGTGGAGACCCGACTGACGATCCGGTCCGGGTAGCCACCCCCGGTCACGTGTCCGCCGGAACACCCGACGGGCTGCCTGGGACCGCGCCGCTTTCGACGAAGACGGCCCTCACCTGCTCGGGATCGGGCCCTCCCGGCTCGATCAGCACGACCGCGTCGTCGAAGCCCGCCTCGGCGTAGCGGTGGAGGGTCTCGCCGACGGGCCCGAGGTCGTCGGGTCCGGAGAGCGGGACGGCGCACACGATCGCCCGCTTCCCACCGGCGGCGCGGAACCGCTCGTAGGCGGCGATGATCTCCTCGGGGGTGCGGCGGTAGCCCGAGGCCAGCCAGCCGTCGAACTCGCGGGCGGCCCGCTCGACCTTCGCCCCCCACGAGCCCAGCAGCAACGGCGGTGACGGGGCGAGCAGGTCCCGCAGCCGCGCCAGGTTCTCGTCGAAGGTCCGGAAGCGGGCGGTGTAGTCGCGGTCGAACGTCGCGTAGTCCAGGTCGGTCGACCCGGGGCTGACGCCGAGGGTCAGGCGGTCGCCGCACACGGTCATCAGCGACTGGACGCGGTGGGCGAGGTCGGCGGGGTGGTGGAGCGGGACCTGCACGGTGGCCGTGCCCACCTCGACGCCCTCGGTGGCCGTGGCCGCCACGGCCAGCGTCACGAACGGGTCGGGCACCAGGAAGCCGCGCCCGATGACCTGGGGCACCCAGAGGCTCTCGAAACCGGCGTCCACCAGGCGTCTCGCCCAGTCGGCGACTCCGTACGGCGGGGCCGGCGACAGGTGGGCCAACGTCGCACCGAGGCGCACGTTCAGCCCAGCCGGTCCGCCGCGAACCGGGCGTACCAGCGCAGCGCGTCCGGGTCGTCGACGGAGGCGATGTTCGCGGCCTTCTCCAGCGGCCGGCCCGACAGCAGGTTCTTGATCGGCACCTCGAGCTTCTTCCCGCTGAGGGTGTGCGGCACGGCCGGCGCCTCGAGGATCTCGTCCGGGACGTGGCGGGGTGTCAGGCGCGTCCGCAGGGTCGACACGATCTTCTGCCGGAGCGCGTCGTCCACGGCGTGCCCGGCCGCCGGGACGACGAACAACCCCAGCCAGTACCCGTCGTCGGGCAGGTCGATGCCGATCACCAGGGCCTCGGTGACCTCCGGCAGGGTCTCGAGCACGTCGTAGAAGTCGCTGCTGCCCAGCCGGACGCCCTGGCGGTTGAGCGTCGAGTCCGAGCGGCCGTGGATGGAGATCGAGCCGTCGGAGTGCATGGTGACCCAGTCGCCGTGCCGCCACACGCCGGGCCAGGTGTCGAAGTAGGACTCGGCGTACCGGACGCCGTCGGGGTCGTTCCACAGGTACACCGGCATCGACGGCATCGGCTGGGTGATCACGAGATCCCCGACCTCGTCGACGACCGGCTCGCCGTCCTCGTCCCAGGCGTGGCAGTCGACGCCCGCGATCCGGCCGCCGATCCGGCCCGCCCGGACGGGGGCGTACTCGTTGGCACCGACGAACGAGCCGGAGATGTCGGTGCCGCCGCTGGTCGAGTCGATCCGCAGGTCCGGGCCGACGTGCTCCAGCAGCCAGTGGTAGCCGGCGGGCGGCAGCGCCGAGCCGCTGACCGACACGTGCCGCAGCCGGCGGAGGTCGTGCTCCTGCCGGGGCGAGACCCCGGTGTTCGCCGTGGCCATGACCACCGCGGCGCCCAGCAGCACGAGGTCGGCCCGGGTGCGGGCCGCGACCTCCCAGATGGCGCCCGCCGGGGCGTTGGGGCTGCCCTCGTACAGGACGATGCCCGCGCCCACGGTGAGCGCGTCCAGCTGGATGTTCCACAGCGCCCAGCCGGTGGAGGTGTAGGTGAACATGCGCTCGCCGGCGCGCAGGCCGCCGTACAGCCCGGCCCATTCCAGGCCCTGCAGCGTCATCCCGCCGTGGCCGTGCACCAGGCCCTTGGGCAGCCCGGTGGTGCCGGAGGTGAACAGCACCCACAGCGGGTGGGAGAACTCGACCTGCTCGAACACGAGCGGTTCGTCACCCTCCACCACCTCGCCCCACGGCGTCGAACCGTCCGGGCCCGGCCGGCCGAGGACGGGGACGTGGACGACGTGGCGCACGGTCGGCAGGCCGGCGCGCAGCTGCGCGACCACGTCGCCGCGGTCGATCTCCTTGCCGTTCCAGTGGTAGCCGTCGGCCGCGATGAGCACGGTGGGCTCCAGCTGCGCGAGGCGACCGGAGGTGCCCTCGGCGCCGAAGTCCGGTGAGCAGCACGCCCACACCGCACCGACCGCGGCCGCGGCGAGGCAGCTGATCACCGCGTGCTCGGTGTTCGGCAGGTAGGCGCCGACGCGGTCACCCGGTCGCACGCCCGCACGGCGCAGCCAGCCCGCCGCCGCGGCGACCGATCGGCGCAGCTCACTCCAGGTGATCTCGCGCGCGGGAACGCCGCCCTCCTGGACGCACACCAGCGCGGCGGCGTCGTCGGCCCCGTGGCGCAGCGCGTGCTGCGCCCAGTTCAGCCTGGCCCCGGTGAACCAGCGGGTGTGCGGCATCGGATCGGCGGTCCGCACCTGCGTCCAGGGTGTGGAGAACTCGACCTCGTAGTAGTCGACCAGCGAGACCCAGAACCGGTCCAGGTCCTCGACCGACCAGGCCCACAGGGCGTCGTGGTCGGGGAACGGCCGCCCCTCGCGCATCTGGAGCCAGTCCAGGTACTCGCGCAGCGCGGAGTTCGCGATGCGGGCCGCCGTGGGGCTCCAGAGCGTCTCCATGCCTGCAACATAGAGGTGCCGGCGGCATCGGAAGCGCTGGTTGAGGGCGAATTGAGAAACGCGTGAGATCAAGTTGAGCTGGCCCGAGCACCATCGGCGTCCAACCAGGGTCGACGACGGCGTCTCGAGGAGGCCGACCACATGAAGCTCGCTCTCTACCTTCCGAACTTCCGCGACGAGGTGACCGTCAAGGAGCTCGAGGACCTCACCGCGCTCGCCGAGGATCTCGACTTCGACTCCGTCTGGACGCTCGACCGGATCGTCGTGCCGGAGGCGTCCGACCGCGGGGAGCTGCAGTACCCGTTCGGGATGATGACCGAGTTCCCGCCGGGCATGCCGGTCATCGCGCGGGGCAAGTGGTTCCAGGGCATGACGCTGATCCCGTGGCTCGCCGCGAAGACCCGGAAGGTCCGGATCGGCATGAGCATCATCGACACCCCGTACCGCTCCCCCGGGGTGCTCGCCGCCGAGCTCGCCACCCAGGACCACCTGTCGAACGGCCGGCTCAACGTCGGCGTGGGCGCCGGCTGGATGCCGGAGGAGTTCGCCGCCGCCAGCGTCCCGCACCTGTTCCCGCGCCGGCACGGCCACGTGCGCGAGACCATCGAGATCCTGCAGGGCATCTGGGACGCCAAGAACGAGGTGTTCGAGTACCACGGCGAGTTCGCCGACTTCGAGCCCTGCGGCTTCGGCCACAAGCCGCTCCAGCAGCCCGGCCCGCCGATCTACTTCTCCGGCCTGAAGGACCCGAAGCGCTCGGCCAAGCGCATCGCGAAGTACGGCCTGCAGGGCTGGATCGGCATCCAGGACTCCCCCGACGACATCAAGCGCTGGAAGGGGGAGATGGAGCGCGAGCTGAACGAGCTCGGTCGCGGCTTCCCCGACGGCTTCGACATGTGCAGCATGATCTGGTTCGTCATCACCGACGAGCCGCTCGACCAGACCCCGGCGGGCAAGGCCTCGAACCTGCTGGCGGGCAGCGCCCAGCAGATCGAGGACATCCTCAAGCGCTACAAGGAGGCCGGCCTGACGATGCCGCTCCTGTGGCCGCCGTTCCGGGACGTGCCGACGTCCAAGACCCTCGACGACCTCAAGCGCCTGACCGAGGAGATCATGCCCAGGGTCAACGCGAGCTGAGCCCGGCGAACGCCCAACCGGTCCAGGTGGTGACCTCGATCGAGACGACCGGGCCGCGCGGCCTGCGCTCGGCGTAGGCCGCGTAGCGGGCCACGAGCGCGTCGACCGCCTCGGCGTCGGCGGTGCGGACGGTGGCCGTGCCGTCGGCGCGCGCCCACCACAGCCGCGACCAGTCGTCGTCGTAGACGTCGACCAGCAGGCAGACCGACGGCCGGGCGGCGATGTTGTCCAGGCGCCGCAGCCGCGTGGTGGACTTGGGCTTGTCGTCGACGACGAACACGATCCGCTCGCCGAGGACGGCGAACGTGACCGGCACCAGGTGCGGCACGCCGTCGGCCGACACGGTGGCCAGCCGGGCCACCCGAGCGGCGGCGAACCGCGCCCGGGCGTCGTCCGCGGACAGGCGCATCGGCGGCTACCCCGCGTCCGGGTCGGGTGCGTCATCCAGCTCCGCCACCCACGGTGAGCCCGCCGAACGGGCCAGGTCGACGTCGAGCCCCTGACCGAGGACGTCCCGCGTGCGGCCGCTCCGTGCGGCGGCGACGAGCACGACGGCCGAGCCCCAGGGCCGGGCCGGGCCGAGGCACGAGCTGACGTCGTCGAGCAGGAGCGCCACCTCGGCCCGCCTGCTCTCCGTCGAGCCGAGCCAGGTCTCCGCCCACAACCGGGCCCGGCGGTGCTCCCGCCCCGTCGACGAGGACCAGCGCGCGGCGGGTACCGCGGCCCCCAGCCGCCCCACCAGTCGCGCCAGCCACCCGATGCCCAGCAGGTGCTCGTCCGGGTCGCGCACGAACCGGCGTTCCAGCGCCGGGATCAGGACGTCGTCGCCGATCCGCCGGCCCAGCTCCGGACCGGCGGGCGTCGGGGAGCCGAGGGCGGCGCGGGCGATGGCCACCGCGCTCGCCGGCGACAGCGTGCGGAGCGACGTCCCGGCCAGGTGGTCGACCAGCTCCCGCGCCAGGTCGGGCCGGTCCCCGCCGGTCGCGGCCAGGAGCAGGTGGGAGACGCCGACACCGTCCGCCCCGCGGACCGGCCGGAGCCGGTCCAGGACGCGATCGGCGCTGATCCGGTGGGCCAGCTGCCGTCCGGTCGCGGCGTCGACGGCCACGACACCGCGCACCAGCTGCCCGACCGTCCACGGGCTGGCCATCCGCTCGACGAGGTGGGACCACGTCGCGCCGAGGTCGCGCACGTCCCGGGGTTCCAGGTGCAGGCCCAGCTCGGCGAGCCGGCGCAGGGCCAGCCCGAGGACGGCCGGGTGCTCGATCTCGAGGAGGGCGCGTCTCATCGGACGCCAGCCGGGGCTGTCGCCGAGGCGCTCGACGAGTCCGAGGCCGACCTCGGGGTGCGCCGAGCGGACGGCGGCGAGCATGTCGAGCGCCTCGTCGGGTTCGGCGCGCCCGTCCTGGAGCAGGCCCAGGAGACCGCCCGACCCGGCCGAGGTGGTGTCGGCCGCCTCGAGCACGGCCCTCACCACGGTGGCGTCGAGCGCGGCGAGGACGTTGACGACCCTCGCCACCTCCCGGGGCCGGCGCAGGGCGAGCAACCGCCGCGCCCAGCCCTCGGTGCTGTCCTCGAGGGCGGCGAGCAGCTCGCCGACGGCCCCCTCGTCGCCGGCGTAGGCGAGGGTGCGGCCGGCGGCCTGGACGGCGTCCACCATCGTCGGCAGCCTGCGGTCACGCAGGCCGCCGATCAGGGTGCTCGCCTCCGGCCGGAACTCGGTGGAGAGCTGCGGATCCAGCGCCATCGCGAGGTTGTGGTAGTGGGTGAGGGCGCCGGGGGTGTCGCTGCGCCTCATCCTCGACAGGAGCCCGGACCGCTTGATCTCGCCCGCGTCGAGCCTCGCCCGCAGTTGCGCCAGGAGCGACCCCTCCAGCACCTCGTCGGCCATCAGAACCAGTGCCAGCTCGGCCTCGAAGCCCGCCGTTCCCTGGCCGCGGAGCTCGTCCACCACGTAGTCGAGGAGGCCGGCCGCCAGCGCGGCGACGTGCCGGCGGTCGAAGTCGACCGACAGGAGCCCCTTCACGAGGTGCAGCACGACCTGCGGCCGCTCCCCCGCCAGCCCTTCCAGCATCGGCCGGACGTCGTCGACGAGCTGCTCGCCGAACCCGCCCCGCCCGCGGAAGAACTCGCGGTCGACGTCTCCGACCGCTTCGAGCACGTAGCTCAGCGCACGGCGGTCGCCGACCAGGGTGATCCGGGAGGCGAGGTCGGCCCGCAGCGCGGCCCGGGGGTGCCCGCCGCTGTCGTAGAGGAGCTCGTCGGCCGATCGCGGCTGCACGCGGAACAGCACGGCGACGAAGTGGGCCACCGCGAGCGGCGCCGCCGTGGCGAGCCGGGCGGCGAGGAGATCGGCCAGGCTGACCCGACGCAGGTGGCGCAGCACCCCGGGGTGGTACCGGCGCAGCACCCGCAGGGTCTCGGTCAGCGGCGCCACCGGCGTCAGCGGGAGGAGGGTGCGGAGCTGCCGCTCGATCTCGGCGTCGTCGGGAGCGGCGTCGCCGGCGAGAGCACGCTGGTCGTGCAGCGCCAGGCGCGCGAGGTAGTCCGACGCCGACCGCTCCGTGCCCCGCGGCGCGGTCAGCCTCCTCAGCCCGGCGGTGTCGACCAGCTCGTCGAGCGGGCTGCGCTCGCCGTCCTTCCGGCCGCGGCGCGAGAACCGCCGGGCGATCTCCGCGATCCTGATCGCGAGGAACACGTCGGCGCTCCGGCTCGCGTCCACGTGGTCGAGGGCGTGGATGCAGACCGTCGTCACGAGCGGCCGCGTGGCGTCGGGACGGCGGAGCCGGTCGAGCTCGGTCAGGAGGCCGAGCGCCTCGTGCGGCTGCATCGCGCCGACGGCCCGCGACAGCGCGCCGGCCAGCCCGTCGAGGAGGAGATCCCAGCGGTCGTCGAGCGCGCGATCGCTGCGCGCGCCGGCCGACAGGTGCTCGTGCTCGCGCAGGGCACGCAGGCACGTGATCAGCTCACCGACGTGCCCGCTCGGCCACCCCCCGTGCGTCAGCAGCGCCACCAGCTGCGCGAACAGCTGCCCCCGAGCCGGCTCCGGCAGGACCGTCACCAGGTCCAGGACACGCGCCACCGCGACGGCGTCGGCGTGCAGGACCAGCCTGTCCACGATGGACTGACCGCGACCGCCGGCCACCTTCGCGAGCAGCCGGCCGTCGAAGACCTCCGACACGTGCCGCAGGAACCGCGCCACCTCGGTCATGTCGTCGCCGTCGAGGAGGGCGCGGAGCACGCCGTCCAGAGGTGCGCGCGCGCCGGCCTCCACGTCCGTGCCCCGCCGCCTCAGGATCGCGTTGCGCGCCGCCGGGCTCGGCAGGAGCCACGAGGCGGTGGGCCCGTGCAGCCGCCGCCGCGCGCCGAGCCGCCGCAGCGCGGCCGCGTCCAGCGGGCGCAGCTCCGCGGCGGCCGTCCAGACGCTGACCAGCGAGCACGCGGCCAGCATCTCGACGGCGCGCCAGCGCTCGTCGTCGACGTCCCCGACCCGATCGCGGAGGTAGGTCTCGCGCAGCTCCCGTGCCGTCGTGCCGTCCGCCCCCAGCCGGCTCGCATGCTCCAGCAACCGGACGAGCCACCACCGGTCACCGCGGCTGGCCTTCGCGACGAGCCCCTCCTTCCCGGAGGCGGCGCCGAAACGGTCGGGGTGGGCCTCGATCAAGGAGGTGGCCAGCGCCGCCAGCGACGGCGTGTCGTGCGGTGTCGCCACGACGTGGACCTCGTCCTGCTTCCACCGCAACTGCGCTCCGGCATCCGCGGGCGCGACGGCGAGAACGGCGCGGCCGCCGCCGGCCATCTCGCCGAGGACGGCGTCGAGGTCGGTCGCCCCGGGCGCGGGCCTGAGGTCCTCGACGACGAGGAGGGCCCGGCCCCCCGCCGACGGCGCGTACGTCGCCAGCGCCAGCTCGGCGCAGCCGGCGGCGACCTTGGCCGGCGGCAGGACGCCGTCGCGGAAGCGCAGCACGAGGACCGACCAGCCCTCGGCCTCGAGCTGCTCCGCGACCGACCGCGCGGTCCAGGACTTCCCCACGCTCGGCGGCCCGCCGATGACGACGGGCGTGGTCGGGTAGGTGCGCAGGTGGTGCAGGACGTCGCCGTGCGGCGGGCTGGTGACCCCGATGACGCGGCCCGCCGCGTCGCGCAGCGCGAGCGGGTCGGGCGCCGTCCCGACCTGGACGGTGCACCCGGCCGACACCAGGCGCTGCTCGGCCGCGCGCCGCCGCACACCCGGCCACTCGTCCGGCCACAGCTGGGCGCAGACGTCGTCGAGGGTCGGGCCGGTCAGCGGGAGGACGGTCGGCGGCGCCGCCCCGGGCGCGCACACCGCCGCCAGTCCCTGCCACAACCCCTCGGCGTCGACGGCGGCCGCCTTGGCCCGCACGGACGGCCCGTCGAGCGGCACGACCGCGGTGCCCGCGAACGATCCGGTGACCACCCAGGGCGGCCGGACGAGGTCCAGCGCGATCGCGACGACGTGGAGCGCGATCGGCAGCCCCGCCGAGCCGCCGGTGAGCTCCTCGGAGCCGCCGCCGAGCTCGGTGCACCGGAAGCGCAGCACGCGGACCGCCTCGATCTCGGCCTCCGGCACCCCCAGCCGCTCCAGCAGCGCGATCGCCTGCCGGTGCCCTTCCCTGACCCCGTCCCGGAACCTCGGCGGGGTTCTCGGAGCCGCGCGCACGTCGCGGGGCCTGGTCAGGTCGACGCGGGCGCCGAGCTCGATCTCCAGCCCCACCACGACGGCGCACGCCCCGTCGTCGTGGACGAGCGGGACGTCGACCCGCAGCAGCCGGGCCAGCAGCTCGCGGACGACCGGCTCGTCGGGTCCGGGGGCCTCCCACTGCTCGGTCAGCCGACCGGGGAGCAGGGTCCGGCGGTCCGCCGTGACCGTCGCCGCGACGAGCGCGGCGCGGCGCTCGCCGAGCACCGCGGCCGCGAGATCGACGTAGTGCAGGTCGGGCTCCCCGATCCGGCCGGGCAGGAGCCGCTTCCCCGCCTTGCCTGCGGCCTCCAGGCGATCGATCACGTCCAGGAGCAGCTCCAGGTCGGCCTCGGTGAGCAGCGGACGGCCGCGCCCGTCGACGAGCTCCGGGAGCCGCCCGGCGTGCTCGCCCGAGGCGAGCAGCTCGAAGGCCGCACCGGCGCCGTGGTGGGGGCCCGCGTACAGCCAGGCCGGGAGCCCGTACCCGGCCGCGCTCCAGTGCTCGGGGGAGTCCGGGTCGAGCATCTCGGCGGCGGCGAGCAGCTCGCGCACGGCGCCGACCAGCTCGCTGCGCCTCGGCCGGGGGTCGGTGCCGAGGACGGCGTCCTGACGGAGGCCGTGCGCGGCCGCGTCGCAGCGCAGGAGCGCACCGAGCAGGCGCGACCGCGGCGTGTCGAGCTGCGTCACCCCGCCTCCCACCGCACGTGCCCGGCGAGGTGCTCGACCAGCACCTCGTCCGCCTCGACGGCCATCGGCACGGCGTCGGTGGGCGAGTCCGGCAGCGGCGTGTCTCCGTAGCGGACCGCCGCGCCCGCCGTCCGGTAGATCCGGGCCCGCGCCCCGAGCCGCACCCGGACCTCGGAGCGGGGTGGCGCCCCCTCGGGGTCGTCGTCGCGCCACAGGCCGACGTCGACGTGGCGGCCGCTGGCGAAGTCGACGACGACCGTCGGGGCCGCCGCGAGCGTCGCCGACGACGCGCCGAGCACGGCGAGCCGCGGCCGCGCGGGCTGCACCGACGCCGCCGGTTCCTCGTCGACCGGGCGGCGCGGGACCGGCAGCGGCCGCGCCCCGGCCGGCAGCGGCGCCTCGTCGAGATCCCAGCGCGCCCACACGCTGCCGACCGTCGGGGCCGTCAGCAGGCCCGCCGGCCAGTTCTCCGGGTACTTGACGTCGCTGAACCGGGCGGCGAGCCGGGGCAGCGCCGCGGCCAGCACCGGCGGCCCCGCGGCGGCCGGTTCCCCGTGGGGGTCGACGGCGGCCAGGACGTCGACGTCGGCCCAGCGCACGTCACCGGTGTCCGCCCGCCCGCCCACGACGGTGTCGACCATGGCGAGCAGCGGGTCGTCACCCGGCCCGGGCAGCGCCCGGCCCGTCGACAGGGACCGGACGGCCTGTTCCGCCCGCAGGTAGCGGGTGGTGTCCGCGGCGTCGAACCCGGTGCCGAGGGGAGGCATGCAGACGACCGCCGCCGCCAGGTCGACGTGGTCCTCCGCCCAGGGGGCGAAGACCTGCGTCTCGTGGCCGGCGAGGACCCGGACGACCTGCCCGCGGGCGCCGCGGCCGGGGACGTCGTGGCGCATCACGTAGTACCCCGGGGCCAGGTCGAGGCCCATGCCGGCGCAGCCGTGGCGGGCGTCCACCCGGCACGCGGAGCCGGTGGTGGCCACGACCTCGCCCCGCAGGTCGAGGACCGCGACCCGCGGCGGGACGAACCGGGGCGCGCCGCCCGACCGAGCGACGAGCAGCAGCCGCCCGGCGTCGGCGGTGGCACCGTCG
Source organism: uncultured Pseudonocardia sp. (assembly GCA_964247105.1). Classification (GTDB taxonomy): domain Bacteria; phylum Actinomycetota; class Actinomycetes; order Mycobacteriales; family Pseudonocardiaceae; genus Pseudonocardia. The sequence goes on from CAXTTN010000051.1 coordinate 12,563, forward strand.
GAGCCGGCCGCGACCTCCGCCGCCAGTGCGGCGTGCGTCGCGTTGGCCGAGCCGATGCCCGCGAGCGGGACGACGGAATCGGGAACCAGGTCGGTGCGCGCGTGCCGGGCGACCGTTCGCCCGCGAACCGCGACCAGGCTGACGTCGGTGGTTCCGGGCACCCAGACCTCGACCCGGTAGATGCCGGCGTCGAGCTCGATCTCCAGCTCCGCCCGCCCCGACCCGACGACCCGCAGGTCGTCGTCTCGCACGACGATCTCGCAGACGGATCCGGTGCCGCTGACGGCCAGGACCCCTGTCGTCACGGGCACTCCACGAGGTCGACGCGCAGCTCGTCCGCGGACGCTTGCACCGTCACGATACGGGCGCACTCCGGTTTGTGCACCACCTCGACGAGGTAGTTCCCCGGCGCCAGACCGACGGCGACGACCCCGGCGCCCGCCGCGAACTCCCGGCGCAGGACCTCCTTCATGCGGGCGTCGCTGACGCGCAGCTCACCGGGCTCGGCGCCGACGGTGACCGCGATGCGCCGGGCCGCGGGTTCGACCCCCTCGACGAGCACGAACTCGTCCGGATCACCCCAGTGGCGTGGTTCGGGTCGCTGCGAGAGCCCCCGCTCCCGGGCCAGCTCGTCCACGCGGTTCCTCACGAACCTCGCGAGCCCGCCTGCCGTGACGACTCCCACACCCTCGTCGAACGTCGCGGCCTCCCCGTTGAGTCCCCCGAGGAGGGCCGCGGTGAAGAGGCCGCGCGTGGTGCCCAGGACGTCCAGTTCGTTGGCCGCGCTCCGGAACGCCGCCCCGTAGTGCACCAGCTGCTTGAAGTCGATGGGTGGCTCCGGATCCCCCCAGCTCCACGTGGGCCCCTTGCCGTGGACGTGCTGATCGAAGAACCGGCAGCAGTCGTACCAGAACACCTGCTCGCAGAAGACGGGCAGGTTGCCGAGACCGTCGTGGTAGGCCTCGCTGTCGATCGACCGCCCCCAGTTGCCCTTGCGCGCGTCGGCGAGCAGCAGGCTCAGCCGGGTGACCGCCGCGCTCATGCCGTGTCCCGCGAAGTACACGTAGAGCCGGCGGGCGCCCTCGTCCCGCGCCGAGTCCAGTACCGCGTCGAAGGCCTTCTCGATCGTCCCGGCGACCGGCTCGCCGCGCCGGCTGTCGTCCCCGAGGACGAACTCCAGGTGCTCCGGCGGCACCTCGCCGACCGTCAGCAGCCAGTCCCGCACGTTCGTGGCGTCCTCGACGGCCCCGTCCAGCGCCGTGAGGTGCAGGTAGTCGCGGATCCCGATGACGACCGCGTAGTCCCGACGGCCCACCTATACCGGGCCCAGCACGTGCCCGTACGTGGCGGCGACGGCCCAGTACTCGCTGTGGCAGACGGGGAAGGGCGCCCTCGTGTCCAGCTCCACGTCCGTGACGTCGTCGAACAGCGGGGCCGCGAGGAAGGCCAGCGCGTCGTCGGGGTCGTAGACGTTGACCCAGGTCTGCGCACCCGGGCCCGCGGGCTGCGGGCCGTAGACGCCGAGCTCGGCGAACAGGCCCACCTGGGACCCGACCGTGACCAGCCGGTGGATCACCCGGTCGCAGTCCCGCGCGTACTCGAAGCTGATCACGCCGCCGAGGCTGTGCCCGACGATGACCAGCCGGTGGTCGGCGGGCACGCGCCGGACCTGCTCGTCGAGGCGGGCCAGGATCTCCGTGCGGTGCGCGGCGTGCACCAGCACGTCGCCCACCCCGGCCGCCATCCGGCTCATGGCGTAGCGGCGGCCGCCCCAGCGCAGCCCGGCCGTCAGGGCCCTGGCCCGGACGCGGAGCGCGGCGCGCTCGCTGCCGAAGCGGTCGACGAACGCGCCCCTCACCGCGTCGGCGGCGGCGTTCCAGCCGAACTCGGGGTCGACACCCACCTCGCCGGCGACGACGGCGAAGAGCGACGCGGCGACGGCGTCGGCGACCGGGTCCGCCAGCGCCGCGGGCGTCAGGTCGCGATCGGCCCGCATGGCCTCCTCGAGCACGTCGGCGACGATCCTGAACACCGTCGGTCCGGGGACCGCGCGATCGGGGCCCACGATGTCGGGGAGCGCCGCGACCAGCCGCTCGCCGACGTCCTGCCGAACGGCCACCAGCGCGTCGTTGCGCCGCGCGATCGGCTCCGGCATCCGCGCGAGGCCGTGCAGCGGCTGCAGGTCCTCGGCGTCCCGGAGGTCACGCAGGCCGCCCAGCGGGTCCTCCCACCAGCTCGGATCGGGATCGGGGCCGTCGGGGCCCCGCGTTCCGCGCCGCGCCGACGGGATCGACACGCCGCGGAAGTCGGGGGGCGTCGCGAGATCACCCCAGTAGCACCCGGCGACGACGACGTCGTCGCGGGAGAGGCACAGCCCGTAGCGGATCCTGCGCAGCATCCGTTCGTAGCGCTGCTCGCGCACCGTGATGCCGTGCACGAAAACGACCGTCGTCGTCACGCTTCGTCCTCCTCCGCATTACGGACAGCTAGTGCCCGACAGCGCCGACGAGGCTACGCACCCGGCCGTTCGACCCGCACTCGGGTGCGGCGCAGCAGTTCGCCCACGCTCGCCACGCCCATCTCGCGCCGGTAGTCGCTCAACGCGGCGGCGGTGAGGAACGCGGGCGCCGCCACCAGCTTGGCGAACCGGCCGGGGCCGATCAGGACGAACTCCGGCCGGGCCTGCACCGTGCGGCTCCAGCGCAGCTTGGCCTGGGTGGGCCACGAGGAGAAGTTGACCTCGGAGAGGCCGCGGTCGGCCGCGTCGTTGACCAGGACCCACTGCAGGTAGTTGGTCGGCGAGTAGTCCCAGGCGTCGGCACGGAATCCCGAGATCGAGACGAACGCGGCCGTGTCCGTGGTGAACACGAGCTGCGAGGCCAGCGTCTCGCCGCCGGCCACGAGCCGGAGGACCGTGACGCGGCGGCGCTCGGCGAGGTCGGCGATCACGTCGAGCACGTAGGCGCGCACGTCCGGATCGGCGAGCACGTCGGGGTGCACGTCACCGCGCGCGGTGAACTCCGAGCGGGCGCGGTGCAGGGCGACGAGCTCGTCCACGGCCGGCCGGACCGCCTCGGGCTCGGTGAGGGTCTCGACCGTCCAGCCGTCGGCCCCGAACTGCTTGGTCAGCCGGTTGCGGGCCCGCCGGACGGCCTCCTTGAGGTTGCGACTCCCCCCGAACACCCCCCCGGGTCCCAGAGGCAGGGCGAGCACGACGAAGGGGGTGGTCTTGTAGGCGACGACCGTGAAGTCCGGTGCCGCGAGCCAGCCCGGCTCGGGCCAGTCGCTGCTCTCCCCCAGCGCGAGGGTGGCCAGGTGCCACGACCGCTGCTGCGTGCCCAGGTACTCGACCAGCGCCCGCGCCACCTCGCGGCCGACCGGTCGCGCGGCGAGCACGGCCGGCGCCTCGAACGGGCTCACCCAGGGCGCGCCGCTCCCGATCATCTGCAGCCTGCGGATCCCCGGCCGGTAGGTGTGCAGGTGCAGGGGGGCGACGCCGACGAGCCGGCCGGCGTCGCGGACGGTCAGGACCCACGCCTCGTCGGGCGCGGGCATGAGCGACCGCATCCAGTGGATCGTCCACTCCGGACCGACGAACGGGTTGGCGGTACCGCTGCCGTCCTGGAGGTCGACCCACTCCTCGCGGATCTTCTCCACGTCCTCGACGGCGGACAGCCGGCTCACCTCCAGCACGACGACCCCGTCCCGGCCCCGCGACCGGGCCACCCCTCACGCCGTCCGCCTGCCACCTTCATGGAACGCGCCCCCCGGTCGTGTCTGCACGAATCGTGATGGATCCAACGCACACCGTAGCGATCACCCGAAAGTGTCGTCCGATCTGGTACCCGGTGTCCGGTTCTGGCGCCAGGTTACCGGCTGCGGAACGAGAAGGCGTTGGCCCGGAGGAAGCGGACCAGCGGGACGATCGTCGCGGCGGCGACGACGAGCTCCGCCACGAGATACCCCAGGCCGACGCCGGCGATGCCGAGCGGGCCGATGAGAGCGAGCGCGAACCCGACGACAAGCACGGCGATCCCCGCCTCCACGGCGACGACCCGGGCCATCTGCAGCCGGAGCCGGCAGATCGCCACGTACAGCGTGCTGACGATGCTGAACGGGACGGCCAGGACCATCAGGCGGAGCACGGGCGTGCCCTGGGCGGCGTACTCCGGCCCCAGCACCGCGAGGATCCACGGCGCGGCGACCACGACCACGGCGACGCCGGGCACGGCGACCAGTGCGATCAGGCGGATCGTCCGCGCCATCAACGCGGCGATGCGCCTGCTGTCGTGCGCCGCCTCGACCAGGTACGAGGAGCTGATGTTCCAGATCAGCAGCCCGAGCGACTCGCTGATCAGCCACGGCAGGGCGTAGTAGGCGTTCGCCTCGGTGCCCAGGACCGTCACCACCAGCAGCGGCAGCGTGAGCGGGACGACGTACATCACCGCGCCGGTCGCGTACTCCGCCAGGAAGATCCGGGCCAGGCCGCGCCGGTCGGGCATGTCCGACGCGCCGCTCGCGGCCGCCGTGCGGCGCGGGAGCGTGCGGCCCATCAGGACCGTGTTCACGACCAGCACCGCGAGCAGGCACGGCAGCATCCACGACAGGACGATGCCGTTCTGCAGCGCCCACGCCGAGAAGAGCAGCAGCAGCCCGAGCTTGCCGACCGCGAAGCACAGCTGCTCGACCGGCACCCACACCGACCCGCGGATGCCGGTCAGCACCCAGTCCTGCAGGGAGAACAGCGACAGCAGCGCGACGAACAGCGGGAACGTGACCCGCTCGGCGGTCCCCTCGAGCAGCTGGTTGGGGATGACCAGCACGAACCCGGCGCCGAGGGCCAGGCTGAGCGCGACGGCGATGCCGTACCCGCCGAGCACGAGCGAGCGCGACCGCGCGCCCGCCGAGGCGAGCACGCGGCCGAAGAGCACGCCCACGTTGGAGCTGGACAGCTGCGACAGCATCGTGGCGGTGGAGATGACGGCCGACGCGCGCCCGACCTCCGCCGGCGGCAACCGGGCGGCGACCGCCCAGAACGCCAGCCCGACGACCGCGGTGATCCCGGTCGCCGCCATCAGTGCCAGCGCGTTGAGCTCGAAGCTGGGCGGGCGCCACCGCCCACGCGTCGGGGCGGTGGGCGCGCCGACACGCCGGTTGTCGTCCACGGTGTCGTCACTATGCCAGCGGTGGGGGTACGGCGGGAGCCGGGTGCTCCTCGGTAGCGTGACCCCGAAAGTGTGATCCCGTCCCCGACCAGCAGGCAGGCCATGGCAGAGCCACCGATCACCGTTCGGGCGAGGTTCTCGTCCTTCACCCGCGGGGACAACGCCAACCCCACCCGGGTCGTCATCCACTCCACCGCGCCCGGCACCGGGTTCCCCCGGGCGTCCGCCGCCGGCACCGCGCCGAGCACGGCCCGCTTCTTCGCGAGCGCCGCCGCGGGCGGCTCGGCCCACTACATCGTCGACGTCGCGGGCGAGCAGCACTGCGTCCCCGACGACACGATCGCCTTCCACGCCCCGCCCAACGCGCACACCCTGGGCATCGAGATCTGCTCGGAGGCCTTCTACACGCGCGACCAGTGGCTCTCGCCGCAGGTCTGGCCCGCCGTGCAACGGGCCGCGTCCCGCACCGCCGAGCTGTGCGCCCGGTTCCGGATCCCCCAGGTCCGGATCGGCCCGGCACAGCTGCGCGCCGGTGCCCGCGGCATCTGCGGGCACATCGACGTCACCACCGCGTTCGGCCAGACCTCCCACACCGATCCCGGTCCCTCCTTCCCCTGGCCCGAGTTCCTGGCCGCGCTCGGCGGCGGTGCCGGCACCGCGGCGACCACCTCCCGAAAGGACGACCCCGTGGCACCCCTGACCATCACCCCCGGCCCCGACGGCAGCTTCCGCACCACCGCGATGGCCGAGGCCGGCGCGTCGTCGCTGGTGGTGTCGCGGGTCTGGCTCACGGTCGGCAGCACGTTCGGCAGCGCGCACGTCAAGGTGACCGCCCTGGACAGCAACGGCCTCGCCATGGGCCCGGCCGGCACCCTGGAGACGGATCTGGCCAACAACAAGCGGGCCGTGCTGGAGCTGCCGTCGGGGGTCGTGATGGTCACCGTCGAGGGCAAGGCCAACGGGGGCTCGGTGGTGGCGGCGTCGCTCGTGTCGCTACCGAAGTAGTCCCGCCGAATTAGCTCTATTGTCGAGACACTTCACGGTCAAGGGAGTACGCTCGGCGACGTGACCATGCCAGATCTCGTCGCCATGAACGCGACCATGAGCCAGAAGATCCTCGCCGAGCCCGCCGAGCCGTACGTCGAGAACGGTTACGCGCGCCGCGTCCTGCGCACCACCGGGCGCCGCAGCGGGGAGCAGCGCACCACCCCGATCGGCGTCGTCCAGGTCGACGGGCGGCTCTACCTGATCTCGCCCGTCCGCGGCCGCGACTGGGTGCCCACCCACTACGCGATCAAGGTCGACGACGACCCGGCGTGCACGCTCGATCCGGGCGCGGACGAGCGCACCGCCGTGCCCGCGCCGCCGGAGGACGCCGCTCCGGCGGTGTCGGCGTACCTCACGGCGATGTCGGTGCCGTGGGCGCTGCAGGCGTTCCCGGTCGGGCCGGACGCGAGCCTGGAGGAGATCACCGCACACCTGGACACGATCGCGGTGTACCGCCTGGACCCGCGATGACCGTGGTGGTGGCCGGCGGCGGGCCCGGGGGCATGGTGCTCGCCTACCTGCTCGCCCGCGCCGGCGTCCCGGTCACGCTGCTGGAGTCGCGCGGCGACTTCGACCGCGACTTCCGCGGCGATTCGCTGCACCCCTGGACGCTGGAGCTGTTCGAGCAGCTCGGGCTGATCGACGACCTGCTCGCCCTCCCCCACCACCCGGCCCGCTACTTCCGCTTCCACACCCCGACGGGCGACCTCACCACGGCCGACTACGGCAAGGTCAGGAGCCGCTACAACTACGTGGCGCTCATGCCGCAGGCCCGGTTCCTCGACTTCGTCGCGGCCCGCGCGGCCGAGCTGCCCGGCTTCGAGCTGAAGCTCGGGTCGCGGGTCACGGGCCTGCTCGACGGCGGCGGCGTCCGCTACCGCGACGCCGGCGGCGAGCACGAGCTGCCCGCCACCCTCGTCGTCGCGGCCGACGGCCGGTTCTCCAAGATCCGGACGCTGGCCGGCCTGCCCGCGCACTCGCTGGGCGCCCAGACCGACCTGCTCTGGTTCCGGCTGCCGCACGAGGACTCCGACCCGCCCGACGCCGACGTCGACCTGTTCTTCGGCGCCCACCACTACGTGGGCCTGCTCGGCGGGCCGCACGACTGGCAGGTCGGCTACTCGCTGCCCAAGGGCGGCTACCCGGCCGTCCGCGAGGCCGGGGTCGAGCCGATCAGGGCGTTCCTGCGCGAGCACCTGCCGTGGCTCGGCGAGCGCATCGAGCTGCTCACCGACATGAACCAGACCACGCTGCTCTCGGTGGACATCTCGCGCGTCGAGCGCTGGCACAAGCCCGGGCTGCTGCTCATCGGCGACGCGGCGCACGTCATCTCGCCGGTGGGCGGCAACGGGATCCTGATGGCCATCCAGGACGCGGTCGCGGCGGCGAACCGGCTGGTCGGGCCGCTGCGGGCGGGCACGCTCACCGAGGACGACCTGGCCGCCGTGCAGCGCGACCGGGAACCGTCGATCGTCGAGGTGCAGCGGTTCCAGGTGCGCACGGAGCGGCGCGTCGCGAAGGCACGCGAGACTGGGCGATCGATCGCCCCGCCCGGCTTCCTGCGGTTCCTCACGGCGCTGCCGGGTGTGCGCGGCCGGGCGGCGACGGCGAACGCCTACGGCCCGAACCCGCCGCGGCTCGACCCGGCCGTGCTCCGCTGAGGGCGCCCCCAGCCGCGCTGATCACGGGCAGATGGTCGTCCGCAGTGGTCCACGGGCGACCCTCTGCCCGTGATCAGCGGGTGGGTCCGGTGCCGGCCACCCGGTCCGGGCACTGCCCCGCTGATGGGTCCTGCTCCGTGCTCGGGCAGGATCGAGCGCGTGGATACCGACCTCCTGGCCACCGGAGAGCGTCGGAGGTTCCTCGACGCCGCCGCACCCGCGGCCGTCTACCTGTCGGTGCGGGTGGTCGGCCTCGTCGTCCTCGCGCTCATGGCCGGAGGCGGTGGCCAGGGGCTGGTGGAGGAGCTCGTCCGGTGGGACGGCGACTGGATGCTCGCGATCGCGCGCTACGGCTACGCGGGCGTCCCCACCGACATGCTCGACTCCTTCGGCCACCACACCGAGCTCACGGCCTACGCCTTCTTCCCGGGCTACCCCGGGATCGTGGCCGCGGTGGGCAAGGTCGTCGACCTGACCGCGGCCGGGCTGATCGTGTCGCTGGTGGCCGGCGTCGTCGGCGCGTACGGGCTCACGCGGCTGGGTGAGCTCGTACCCGGCGGATCCCGCACGGCGGGCCTGCTGCTGACTGCGCTGTTCGCCGCCGCGCCGATGGGCGTCGTGCTGTCGATGACCTACACCGAGGCGCTGTTCTGCGCGCTCGCGGCGTGGGCGCTCGTCGGGGTGTTGCGTCGCCAGTGGCTGCTGGCCGGGCTGTGCGCGGCCGGCGCGGGGCTGGTCCGCCCCACGGCGACCGCGCTGGTGGCGACCGTGGGCCTGGCGGCGCTGGTGGCGGTGATCGGGCGCCGGGACGGGTGGCGGCCCTGGGTCGGCGGGCTGCTGGCACCCCTCGGCCTGCTGGGGTACCTCGGCTTCGTCGCCGTCCGCTCGGGGTCGCCCGACGGCTGGTACCGCATCCAGCGCGCGGGCTGGGACTCGTACTTCGACGGCGGCGGCTCCACCGCCCACTACGTCGCCGAGGCGCTCGCGGGCGGCAGCCAGATCTACGACGCGGCGACCGTGTGCGCGTTCGTCGCCGGCGTCGTGCTCGTGGCGGTCGGGATCGCGATGCGGCTGCCCTGGCCGCTCGTGGCGTACGGGGCACTCACGTACGTGCTCGTCCTGGGCACCGTCGGCCCCATGAACGCCAAGCTCCGCCTGCTGCTGCCGGCGTTCACGCTGTTGCTGCCGGTGGCACTGGGCCTGGCCAGGCGGCGGCCCACCACAGCGATCGGGGTCGTGGTGGCCGCGGCGCTGGCGTCGGGCTGGTTCGGCGGGTACGCGCTGACGATCTGGCAGTACGGCATCTGACCCGCCGACCCCCGGCCAGTAGGGTCGACCCGTGACCGAGGGCAGGCGGGTGGGCCGGTACGTCCGGATGGTGGCGCGATCAGGGCAGGGCGCGCGGCTCGCGGACACGCTGCTCACGGTGGCCGACGGCATGCGCCAGGCCCCGGGCTGCGAGCTCTACCTGATCAACCTGTCGGCGGACGAGGCCGACACGGTCTGGGTCACCGAGGTGTGGGCCGACGAGGAGGCGTCCGACCGCGCCCTGAACGGCGAGCTGGGCGAGGTCGGCATCGGCGACGTCCTGGAACTACTCGCCGGCCCCCCAGAACTGGTGGACCTGACCCCCCTGGGCGGCGCAGGCCTCCCCTGACCCCGTCCCCCCGTCCCCCCGTCGTACTTCGGAGCCACCGGGCTGTCTGGAGCGGCCCCCGGACAGCCCTTCGGCTCCGAACTGCGGTTCGGGTCAGGGGTTAGGGGTCTGGTCGGCGGGGTGGGACTTCAGCGAGCCTGCGTGGGCCTTCGCCTCCGGGTCGCCCTTCGTCTTGATCAGGCTCGCCACCGTCGTGACCACCAGGACCACACCGATCACGGCGAGGCTGACCGGCGTCGAGATCTCCGGGACCGACGGGCTGATGTCGACGTGTGCCCAGTGCAGCATCAGCTTGACGCCGATGAACGCCAGGATCAGCGCGAGGCCGGCCGAGAGGTACACCAGGCGGTCGAGCAGGCCCGCGACCAGGAAGAACAGCGCCCGGAGGCCGAGCAGCGCGAACGCGTTGGCGACGAAGACGATGTAGGCCTCCTCCGTCACGCCGAACACGGCCGGGATGGAGTCGAGCGCGAAGAGCAGGTCGATGCTGCCGATCGCGATGAGCACGATGAACAGCGGCGTCACCATGCGCCGCCCGTCCACCTTCGTGACGAGCCTGCCCTCGACGTACTCCTCGGTGACCGGCAGCAGCCGCCGCGCGGCCTTCACCACGGCGTTGTCCTCGACGTCGGGATCCTCGTCGCGGTGACGGAACAGCTGCACGGCCGTGAACACCAGCAGCAGCCCGAACACGAGGAACATGAAGGAGAACAGCGACAGCAGCGTGGCCCCGAGCGCGATGAAGACCGCCCGCATGACCAGCGCGAGCACGATGCCGAACGTCAGCACCTTGTGCTGGTGGCGCTCGGGCACGGCGAACGTCGTCATGATGATCACGAAGACGAAGAGGTTGTCGACCGACAGGCTCTTCTCGACGATGTAGCCGGCGAAGTACTGGGTGCCGAAGTCACCGCCGTAGGCGGCGGTGAACCAGACGCCGAACGCGATCGCGACGCCGATGTAGAACAGCGACCACGCCGTGGCCTCGGTGAACCCCACCTTGTGCGGCTTGACGGCCGCCACCACGAGGTCCAGTGCCAGCAGCCCGACGATGACGGCGATGGTCACCGCCCACGTGAGCCCGCTGATCTCCAGCACAACCCCTCCAGAAGATTGACATTACCAACGCTTTACCAACGGTGGCTCGGTGGCGAGGGTTCCCCGAGTCGCGCGCGCGTTGTGTGAGCGGCGCGACCGCAGCAGCGCGCGCGGGGCGGGCAGAACGCGCGCGGCGTCACCGCCGGGCCGCGAACACCCCGTCCGGGAAGCACCCCGCGGCCAGCAGCGCGCGGACCAGGGCCCCGCCGATCTCGCCCAGCCGGGCGGCACCGTCGGCGCCGAGGTGGGCCCAGGGCGCGTGGCCCAGCCGGTTCGTGTCGGCCTCGATCTGCGTGCGCAGCGCCTCGCCCGCCGGGGTGAGCGCTCCCCCGGCGTCCAGGACGCCGCGGTCCGCCAACGCGGCGACGGCCGCGTCCCACTGCTCCCGGCTCCAGCCGCGGCTCGCCTGCGCGAACGGCACGACGAAGCCGCGGCCGGTGGCGGTGTAGCTGACCAGCGCCTCCAGCCCGCTGAGCCCCGCGTCGACCAGGCGGGTGATGTGGCCGTCGCCGCGGTGCTCGCGCAGGATCGTCACCGCGTGCCAGAGGACGAGGTGGGGCGCGGCGGGCCAGTCGAGCTCGAGGTGCGCGGCGGCCAGCGGACGGCCCTCGCCCGTGCACGCCGACGCGGCGCGGCGGGCGAGCTCGGCGGCCTCGGCGACGTCGGCGGACGCCAGCACGTCGGCGCCGAGCATCCGGCGCAGCGCGTCGTCGACCGCGGCGAACCGGGCCCCGACCAGCGTCGACGGCGCGGCGAGCGCCCAGGCGGCCGGGATGTGGCGCGCGACGAGCGCGCCGTTGAAGTTGTAGAACGTGGCCGTGACGACACCAGCGCCGACCGCGCCCATCGGCGCCGACCGCCCGGCGAAGTAGCACATCCGGCCGGGCTTCAGGCCGGCCGCGACGAGGTGCTGCTCGGTCTCGGGTGCGAAGTAGGCCATCGCGTGCAGGGGTTCGAGGCCGCGGGCGAGGCGGCCGGAGTCACGGGGTTCCACGGCGCGGACGTTACCCGCGGCGATCAGCTCCCGGCGATCGTCGCCACCGCATCGGGGTGGAGCAGGCCCAGCCCGACGGCGTGCGCGGCGATCGCGGCGCTGTCGTCGACCGCCAGCATCGGCACGCCCAGCGCGGTGATCTCGCGGGCCAGCGCGTCCACCTCGGCGATCCGGGTCGCGGACGCCGCCGGGGTGCGCCGGATGTACACCGCGACGATCCGCTCCCGGTGCTCGCGCGCGAGCGACGCGTAGATCTCGGGATCGGCCTGCCCGCTGTCGCCGACGAGCACCAGCCCGAGGTGCGGGTGCTCGTCGAGGATCCGGCGGACGACCCCGACCTTGTGGTCCTGCGCCCCGATCCGGAACAGCCCGGCGCGCGACGGGCCCCAGTCGGTGAGCAGCAGCGGCCCCAGCGGGAAGCCCCGCAGCGCGATGAACTCCAGCAGCATCTCGTGGAGGTTCCACGGGCTGGTGGACAGGTAGAAGACGGGCCGGTCCTCGCCGAGCAGGGCCTGGTAGAGCGCGGCCGCACCGCGCAGCGGGGTGCGCTCGCCGACGTCGGTGAGCAGGGCGGCCCGCAGGAACTCGATCCCGCGGCTGAGCCCCGTCTCGAGGATGGTGTCGTCGACGTCGCTGACCAGCCCGATGCGCGCGGCCGGGTCCACCACCAGCACCCGGGCGCGGGCGCTGGTCCCGTCGACGAGCGACAGCCCGACCTCGTGCCAGCCGGGGGCGAGCCCGGGGACGTCGAGCACGGCGTCGAGGTAGCCGTCGTCGTCGGTGCGCGCGCTCACCGGGCCGCCGGGCGCGTCGATCGTGACGGCCCGCCGCGGGAGCTCGACGGTCAGGAAGCGGGCGAGGGTGGAGCGCAGCACGGCGCGGCGGGTGCGCGGGGTCGGCGGCGGCGCGTCCGGGCCGGTGACGGCCGGCACCTCGGCCTCGGGCCGGCCGCGCAGGACCCGGCCGCCGACCCGGATCTGCGTCGTGGTGCCGTGCCCGATGAACGGGACGATCATCGGCAGGTGCCGGCCCCGGATGCGCAGGACGACCAGTATCACCAGCTGGAGGATGTCCTCGACCGTCATGAGGAGCCGGGTCACCAGTTTCACCCCGCAGGAGTACCGCACCCGGGGCCCGACCGCCACCTCATCGAGCGGCCAGGACCCGCCGCAGCGTCCTGCCGGCGGCCGAGGTCGGGATCGCGTCGACGAACTCGACCAGCCGCACCCGCTTATGGGGTGCGACCCGCTCGGCGACGACCACCCCGAACCCGCGAGTCGACCTGTCGGGCACGCCGTCTCTGCCGATCGGGCACGCGGCACGCCCGTGCTCGATCGGCGCACTCTGCGTGCTGAAGCGGTCGACTCGCGGGTGGGTTCTCTACGCTCGGTCCGGTGCGCACCGTGCTTCTCGACCTCGACGGCACCCTCGTCGACTCCGCCGCCCTGATCACCGAGCACCTGGCGGCCGCGATCGTGGCCGCCGGGGCGCAGGCCCCCGCGGACCTCCGCCCGCTCGTCGGCCCACCGTTCGAGACGGCGCTGCCGGAGCTGGGTCTCACGCCCGCGCAGACCGCGGCCACGATCGCGCGCTACCGCCGCACCTACGACGCGGTGGCCGCCACCCACACCCCGCTGTACCCCGGGATCCCGCAGCTGCTGGACCAGCTGGGCTCGGCGGGGCTGCGGCTCGCCGTGGCCACGTCGAAGCCCGAGCACCTGGCGGTGCGCATCGTCGACGGAGTGGGGATCGCCGGGCACTTCGCGGCCGTCGGGGGCGCCGACCACGCCGCCGGTCGGGTGGGCAAGGGCATGGTGGTCGCGTCGGTGCTGGGCCGGCTCGGCCTCGATCCCGCCCGCGACGCGGTCGTGATGGTGGGCGACCGGCACCACGACGTCGACGGAGCGGCGGAGCACGGCGTCCCCGCGATCGGAGTGGGCTGGGGCTACGCCGGGCCCGGCGAGCTGGCGGGGGCCGTTGCGGTCGCGGACACGCTGCACGCGCTGCACGCCCTGCTCGTGGGCGACGCCGTGTGGTCCACGACCGCCGCGGCCTGAGCTCCCGAACCGCCTCGACCGCCGGACGCGGTCCTCGCGACCGCGCCGACGGAACGGGCCGGGGCCGCCGGCGTCCTGCGCCCGGGCCACCGAGCTCGATCAGTCGCCCGCGGGCTCGCGCACCCAGCCGTAGCTGCGGTTCACCGCGCGTCCCCAGTTCTCCCGCTCCCGCTCGCGGAGCCGCGCGTCCATCGCCGGCTCCCACGATGCGGCGCGGTGCCAGTTGGCCCGCAGCACCTCCAGGTCGGGCCAATAGCCGACCGCCAGCCCCGCCGCGTAGGCCGCCCCCAGCGACACCGCCTCGGAACCCAGCGGCCGCTCGACCGGCACGTCGAGGACGTCCGCCACGAACTGCATGAGCAGGTGGTTGGCCGTCATCCCGCCGTCGACCTTGAGCCGGGTGACGGGCACGCCCGAGTCGGCGTCCATGGCCTCGACGACCTCGCGCGTCTGCCAGCCGGTGGCCTCCAGCACCGCGCGGGCGAGGTGGCCGCGGTTGATGAACGAGGTCAGCCCGACCATCACGCCGCGGGCGTCGGGGTGCCAGTGCGGGGAGTACAGCCCGGAGAAGGCCGGGACGATGTAGCAGCCCCCGTTGTCGGGCACCGTCTCGGCGAGCGTCTCGATCTGGGCGGCGGTCGCGATCATGCCGAGCGAGTCGCGGAACCACTGGACGAGCGAGCCCGTCATGGCGATGGCGCCCTCCAGCGCGTAGACGGGCCGGTCCCCGAACAGGTACCCGACGGTCGGGATGAGGCCGTGCGTCGACGCGACCAGCCGGTCGCCCGTGTTCATCAGCAGGAACGCGCCGGTGCCGTAGGTGCACTTGGCCTCGCCCGCCGAGAAGCACGCCTGGCCGACCAGCGCGGCCTGCTGGTCGCCCAGCGCGCCGGCCACGGGGACGCCGGGCAGCACCGTGGTCGCGGTGCCGTACACCTCGGCGTTGGAGCGGATCTCCGGGAGCATCCGGTGCGGCACGTCGAGCACCTCGACGAGCCGCCCGGACCACTCCAGACGGCGCGCGTCCATCATCATCGTCCGGCTGGCGTTGGTGACGTCGGTGACGTGGCGCCCGCCCTCCGGTCCGCCGGTGAGCCACCAGATCAGCCAGGTTTCCATCGTCCCGAACAGGACGTCCCCCGTCGCCGCACCCGCCCGCGCACCGGGCACGTGGTCGAGCAGCCAGCGCAGCCGCGGCCCCGCGTAGTACGTGGCGGGGGCCAGGCCGGAGATCGTCTCGACGGCCTCGCTGTGCCCCTCCTCGACCAGCCGGGCCACGATCCCGTCGGTGCGGGTGTCCTGCCAGGTGATCGCGCGGGCCAGCGGCCGGCCCGTGTGGCGGTTCCAGACGACGGTGGTCTCGCGCTGGTTCGCGATCCCGAGCGCGACGACGTTCTCCGGCCCCAGCCCGGCGCTGCGCAACGCGGCCGGGACGACACGGGTGACGTTGCGCCAGATCTCTTCGGCGTCGTGCTCGACCCGCCCCGGCTGCGGGTAGTGCTGGTGATGTTCGAGCTGGGCGACGGCCAGCATCCGCCCGGCGCGGTTGAACAGCAGGCACCGCGTGGACGTGGTGCCCTGATCGATAGCAGCGACGACCCGCTCACTCACGCGCGCCCACCCCGCCCGCCCACGACATCGCGCGGGCTCGTCGTCGTTCCAGGGCACTCATCGAGCACATCGCGCGGGCTCGTTGCGGTTGTGGGGGGCCCGTTCGCGACATCGCGCGGGCTCGTTGCCGTCACGGGGGTCACGGGGTCACGGGGCGGGGACCAGCGACGTCGAGATCTCCCTCGACGCGCCCAGCAGCTCGGCGGCCAGTCGCGGCCGGAGGTCGCCACCGATCCCGAAGAGCTCCTCGACCGGGCCGCTCACCCCCAACGCTCCGACGACGATCCCGCCGCTGGCCCGCAGCGGCGCCGCGGCCCCGCCGATCCCGGCCTCGTACTCTCCCGAGTTGCCCGCCCAGCCACGGTGGCGCGCGGTGGCCAGATGAGCCTCCAGCGCGGCGGTGGCGGTGCAGGTGCGCCGCGTCCAGGGGTGCAGGTCGAGCTCGCGGGGGGCCGGCGTGGCGACCGGCGCGAAGGCGAGCAGGCACTTGCCGAGCGCCGTCGCGTGCAGCGGCAGCTCCTCGCCGGTGCGGATGTGCTGCGCCGTGCCGTCAGGGCGGAAGACGTGGTGGACGAGGTGCACCGACCGGCCCGCGGCGACACCCAGGAACACGGCCAGCCCGGTGCTGCCGGCCAGCGCGTCGGCCCAGTTCATCGCGGCGGCGCGGAGGTCGTGGCGGTCGCCGGGGTGGCCCAGCTCGTCCAGGCCGGTGCCCAGCATGTAGCGGGCGGAATCAAGTTCCTGGTCGACGAAGCCGACCTCGCGCAGCGTGCGCACGATGCCGTGCACCGTGGGCCGTGGGAGGTCCAGCGCGGCGGCGATCTCGTGCAGCCCGAGCGGGCGACCGGTGCCGCCGAGCAGGCGCAGCACCGCTGCGGCGCGCTCGATGGACTGAATGGACCCCGGCACGAGCCCGACAGTACGTCCGGCCTGTGACCCCCGCCGGACGTGGCGTTCGACAATGCCGAACGGTCGCCGTTGTGAGCACTCGGTGCGGGTTCCTAGCGTCGCCCTCGACCAACGACAGGGGGCTTCGACGATGAAGAACTCACTCCTCGGGGAACTGAGTGCCGAGTTCCTCGGCACGATGATCCTCATCCTGTTCGGCAACGGGGTGGTCGCGCAGGTCGTGACCAGCTCCG
>CAXTTN010000052.1:0-3215 GCA_964247105.1 uncultured Pseudonocardia sp.
CATCCGCGAGATCGCCAAGGTCATCCGCGACAAGGACGTCATCCACGCCCTCGTCACCGACATCGGCCCGTTCTTCGCCGACCGTCAGGGTGGCTACACGCGCATCACGAAGATCATGCCCCGCAAGGGCGACAACGCCCCCATGGCCGTGATCGAGCTGGTGTCGCAGAAGACCGTCACCGACGAGGCCAATCGGGCTCGTCGCGCGGCGGCGTCGCAGAAGGCAGCGACCGCCCTCCCGGCGGAGCAGGCGGCCGAGGCCGCCGACGAGGCTGCGGACAAGGCGCTCGACGCCGCGGTCGCCGCCGACGAGGCCGCTCCTGGTAGCCCCGCCGCCGAGAAGACGCTCGACGCGGCCGAGGCGGCTGCCGAGGCCGCCGACGGCGCGGTGGAGGCGGCCGAGGAGTCCACCAGCACCGAGGACGCGCCGTACGGCGAGGGCAGCCACGCCCCGCTGGACGACGTGAACGAGGCGCCGGAGGGCTTCGAGATCAAGGGCAACGCCGACTCGATGCTCTACCACCTGCCCGGCACGCAGTTCTACGACAACACCGTCGCCGAGGTCTGGTTCGCCACGGCCGAGGCCGCGGAGGCCGCAGGCTTCGCGCTGCCGAAGTCGCAGCAGGCGAAGAAGGACGAGTCCTGACCGACCCGCACGCCGCGACCGAGCCCGCCGTCCACCCGGACGGCGGGCTCGGCCGTTTCCGGTTGGACGTCTCCTACGACGGCACGGACTTCGCCGGGTGGGCCGTGCAGCCCGGGTTGCGGACGGTGTGCGGGGTGCTGACCGAGGCGCTGTCGACCGTGCTGCGGTCCCCGGTCGCGCTGACCGTGGCGGGCCGTACGGACGCGGGCGTGCACGCCACCGGGCAGGTGGCGCACGCGGACCTGGTGGGCTCTCTCGACACCGCCCGGCTCGTGCGGCGGCTCGCCCGGCTGCTCCCGCCGGACGTGCGGGTGCGGGCCGTCGCCGCCGTGCCGGACGCGTTCGACGCGCGGTTCTCCGCGCTGCGCCGCCACTATCGCTACCGCGTGGCGACCGCGCCGTCCGGGGCCGAGCCCCTGCGCGCCCGCGACACGCTCTCGTGGCCGTTCCCGCTCGACGTGGACGCGGTGAACGCCGCGTCCGCCGGGCTGCTGGGCGAGCACGACTTCGCCGCGTTCTGCAGGCGCCGCGAGGGCGCGACGACGGTGCGGGAGCTGCAGCGGCTCGTCTGGGGCCCCGACGGCGACGGGGTCGTCACCGCCGAGGTGTCGGCCGACGCGTTCTGCCACTCGATGGTGCGGAGCCTCGTCGGGGCCCTGCTGGACGTGGGCCGGGGCCGCCGGGCCGTCGGGTGGCCGGCGTCCCTGCTCAGCCGGGGTGAGCGGGCGAGCGAGGTCCCGGTGGCCCCCGCGCACGGCCTGGCGCTGGTGGGCGTCGACTACCCGGAGGACGCCGACCTGGCCGCCCGTGCCGACCAGACCCGGCAGGTCCGGATCGCCGCCAACCCCCGTTGATCACGGCGAGATGGTCGTCCGGCGGCCGTCCTGAGCCACCATCTGCCCGTGATCAGCGGATTGGGGGTGTTGCGGCGGTGTTGCGGCGCCGGGCGGGGCGTTGTCCTGGCGGGGCGCACCGGGAACAGTGGGCCGGTGACCAACGATCCTGTCGCGCTGCTCGACGTCGCGCTCTCCGAGGCCCGCCTCGGGCTCGCCGAAGGCGGCATCCCCATCGGCGCCGCCCTCTTCGCCGCCGACGGCACGCTGCTCGGCCGCGGCCACAACCGTCGCGTCCAGGACGGCGACCCGTCCATGCACGCCGAGACGTCCGCCTTCCGCGACGCCGGCCGCCAGCGGGACTACCGCACGACGATCATGGTGACGACGCTGTCGCCGTGCTGGTACTGCTCGGGGCTGGTCCGCCAGTTCGGCATCGGCGCGGTGCTGGTGGGGGAGGCCCGCACGTTCCACGGCGGGCACGACTGGCTGGCCGAGCACGGCGTCGAGGTGACGGTGCTCGACGACGACCGCTGCGCGGCGCTCATGATCGACTTCATCGCAGCGAGCCCGGAGCTGTGGAACGAGGACATCGGAGAGGCTCCGTGACCGCGCAGGCCTCTGCGCTTCCGGCCCGGGTCGAGGAGAACTCGTCGTGATCCCCACCGTCGATCTCGCTGCCTGGCGGGCCGGGGACCCGTCGGTCGCCCCGGCCGTCGACGAGGCACTGCAGAGGGCCGGGTTCCTGCTGGTCACCGGCCACGGGGTGGACGAGGGGCTGCGTGCCGAGGTGCGGGCGGCGGCGCGGCGGTTCTTCACCCTCCCGGCCGCGGTCAAGCAGCGCTACGCCGTGCGGATCGGGGGGCGGGGCTGGTTGGCTCCGGGCGTCGAGGCGAACGGAAACGTGGAGGGCGGGGAGAACCCGCCCGACCTCAAGGAGTCGTTCGCGATCGGGCCGGAGACCCCGACCGGCGACCCGGCCGTCGACGAGGTGTGGTTCCCGGCCAACGTCTGGCCCGCCGAGGTGCCGGAGCTGCACGACGCCGCGACGCGCTACCTGGCCGCGATGACGGCCGTCTCCCGCGACCTGCTGGAGCTGAGCGCGGGGGCGCTCGGCCTGCCGCTCGACGCGTTGACCTCCCTGGCGGGCAACCCCACGTGGACGTTCAACATCAACCGCTACCCGCCGCTGACGGAGGTCGGGGAGCCCGCGCCGGGACAGTTCCGGATCGGGCCGCACACCGACTTCGGGACGGTCACCGTCCTCGACCGCGAGCCGGGCGCGGGCGGGCTCCAGGTGGACACGGATGCCACGGGCTGGGCCGACGCGCCCTACGACCCGGCCGCGTTCACCGTCAACATCGGCGACCTGCTGGCCCACTGGACGGGCCTGCGGTGGCGATCGGGACGGCACCGCGTGCTGCCGCCGCAGCCCGGGTCCCCGCACGAGGAGCTGGTGTCGCTCGTGTTCTTCTTCGAGCTCGACCACGACGCGCTGGTCACGCCGCTCGCCCCGCCGATCGGGCGCCGCGGCGACCTCCCGGCCGTGGTGTCCGCGCCGTTCCTCAAGGAGCGGCTGGACGCCATCTCGGTGGGCTGACTTTCCCGGAACGCCCACGGGTGCCGGGTGCCTCGGATTAGCGTCGATCCCGTGTCCAGCGCGACCCGGGCCCCGGCCACCCGCGACCAGGCCGATGCGTACCGCTTCGGGCTCCGCCGGCTCGAGGCCGCGCTCG
>CAXTTN010000052.1:3225-28480 GCA_964247105.1 uncultured Pseudonocardia sp.
CATCATCGCCTGAAACGCAGACGTATCCGCACGCGGCGCCTCCAACCGCAGCCAGAACGCATCACCGAGCCAGTAGGGGTGGGTGAAGTGATGCAACGTGACGAGCGGCTCGAGGCCGCGCTCGTGCGGGGTGATCCGGTGCCGCTGCACGAGCAGCTCCGCTCCCAGCGCCGCGCCGCGTTCGCGGGGGTGGTGCTGGGAATGCTCGGGGTGTGCGGCGTGGCCGTGTACGCGATGGTCGTGCCCAGCCCGAACTGGCGTGCGCAGGACGTCGTGATCGGGGCCGGGTCGGGGGCCGTGTTCGCGATCGCACACGGTCCCGACCGGCTGGTCCCGGTCGCGAACCTGCCCGCCGCGCGCCTCGTGCTGGCCGCGTCGGGGTCCGCGGAGGCGGGTGCGGCCGTGCCGGTCGTGGTGCCCGACGATGCGCTCGCCACGGCCGCGCGCACGCCGATGGCCGTGGTCCCCGGCGCGGTCGGGGTGCGCGCCGAGGCCGCTGCCCCGGGCATCTGGGCGGTGTGCGACCGCGTCGCCGAGGACGGGCGGCTGCTCGACACCACGGTGATCGGCGGCGTGCCGCCCCCGCCCGGGCCGTCCCCGGACAGCGTGTTGCTCGCCGGGCCCGGCAGCGCGACGTGGCTGGTCACCGGCGGTACACGGCATCGTGTCGACATCGGCGACGGGCGGCTGCGCGCGGCGTTCCGGCTCACCGACCAGGTCCCCCGTGCCGCCAGCGCCGCCGTCGTCTCGCTCGTCGCCGAAGGGAACCCACTGGCCACGCCGCACGTGCCGGGCCGTGGTGACGCCGCACCGCCCGGGCTGCCGGGGCGGATCGGCGATGTGCTCGTCGACCGTCCGGTGGACGGGGTGCCGCGCTACTTCGTGGTGCTGCGCGACGGGTTGCAGGAGGTGCCGGCGGTGGTGGCCGATCTGCTGCGCGGCGCGGCCGGGTCGCGGGCCGCCCAGCCCGTGGGCGCCGAGGTGCTCGGTTCGGCGCGGTTCGTCACCGAGCTGGCGGTCGACGGCTGGCCCTCGGGGTCGCCGCGGCTCGAGGAGCCGCGCCAGGCTCCGGTGGTCTGCTGGACGTGGAGCCCCGAGGGCCCGGCCCGCGTCTGGACGGGCGCCGCGCTCCCGCTGCCACCCGACGTCACCCCGGTCGCGCTCGCGCAGGCCGACGGCGGCGGGGAACGGATCGACGCCGTCGCGCTCGGCGGGGGCGGTGGGGCGGTGCGGGCCACCGCGCCCGGCCGGGCGCCGGGGGTCGGGCCGGTGTGGCTCGTGTCCGGGAGCGGCGTGGGCTACCGGGTGGCCGACGACGCCACGGCGGCCGCGCTCGGCGTCAGCGGGGCCACCCCGGCACCGGAGGCGGCCCTGCGGCTGCTGCCCACCGGCCCGACGCTGGACGTGGCGCAGGCCGCGCGGGTGGTGGAGGTGCTGCCGTCCGGGTGAGGGCCGCCGCCCGATCATCCCGGCTGCCGCCGCGTGTCCCGGCGGGATCGTCGCCCGCCACCGTTCGCGATCGTGAACGGACGGCCCCGGGTGGCGTGGTCGCCGGCGGTATCACCGTCGCTGGACAGCCGCCGTCACGACGGCGAGCGCCCTCACAGCCCGCGGACGTACGCGTAGAGATCCATCGCCGCCAGCGCCAGCGGGACGGACGCGACCACCAGCAGGCCTTCGAGCAGGTCCACGGCCCGCCGCGACACCGGCGAGCCGAGCGGGCCGGGGCGCCCCAGCACGAGGGCCCCGGTGCCGGCGGCCACCAGCAGACCCGCCGCCGCGACGGTCGTCGCTGCGGTGCCGGCCCGCGCGGCCAGGACCCCGAGCGCGACCCCGGCCCCGATCGCCGCCGCCGACGCCACGCGGGCCGGGACGACATCGGCGTACCCCCGGGCCCGCAGCCCCAGCACGGCGACCGTCACGACGGCGAACGCGGGCCCCGCCCAGCCACCCGGTGCGGCCGCGAGCACCGCGCCCGCGGCCGCCGCAGAAGCACAGGCGGCGGCGAGCCCCGCGAGGTAGCCGCGGGCCAGGTCGGCGCGTTCGGCCAGCTCACCGGGCGGAAGCAGATCGGGACCGGTGTCGGCGCCGACCAGCTCGGAGCCGTCGGCGGGCACGACCGGCCGCGGCAGCCCGGCCAGCCGGATCGCGATCCGGGGGAGCAGCGGTCCGGCCACGATCGCGACGGCCGCGACCGCCGCACCCGCCGCGGTGACCGGCAGGCCGGACCGGATCCCGACCAGCGCGCCCGCCGCGAGCCCGGCGACGACGACCGCGGCCACCAGCGCCGGCTCCACCACCCGCAGGAGCACCT
Source organism: uncultured Pseudonocardia sp. (assembly GCA_964247105.1). Lineage (GTDB taxonomy): Bacteria > Actinomycetota > Actinomycetes > Mycobacteriales > Pseudonocardiaceae > Pseudonocardia. The sequence goes on from CAXTTN010000052.1 coordinate 5,540, forward strand.
GCGCCACGGCGGCCACCGTGCCCGCGGCGGCCACCGCCACCAGCGCGGACCCGGGTTCGGGCGGCATCGTCCACCCGGCGGCCGCGGCGAGCGGGACGGCCGCCGCCGCGGCCGTGCGGGCGATGCCGGCGGTCGGAGCGCGCCCGGTGGACGCCACGCCGGCGAGCGCCACGACCGCGCCGAGACCGGCCATCAGCGCCGCGGGCGCCGAGCCGGGACCGGCCGACGCCAGCAGGCCCGCAGCGGCGAGCGCGGCGAGCAGGACGGCGGCCGCTCCGAACCGCCGGTCACCGGCGCGTGCCGCCCCGGCACCCGCCGCCAGCGCGTCGACGGGATCGTCGAAGACGGGCACTGCGGGCGGTGGCGCGGCCCGCGCGATGCGCACCAGCTCCCCGTCGAGGACGCCCAGCTCGGCGAGGGTCGCCGCGGCCGGGAGCGGGCCGCCGGCCACACCGCTCAGCCGCCACGGCTCGGGTCGCCAGGCGTCGCCCGGATCGGGCTCGCCGACCAGCTCCAGGACCATCGGCACGAGCTCGGCGACGGGGACGTCGGCGGGCAGCGCGACGTCGACCGTGTGGCGGGGCGCCAGCACGGTGAGCCGGCTGTACGGGCGCTCGGGGACCATCGCTCCTCCTGTGGACAACTGCCCCGCAGTTCCGCGGAATCGCCACGAACCGGTGGGGGCGCTGCCTAGCATCGCAACGCGGATGGGTCCGGTGGGGCCGTTCCGGAAAACCGGGGGAGGGCACGTCGTGACGACGGTCGAAGTGGTGCGGTCGCACCGTACGGTGCCGCTGATGCCCGGTGGCGAGCTCGTGCTCGAACCGCCGCCGGAGCCCGAGCGCCTGGTTCCGGCCGGGATGCCGGCCCGGCTGCTGCCGGCGGTCATGCTGCTGGGCTCGGTCGGCTTCATCGCCGTACTGGGCCCGCAGAACCCCACGTCGTGGCTCTTCGGGGGCATGTTCGCGATCTCGACGCTGGGCATGATGATGAGCGGCGGGGGCCGGGGAGGGGGCTCGCGCGGCGCCGGCATCGACGAGCAACGGCGCGATTACCTGCGCTACCTCGCCGGGGCGCGCGAGCGGGTGCGCGTGATCGCCGCCGAGCAGCGGGCCGCCGCGGAGGCCGTGCATCCCGATCCGGCCGCGTGGCCCGCCGTGCTGGCCCACGGCAGGCTGTGGGAGCGCCGGGCGGCGGATCCGGATTTCGGGCACGTCCGGGTCGGCGTCGGCGATCAGCGGCTGTCCACGCGGCTGGTGGCGCCGCAGACCGGCCCCGTGGAGGGCATCGAGCCGGTCACCGCGCTGGCCCTGCGCCGGTTCCTGGTCGGCCACGCGGTGGTGCCGGAGCTGCCCGTGGCGCTGTCGCTGCGGGCGGGCTCCACGGTCTGGCTCGAACCGGCCGGCGCGGAGGGCACCGCCGACGGGCTCTTTCCCGCGGAGGCGGCAGGGGGCACCGCCGACGGGCTCTTTCCCGCGGAGGCGGCAGAGGGCACCGCCGATCTCGCTCCCGCGCGCGGGCTGGCCCGTGCCGTCGTCGCCCAGTACGCGGTGTGGCACAGCCCCGTCGATGCGCAGCTCGCCGTCATCGCGGCGCCCGAGCTCGTGGCCGAGTGGGAATGGGTGAAGTGGTTGCCGCACGCGGCCCACCCCCGCTTGCGTGATGCGGTGGGCGCGCTGCGCATGATCACGTCCGATCCCGATGACGTGCGGCGCTGGTGGCTCCCCGAGCTGCACGGACGTCCGCCCGGGCCCGGCGTCGGCGACCCGCACCTGCTCGTCGTCGTCGACGGGACGGCGGCCGGCCCGGGGCCGTGGGCCGGGGTTGCGGGCGTCACGGTGCTGCGGGTCGGCGCGCCGCCAGGGCGGCGCCCGGCGCCGTCGGTGGTGCGGCTGCGGGTCGGCGCGGGCGAGCTGCACCGCGGCGGTGGTGACACGTTCCGCGACGGCGGGACACCGGCTCGCCTCGGCCGCCCCGATGCGCTGCAACGGGCCGAGGCCGTGGCGCTGGCCCGGCGGCTGGCGCGCTGCCGGCCGGCCGGTGCGGAACCGGCCGGCGAGGGTCCGGTTCACCCGACACCCGGCCTGCCCGCGCTGCTCGGGCTGGCCCCGGGCGCGCGCGGGATCGCGGCGCTGCGAGCCCGCTGGTCGGCGTCCGAGGGCGATCGGTTGCGCGTCCCCATCGGTGTCGACGAGCGGGGTGCGCCCGTCGTGCTCGACCTCAAGGAGTCGGCGCTGGGCGGCAGCGGGCCGCACGGGCTGTGCATCGGCGCCACCGGTTCGGGCAAGAGCGAGCTGCTGCGCACGCTGGTGCTCGGGCTCGCGGCCGCCCACTCGCCGGAGGATCTCAACGTCGTGCTCGTCGACTTCAAGGGCGGCGCCACGTTCCTCGGCCTCGCCGCGCTGCCCCACGTCTCGGCGGTGATCACCAATCTGGCCGACGAGCTCGCCCTCGTCGACCGGATGGCCGATGCGCTGGCCGGAGAGATCACGCGGCGCCAGGAGATGCTGCGCGCGGCGGGCAACTTCAGCGGGGTCGTCGAGTACGCGGCGGCCCGTCGGGCCGGTGCCCCGCTCGCGCCACTCCCGGCGCTGTTCGTGGTGGTCGACGAGTTCTCCGAGCTGCTGGCCCAGCGCCCCGAGCTGATCGACCTGCTCGTCCAGATCGGACGGCTGGGCCGCTCGCTGGGCCTGCACCTGCTGCTGGCCTCCCAACGCCTCGACGAGGGTCGGCTGCGCGGGCTGGAGTCGCACCTGTCCTACCGCATCGCCCTGCGCACGTTCTCCGCGTCGGAGTCGCGTGCCGTGCTCGGCGTACCGGATGCGCACCAGCTGCCGTCCGCGCCCGGGTCGGCGTTCCTCGCGACGGGCACCGGCGAGCTCGTGCGGTTCCGGGGGGCGTACGTGTCCGGGCCGCACCTCGGCACAACCGGCCGCTCGGGCCCCATCGCGGTCCGGTCCCGGCCCTACCCGTTCCGTGCCGGGCCCGTCCGGGCGGCTGGTCCGCCGGATCCGGCGCCGCCGCTGGAGGATCCGGCCGGAGTGCCCTCCGTGATCGACACGGTGATGGCCGCGCTCGCCGGGCAGGGCCCGCGCGCCCACCGCGTGTGGCTGCCGCCGCTGGACGTGCCGCCGTCGCTGGACGAGGTGCTCGGGCCCCTGCGGTCGGTCGAGGGCCGCGGTCTCGCTGCGCCCGCCGCTCCGGCGGGCACGCTGAGCGCGTCCATCGGGTTCGTCGACCGGCCCTACCACCAGCGCCGCGATCCACTGCTGATCGACCTGGCCGGGTCGTCAGGGCACCTGGTCGTGGTGGGTGGGCCGCGATCCGGGAAGTCCACGGCGCTCGCGTCGGCGGTGCTGAGCCTGGCGCTCACCCACACACCCGCGCAGCTCGGGGTCCACGTGCTCGATTTCGGCGGCGGTGCGCTCGGGCCGCTGGGCGGGCTGCCCCATGTGGGCACCGTGGCCGATCGGCAGCAGGGCGATCTCGTGCGGCGCGTCGTCGCCGAGGTCTCGGCCGCGCTCGCGCGCCGGGAGCGGCTGTTCCGCGAGGCGGGTCTGGCGTCGGTGGAGGCGTTCCGGGCCCGTCGCGCGGGCGGTGGGTTCGCCGACGAACCGGCCACCGACCTGCTGCTGGTCGTCGACGGGTACCTGACGCTCCGCGGCGAGTTCGACGACCTGGAGGCGCGCCTGCTGCCGCTGGCCGCGCAGGGCCTGTCCTACGGGCTGCACCTGGCGGTCTCGGCCACCCGCTGGAGCGAGCTGCGGCCGGCGGTCAAGGACCTGCTGGGCGGGCGGATCGAGCTGCGGCTGGGCGAGCCCGCGGAGTCGGAGGTCGACCGGCGCCGGGCCGCCGACGTGCCGAAGCGGCCCGGCCACGGGCTGGCGCCCGACGGCGCCGCCACCGTGCTGGCGGCGCCCCGGCTGGCCGCCGGCGCCGACACTGCAGCCCTCGTGGCGCGAATCGCCGGGGCATGGTCCGGGCCGGGGTTCGCGCCGGTGCGCCTGCTGCCGGAACGGATCGATCTGGCCGACCTGCCGCCGGGCGAGCCGGGCCTCCCGATCGGTGTCGACGAGGAGCAGCTCGCGCGCGTGGCTCTCGACCTGGCCGCCGAGCCGCACCTGCTCTGCTTCGCCGACGCGGAGAGCGGCAAGACCAACCTGCTGCGGCTGGTGGCGCGCGGCATCGTCGAACGGCACCCGCCCGCGGAGGCGCGCATCGTGGTGATCGACCACCGGCGCGGGCTGCTCGGCGTCGTGCCACCCAGCCACCTGATCAGCTACTCCAGCACACCGGAGGACACCGCCGCGGCGGCGGGCCAGGTCGCCGATTCGCTGCGCCGGCGGCGGCCCGGCCCCGACGTCACGCCCCGCGCGCTGCGGGAGCGCAGCTGGTGGACGGGGCCGGAGGTGTACGTGCTGGTGGACGACTACGACCTGGTCGCCACCGGCGGTGGCGCGGTGCACCCGCTGCTGGCGCTGGTGGAGTTCCTGCCGCAGGCCAAGGACGTGGGCCTGCACGTGGTGGTGGCCCGCCGCAGCGGGGGATCGGGGCGCGCGATGTTCGATCCGCTGCTCGGGCGGCTGCACGAGCTCGCCACCCCCGGGCTCGTGATGAACGGCAGCCCGGACGAGGGCGCCCTCATCGAGGCGGTCAAGCCGTCGCAGCAACCACCCGGCCGGGGCGTGCTCGTGGATCGACGGCGCGGCGCGCGGCGGCTGCAGCTGGCCTGGCTCCCGCCCGACCGGGAGGAGGACGAGCCGGGGTGAGCGAACCGTGAGTGGAGGTGTGGGGCCGGTCGCCGTGGAGGTCGGCGGGAGCACGGTCCGGATCGCCCGCCGAGGCGGTGGCTCGGAGCTGCTCGCCGAGATGGCGGCCGGCGTCCTGCCCGGTCCGGACGCCCTCCCGCGGCTGCTGGCGTCCCTCCTCGGGCCCGCGCCGCCCGTGCCGGTGGTGGTGCATCCCGTGTCGTGGCCTGCGGCCCGGATCGCGGAGTGGCCGGGTTGCCCGGTCGCCGCGCCGGTGGCGTCGGCGGGCCGGGTGCGGCGGATCGTGGTGGACGCGGGCCGGTCCGGCACGGACGTGACGCTGGTCCACGCCGGCCGGGTCGTGCTCCGGCGGCGGTCGCGGGTCGGCGGGGCCGTGCTCGACACGGCGGTCGCCCGGCTGCTCGGCGTGGCGCCCCCGGAGGCGCGGCGGGTGCGGGAGGCGCTCTCCCTGCGCCCCGCCGCCGGGGGGCTGGACGCCGAGCGGCTGCGGGTCGCCCTCACACCGTTGCTGTGCGAGGTCGTGAACCTGGTGCGGGCCGTCCGCGAGGCAGGCGCCGCGCCCGTGCTGCTGGTCGGTGGGATGGCCCGCTCCCCGTTGCTCGCGGAGCTGCTGGACGAGGCGGGCGTGCCCGATGTCGAGGTCGCGCCCCGCCCCGAGGCCGCGGCGGTCCTCGGCGCGCTCGCGTTCCCGATCGGGAACATGCGGGCCGGGGCTGTCTCCGCCCGTCCCGAACGGGCCGGGGCGCCTGGGGAGCCGGTCGCGGTGGTGACCCCCGTCCTGGATCCGGCCACCCCGCACCGACGCGGCCCGGGTCCGGTCCCGTGGTGGCTTCCCGAGCCACCGCCCACGCCACGGCGCCCGGCCCGCGTCACCGCTTGCGCGCTCCTCGCGGCCGTGGCGGTGGCGGCGCTGCTGGCCGGGGGCTCGCTCCTCCCCCCGGCGGCCCGGCCGCCGCAGGCCGCGGCCGTGCCGGCCGGGGTGCTCGTGCAGTACGGCTACCGGTTCGACGTGCCGGCCGGCTGGGAGCACAGCGGCGGCCTCCCCGAACGCCGCCGCAGCCTGCTGACCCCGGCCGCAACGCCGGAGAGCACCGACCTGATCGCCGTCGAGCGCACCCCGCTGGGCTACGACGTCGCCGCGGAGCCCGAGCGCGCCCGCGCCGAACTGCGGGCCACCTACGACGCGGCCGTCTCCGGCGGCTCGGAGCTCTCGGGCTACGGACCCGCCGTCGTGGCCGGGCGTCCGGTCACCTCCTACCGCCAGCGGGAGGGCGCGGCGGTCGTCGACTGGTTCGTCGTCCTCGACGGGGAGGCGCAGCTGTCGGTCGGCTGCCGCCACACGGCGGCCGGCGAGCGTGCGGTCCTCGCGGCCTGCGCCGTGGTGGTCGGGTCGGTGCGACCGGCATGAACCCGTTCGCACCCGCAAACCGTCGTCCGGAATCGCCACGGAGCGGGTGGCCGGGATGTCACCGTCGACGGGCAACGTCCGCTACGACGATCGTGAGGGGTGAACCGGATGGCCGGAACCGACGGGTTCGGCACGACGACCGAGGAGATGGAGCGGGCCGGTCGGCACGTCCTGTCCGTGAACGAGGCGGTGCAGGCCGAGCTGGCGGCCCTGAGGGGGAAGCTCGGCCCGCTCGCGGGCGCCTGGAGCGGCAGCGCCGCCACGGCGTTCACGGCGCTGATGGCGCGGTGGGACACCGACGCCAGGGCGCTCAACGAGGCGCTGCGCGCCATCGGCGGGTCCATCCAGGGCTCCCGCGCCACCTACCAGCAGCAGGAGGACGCCCAGGCCGCGAGCATGTCCTCGATCACCGCGGCGCTGGGCTGAGGAGGCCACCATGTCCACATCCGAGATCAAGGTCACGTTCAGCGCGCTGGGCGCTGCCCAGGGCGATGTCGCCACCGCCGCGTCCCGCATCACCGGGCAGCTGGAGGACCTCCGCCGGTTCCTGGCGCCGATGGTCGCCACCTGGCAGGGGCAGGCGGCGGCGGAGTACCAGGTCAAGCAGCGGCAGTGGGATGCCGCCGCAGCCGACATCGCCGCGGTGCTGGCGCAGATCGGGGCCGCGCTGGGCACCGCGAACGACGGATACCAGCAGGTCGAGCGGGCCAACGCGGCCCGCTGGCGGTAGCCGGGGGCGGGGGTGCCCGCGGGTGAGGGGGGCGTTTTGACCCTGCTCCGGACCGGCGGGTACCCTCGTTCTTCGATAGTGCGGCGGGTGGAAACCCCTTCGGGTTGTCGTCGGCCTCGGGCCGGCGCCCTCCGCACCAGCCGCACCAGAGGAACGTTCCCCGGGAGCATCACAGCGCCCGGCGAGCACACAACATTGACGAGGTAGGTCCGTGCCCACGTACAGCCCGAAGCCCGGCGACATCACTCGCGCCTGGCACGTGATCGACGCTACGGATGTGGTGCTCGGCCGCCTCGCCACGCACGCCGCCACGCTGCTGCGCGGCAAGCACAAGCCGACCTACGCCCCGCACATGGACACCGGCGACTTCGTGGTGATCATCAACGCCGAGAAGATCGCGGTGTCGGGCAACAAGCGCACCGACAAGTTCGTGTACCGGCACTCCGGTTACCCGGGTGGCCTGCGGCAGCGCTCGGTCGGCGAGATGATCGAGAAGCACCCGGATCGCCTCGTCGAGAAGGCCATCACGGGCATGCTCCCGAAGAACAAGCTCGGCCGCGCCATGAGCAAGAAGCTCAAGGTCTACGCCGGCCCCGAGCACCCGCACGCCGCGCAGAAGCCGGCCGCGTTCGAGATCACCCAGGTTGCTCAGTGACTGAGCCGACCGGCACCGAGTCTGTGGAAGAAGGACAGCCCGTGAGCACCGCCGAGCAGCCCGAGGTCGAGGCCGCCGAGGAGGCCTCGTTCGAGGACGAGGCCACCGACGTCGAGGCCGCCGAGGACGACGACGTCGTCGTCGATGTCGAGATCGAGGCCGTTCCGGCCGTCGCCGCCGTCTTCTCCGATCGCCCCATCCAGACCGTGGGCCGCCGCAAGGAAGCCGTCGTCCGCGTCCGCCTGATGCCGGGCAGCGGCCAGTTCACGCTCAACGGCAAGTCGCTCGAGGTGTACTTCCCCAACAAGCTCCACCAGCAGCTCATCCGCGAGCCGCTGGTGCTGCTGGAGAAGACCGAGCGCTTCGACATCTTCGCCAACCTGCACGGCGGCGGGATCTCGGGCCAGGCGGGCGCGCTGCGCCTGGCCATCGCCCGCGCGCTGATCGAGGCCGAGCCGGATGACCGTCCGCCGCTGAAGAAGGCCGGCTTCCTGACCCGCGATCCCCGCGTCATCGAGCGCAAGAAGTACGGCCTCAAGAAGGCGCGCAAGGCGCCTCAGTACAGCAAGCGCTGATCTTGGGCGAACGACGTCTCTTCGGCACGGACGGCGTTCGCGGTCTGGCCAACGGCGAGCTCCTCACAGCGGAGCTCGCCGTCGCGCTTTCCGCGTCCGCCGCGCGCGTGCTCAACGACAGCGACCGGTCGCACCGACCGGTCGCGGTGGTCGGGCGTGATCCCCGGGCCAGCGGCGAGATGCTCGAAGCCGCGGTCGTCGCCGGCCTGACCTCGGCGGGGGCGGACGCGATCCGGGTCGGGGTGCTGCCGACGCCGGCCGTCGCGTTCCTCGTGAGCGCGCTCGGGGCCGATCTCGGCGTGATGATCTCCGCCTCCCACAACGCGATGCCCGACAACGGGATCAAGCTCTTCGCCGCGGGCGGGCACAAGCTCCCCGACGCCCTGGAACACGCCGTCGAGGACGGCATCGACGCCGCGGCGCCCCGCCCGACCGGGGCCGGCATCGGCCGGGTCCACGATCGGGCCGACACCGTCGAGCTCTACGTCGAGCACCTGCTGGCCGCCACCCCCGCGCCCCTCACCGGCCTGAAGGTCGTCGTCGACTGCGCCCACGGCGCCGCGTCGGCGGCCGCCCCGGAGGCCTACCGCAAGGCCGGCGCCGACGTCGTCCCGATCCATGCCTCCCCGGACGGCCTCAACATCAACGACGGCGTCGGGTCCACCTACCTGGGCCCGTTGCGCTCCGCCGTCCGTGAGTACGGAGCCGACCTCGGCGTCGCGCACGACGGCGACGCCGACCGCTGCCTCGCGGTGGACGCCTCGGGCGCCGTGATCGACGGCGACCAGATCATGGCCGTGCTCGCCCTCGCGATGCGTGATGCGGGCGAGCTGGTCGACGACACCCTCGTCGCCACGGTGATGAGCAACCTCGGGCTGCACCTGGCGATGCGCGACGCCGGTATCGCGTTGCGCACCACCGCCGTCGGTGACCGGTACGTGCTCGAGGAGCTGCGGGCCCACGGGTTCAGCCTGGGTGGTGAGCAGTCCGGGCACGTCGTGCTGCCGAGGCTCTCCACGACCGGCGACGGCTTGCTGACGGCGCTGCGGCTGATGGCGCGCATGGCGGCCACCGGCTCGCCGCTGGCGGAGCTGGCGTCCGTCGTCACACCGCTGCCGCAGGTCCTGCAGAACGTCGTCGTCGTGGACAAGGCGGCCGTCGCCGCGTCGGTCGCGGTGCAGGACGCCGTCGCGGCCGCCGAGGCCCAGCTCGGCGACACCGGCCGGGTGCTGCTTCGGCCGTCGGGCACCGAGCAGCTCGTGCGCGTCATGGTCGAGGCCCCCACCCGCGAGATCGCCACGGCCACGGCAACCCACATCGCCGAGGTCGTGGCCGCGGCCCGCTGAGTTCTCCCGTTCGCCCACGGGAACGGGGTTCGCTGCGGCACCATTCGCGGTATGCGTCCTGGTGTCCACGTCCGTCCCGATCGCCTGCGGGACCACGCAGCCGCGGCAGCGGAGCTCGCGGGCTCGCTGCAGGCCGTGCTCGACGGCCGCGGCCCGGCCGAGCTCGATGCGGCGCTGCGGCGGTCCGCCCGCGAGCTGGCCGAGCTGGGCGCCGTCCTCGCCGCCGCGGCCGTGGCTGCCGAGTCGGCCGATCGCGCCGCGATGCTGGCGCTGCGGAGGGTGGGCCGGTGAGCACCGAGTCCTCGGCGGACTGGTGCGCCGAGGTGGTGGCCGTGCTGGTCGAGGCGTCGGATCGGACGGCCCGGCTCGCGGTGGCGATCGCCGAGGACTGGCTCGACGATCGCGGTCGTGAATGGGCCGAGCGGGCCGCGTTGCTGCACCGCGAGCTCGACCGGTTGGCGGCCGACGCCGCGCGCCGGGGTGCCGAGCGCGCCGATCCCGATCCGTTCCCCCTGCCGGTCCTGGCGGCCCCTGGGCGTCGTGGCCCCCGGCTCGGCGGCCCCCGGCTCGGCGGCACGGCCGGTACCCGGGTCGACGACGAGGACGGCATGCGCATCGCCGAGCTCCCGCCCGGCTGAGCACCCGCGAGTCGACCGAACCGGCACGCCGTGTCGGCCGATCCGGCCCCGCCGGCTGCGTTTGCCCCGCCCGCCGCGCTCAGGACCTCCCGTCCCGCCCCACGCCTGACCGCCCCACGCCTGACCGCCCCACGCCTGACCGCCCCACGCCTGACCGCCCCGCGCCTGACTGACCGCGCCGCGCCGCGCCTGACTGACCGCGCCGCGCCGCGCCGCGCCTGACTGACCGCGCCGGACTGCCCGCGCCGCCCCCCGGCGCCGCCCCGCGCCGCGGCGGCATCACCGGTCGGACGGGGCCGCACCATGCCGAACCGGCGAACACGCCGCGCCGGGATCGTCGACTCGCGGGGCGTGGCGTCGCGAGTCGACCATCCAGACACGCTGTCCTCGCCGATCGGACACGCGGGCGCCAGTGTTCGATCGGCGAGATCAGCGTGCCCTCACAGTCAACTCGCGGGTGGGGTGCGCGCGGTGAGGGTGGTGCCGGGAACCTTGCCGTCGACGAGCGGCTCCACCCGGTCCTCGTCGCAGAGCTTGTTCAGCAGGAACGCGGTGACCAGGGCCCTCGTGATGCGCCGTGTCCTCGCGTCCGGACCGCCGGCGAGCAGCAGGTCGCTCCAGTGCCGGCCCTCCAGGAAGCCGGTGTGGGTGGCCTTGGGCAGCGTCCGGAGCCAGACCGGGCCGCCGGCGGCCGCCGCGATCGGCTCGGCGTGGCCCACCGCGGGTGCGACCATGTCCTTTCCGGCCGCGATGTGCAGCGCGGGCACCGTGACCGCCCGGGACGCGTCGAGCGCCGACGGGCGGGTCTGCGCTGCGGCGATCGTCACGACCGCGGCCACCCGCGGGTGTCCCGCGGCGGCCACCAGCGCGGCCCCGCCGCCGATTCCATGCCCGGCGAGCGCGGTACGGCGGGAGTCGACGCTGATGCGGCCGTCGCCGAGGCGGACGCCGGCGCACACCTCGATGGTGGTCCGCAGGTCCGCCGCGAGCCCCGCGTGGCTGGGCAGCGCGCCACGGTGGCTCGACGGCGCGGCGGCGACGATGCCCCATGACGCGAGGTGACGGAGCAGGTCGGCGTAGCGCTCGGCGGGCTGCAGCCAGTCGTGCCCGAACGCGACGGCGGGCAGCCCGAGGCCCTCCTCCGGCGCGAACACCACCCCCGGGATGCCGATCATCCCCAGGTCGCCGCGCAGCACGGGCAGCGGGCCGGGCCGCGACAGCACCGCGAGGCCGTCCTTCGCGTTGCGCAGCGCAGGTGGCCGGGGGGTCGGGCGGGTCCTGGTCACCCGCAGACCGTAGTACCGCCGAGGTCCCGGAGCCCAGCCGAGCAGGCCCGCGATCGCCGGTCCTGTGGGCCACCGGACGGATCCGGCCGGGGACCCGCCGAACCGACGATCGTGCGGGGCTCGCACTACGCTCGCCGGGTGAGGGGCGTCTGGACCGCGGATCAGGTCCGCGAGACCGAGGCCGTGCTGCTGCGCGGCACGGCGGAGGGCGCGTTGATGCGCCGGGCCGCGTTCGGTCTCGCCGTGCACGCTCGGCGGCTGCTCGGGCCGGGGCGGGTGTCCGGCGCTCGGGTGGTGTTGCTCGTCGGGGCCGGGAACAACGGCGGCGACGCCCTGTGGGCGGGGGTGGAGCTGCGCAGGCGCGGTGCCGGCGTGACCGCCGTGCTGCTCGCGCCGGAGCGCGCCCATCCCGCCGGACGTGCCGCCCTGCTCCACGCCGGGGGCCGGATCGTCCGGGCGGACGCCGGCGCCGGCCACCCCGAGGCCGGCCGCGGGTCGGGGAGTGCCGGACCCGCCTCGGCCCGCGGCGGACCGGACACCGTGCCGGACACGGCGCGGGAGAGCCTCCGCAAGCTCCTGGCGGGTGCCGACCTCGTCCTCGACGGCGTCGTCGGCATCTCCGGACGGGGTGCGCTGCGGCCGGCCGCCGCCGAGCTCGTGGCCGCCGTGGCCGACGCGGGCGTCCCGCTGCTCGCGGTCGACCTGCCCAGCGGCGTCGACCCCGACACGGGCGCCGTGCACGGGCCCGCGGTCGCGGCCACGGCGACGGTCACCTTCGGTGCGCTCAAGCCCGTGCACGTGCTCGCGGCCCCGCGCTGCGGGCCGGTGCACCTCGTCGACATCGGGTTGGGGCCGCTGCTGCCGCCCCCGCACGCGCACGTCCTCGACGCCGCCGACGTGGCCGCGCGGTGGCCGCTGCCGGGGCCCTCGGACGACAAGTACACCCAGGGCGTGGTCGGCGTGGCGGCCGGATCGGCCACCTACCCGGGTGCCGCGGTGCTGGCCACCGGCGCCGCGGTGCTGGCGACGAGCGGGATGGTCCGGTTCGCCGGCTCCGCGGCCGCCGGGGTCCGGGCCCGTTGGACGGAGGTCGTGGCCGTCGACGACATCACCGACGCCGGCCGCACCCAGGCCTGGACGGTCGGCCCCGGCATCGGCACCGACGACGCCGCCCGCGGCGTGCTCGCCACCGCCATCGGACGCGAGGTGCCGCTGTGCGTCGACGCCGACGCGATCACGCTGCTCGCCCGGCACGCCGACCTCCGGAAAGCGCTGCACGGCCGGCCCGCGGTGATCACCCCGCACGACCGCGAGTTCGCCCGTATCGCCGGTGAGGTCGGGGCGGACCGGATCGGGGCGGCCCGCCGGGCCGCCGCCGATCTGGGGGTGACGGTGCTGCTCAAGGGCAACGCGACGGTGGTCGCCGATCCCGACGGGCGGGCGCTCGTCCATCCCGCCACCAGCTCGTGGGCGGCCACCGCGGGCTCGGGCGACGTGCTGTCGGGGATCATCGGCGCGTTGCTCGCCGCCGGCCTGGAACCGTGGTGGGCGGCGGGGTGCGCCGCGTTCCTGCACGCCCGCGCGGCGGAGCTGGCCGCGGACGGCGCGCCCGTCCCGGCGTCGGGGATGCAGGCGGCGATCCCGGCCGCGGTCCGGTCGCTGCGCTCCGGCGGATGAGATGATGGCGGGGTGGACGACCCGCCGATGATCCCGCGCGCCGAGGCAGTGGTGGATCTCGCCGCTGTCCGGCACAACGTGGAGACGCTGCGTGCCGCCGCGCCGGAGGCGGCCCTGATGGTCGTGGTCAAGGCGGAGGGCTACGGGCACGGCGCCGTGCCCGTGGCGCGGGCGGCGCTCGCGGCGGGCGCGTCATGGCTGGGGGTGGCCACCCTCGACGAAGCTCTCGGCCTGCGTGCGGCCGGCGTCACCGCCCCGGTCCTGTCCTGGCTGCACGTGCCCGACGAGGACTTCGCCGCGGCGGTCGCGGCCGGCGTCGATCTCTCGGTGTCCTCGTGCCGGCACCTGGCGGCGGTGCTGGTCGGCGCTCGCCGGTCCGGCCGGGTCGCGCGGCTCCACCTGAAGGTCGACACGGGCCTCTCCCGTGGTGGAGCCCTCCCCGGCGAGTGGCCGGACCTGCTCGACGACGCCGCGAAGGCGGTGGCCGACGGCACGGCGGAGGTCGTGGCGATCTGGTCGCACCTGGCCCACGCCGATACCCCGGGTCATCCGATGCTCGACCGGCAGGCCGCCCGGCTCACCGACGCCTGGCGGGCCGCGTGCGAGCGCGGCCTGGCCCCGATCCGCCACCTCGCCAACTCCGCGGCCACGATGACCCGCCCCGACCTGCACTTCGACCTCGTCCGCCCCGGTGTCGCCGTCTACGGGCTCGACCCGTTCGACCGCCCGGTCGGGACGAGCCCGCTGCGCCCGGCGATGACCCTGCGGGCCCGGGTCGCGCTGGTCAAACGCGTCCCGGCGGGGTCGGGCGTGTCGTACGGCCACACGTGGACCACACCCCGTGAGACCACCCTCGCGCTCCTGCCGATCGGCTACGCGGACGGCGTGAGCCGCGGCCTGAACCGGGACGGCCGGATGCGGGTGCTGCTGGCCGGTGAGCTGCGGCGGGTGGTCGGCCGCGTGTGCATGGACCAGATCGTGGTGGACTGCGGTGACGCCGAGGTACGGGAAGGGGATCATGCGGTGCTGTTCGGGCCCGGGGACGACGGGGAGCCGACCGCCCAGGACTGGGCGGACCAGCTCGGCACCCTGCACTACGAGGTGGTGACGGGCGTGCGCGGCCCGCGCGTCGTGCGCACGGCGACCGGCGCGGGGCCGGTCGAGGGTTCGTCGTGGTGAGGCCCCAGGTCTGGGGCACCGTCGCCGGCGTCACCGGGGCTGTCGCGGCCGCCGGGGTGGCCGTCGGGGTGGCGTCCCGCAAGCGCACGCAGATCGCCGCCGCCCGCCGTCGCCTGGCCACCGAGCTGTCGGACGGCGACCAGGCCCCCGGCCTCCACCCGCCGGGCGAGCCGTCCTCGGTGACGGCCGACGACGGCGTCCGGCTGTCGTGCGAGGAGATCGAGCCCGAGGGCGGGCGGGCCGCGCTCACGGTCGTGCTGGTGCACGGGTTCGCCCTCGACCGGCGCACCTGGCACTTCCAGCGGCGGATGCTCGCCGAGCAGGCCGACCCGGCCGTGCGCGTCGTGCTCTACGACCAGCGCAGCCACGGCCGCTCGGAGCGCGCCCCGCGCGAGAGCTGCACGATCGAGCAGCTCGGCCACGACCTCGACGCCGTGATCCGCGCGCTCGCGCCGGAGGGGCCGCTGGTGCTGGTGGGCCACTCGATGGGCGGCATGACCATCATGGCGCTGGCCGAGCAGCGGCCGGAGCTGTTCACCGAGCGGGTGGCGGGGGTCGCGCTCGTCTCGACCTCGGCGGGGGACATGGCCGCCTCCGGCCTGCCCGGCGCGATGCTCTCCCACAACAACCCGCTCATCCGCGGCGTCGGTCTCGTGGCCCGCCTGCAGCCGAAGCTGGTGTCGGGCGTGCGCGCGGTGGCGGGCGACCTCATCTGGTCGATCACCCGCAGCTTCGCCTACGGCGACCGCAGCGTGGCCCCCTGGCTGGTCGACCTCGTGGACACCATGATCAGTACCAACGCGGTGGACGCCCTGACCGATTTCGTCGACACCGTCGGCAGCCACAACCGCCTCGCCGCCCTGCCCGCGCTGGCGAGCTGCGAGGTGCTGGTGGCCGCGGGCGAGGCCGACCGCGTGATCCCGTTCTCGCACGCCGAGCGCATCGCCGCCGAGCTGCCCGACGCCACGCTCGTGCGCTTCCCCGGTGCGGGTCACCTCCCGATGCTGGAGCAGCCCGCAGGCATGGACGAGGCGCTGCTCGATCTGCTCCAGCGCTGCGCGTCCCGACGCAAGGGCGGGCTCCGGCGGTTGCGGAGGCGGGCATGAGCGCGCCCGCCGTGCCGCTCGGCTCCGAGTTCGAGCTGCCCGAGACCGCTGACACGGAGGCCCTCGGCGAGCGCCTGGCCGCCGGGCTGCGCGCGGGCGACCTCGTGGTGCTCTCCGGCCCGCTGGGCGCGGGCAAGACCGTGGTCGTGCGCGGGCTCGCCCGCGGCCTGGGCGTGCAGGGGCCGGTGACGTCGCCGACGTTCGTGATCGCCCGCGAGCACCGCCCCGGCCCGGGCGGCGCCGGCGTGCCGCTCGTGCACGTCGACGCCTACCGGCTGGGCAGCACCGGCGCCGACGTGGCCGCCGAGCTGGACGACCTCGACCTCGACACCGACCTCTCCGCGGCCGTGGTGGCCGTCGAGTGGGGTGAGGGCGTGGTGGAGCGCCTCGCCGAGCGTCACCTCCTCGTCCGCCTCGAACGCCGCGAGGACGACGTCCGCGTGGCCACCGTGAGCTGGAAGAACTCCTCTCCGTGATCGACACCGTGATCTTCGACTGGGGTGGCACCCTCGCCCCCTGGCGCTCGGTCGACTCCGACGAGGGCTGGCGCGCCTACGCCGCCACCGTGCACCCCTCCGACGCCGACCGGGCCGCGGAGCTGGCCCGGGCCCTCGTGGACGCCGACGCCGCCCGCTGGCTCAGCGTGCGCGACGAGCACGCGGCGTTCGCGGTGTCGCACGTGCTCGCCGACGCCGCCGCCGACATCACCTCGCAGCACCACGCCGCCGGGCTCGCCGCCTACCGCGCGTTCTGGGAGCAGGTGACCGACACCGACCCGGAGGCCGCGCCCATGCTCGCCGAGCTGCGCGAGCGCGGCCTGCGGTTGGGCGTGCTCTCCTCCACCTCGTGGCCCGGCGAGTGGCACGAGGACTGGCTGCGCCGTGACGGCGTGCTGGAGTTCTTCGACGCCTGCACCTGGAGCAGCGACCTGCCCGTCACCAAGCCGCACCCCGACGCGTTCCGGGCGGCCATGCACGCGGTGGGTGCGCAGGACCCGTCCCGGTGCGTGTACGTGGGCGACCGCCCCTACGACGACATCAGCGGCGCGAAGGGGGCCGGCATGCGGGCGGTGCTCGTGCCCCACTCCGACATCCCCGTCGTGCAGCAGGTGCCGGTGGACGTGCGCCCCGACGCGGTGATCCAGCGCCTCTCCGATCTCCCCGGTGTGCTCGCCGGCTGGTAGCGCTCACGGGCCGGTCCACGGGTCGTCCCAGGGGGTGTCGGCGAAGCCCGTCGGGCCGTAGCGGTCGAGCTGATCGCCGTCGTCGCCGAACACCGGTATCTCCCAGCGCGGTTCCGGCTCGGCGATCCGGCGGCGCAGGACGCGCAGCGGATCCTCGCCGCTGCGCTCGCACTGCAACACCAGCTCCGACAGCAGGGCCGCGGTCTCCCGGTAGGGCAGGTGGCACTCGCACTCGATCTCGCGCGGCGCCCCGGGCGGCAGCTCGCGGCCGTGCTGATCGAACCCGCCGTAGCAGGCCAGCGGCTTGCGCAGCTCCGCGACCGGATCGCTCCGCGGATCCATCCGGCCGGTGTGGTCGAGGAAGTCGAACCAGCGCCACATCGCCGGGAGGTGCCCCTCGGGCCACAGGCAGCGCCGCGACGAGCACCAGTTGGGGACGCCGCACCGTGCGATCGACGCGACGCCGGGCCGATCCCATCGGGTGGGGGTGACCGCGCCGCGCCCGCTGTCGTCGGCGGCCGCGCAGATCATCGCGAAGAGATCGGGATCGGTGGGCCGCTCGTGACCTGCCTGCCAGGCGCAGGCGGCCTCGATCAGCTCGCGGTGACGCTCCCGGGCCGGCGCGACGGCGTCGGAGAGCTCGGTCGGTGTGAACTTCTTGCGGGGGTGGTTCCTCCGTGTGGTCATGGGCGCAACGGTGCGCCGGGCCACCGACAGGATCCGGCGGCCGACCGGCACCGGGAACCGGTTGTCCACAAGTGGCTAGTCTTGTCCACATGCTCGTGCTGGCCCTCGACACCGCGACGACCGCGGTCACCGCCGGAGTGGTTGAGCTGACCCCCACCGCGCTCGTGCCGCGCTCGGCCCGCGTCGCCCACGACGCCCGCAAGCACGCCGAGCTGCTGATGCCGGCCGTCCTCGACGCGTGCGCGGACGCGGGGATCGCCCTGCGCGACGTCGACGCCGTGGTCACCGGCACCGGGCCGGGGCCGTTCACCGGGCTGCGGGTCGGCATGGTCACCGCCGCGGCACTGGGCGACGCGCTCGACGTGCCCGTGCACGGCGTCTGCTCGCTGGACGCGATCGCCGCCGACGCCGCGTCCGGGGCCGGGCTGCTCGTCGTCACCGACGCCCGCAGGCGCGAGGTCTACTGGGCGGCCTACGACCCGGCGGGCACGCGGGTGGACGGGCCCCACGTGGAGTCGCCCGTGTCGCTGGGCGAGCGCTCGCTCGACGTGGTCGCGGCCGCGGGCGGCTCGGCCGCCGCCGTCGGTCTCCCGGTCGTCGAGCCCGCGTCGCCGTCGCCGCTGGGACTGGTCACGGTCGCTGCCGGCGCCCTCCGGTCCGGCGTGGTTCCGGGCCCGTTGGAGCCCCTCTACCTGCGCCGCCCCGACGCGGTGGAACCCGGCGCCCGCAAGCGTGTGACCGCCGCGGTCACCACGGCCGCCTCCGCGCGTGCGGTGGGAGGGCCCGCGGTATGACCGCCGCACACACCCCGGCCGATTCCACACCCCCCGTCGACGAGGGGCGCCGCGTCACACGGGGGGTGCCGGTGACGCAGGACCGGCTCACCCTCGCCGACGCCCCCCGCTGCGCGGAGCTGGAGCGCATCCTGTTCCCCGGTGACGACCCGTGGAGCGCGCAGGCGTTCCGCGACGAGATCCGCATCGGCCACCACTACCTCGCCGCCCGCGACGGCGAGCGGCTGGTCGGCTACGCCGGGCTCGCGTTCGTCTCGTCGCCGCCGCATCCCGAGGCCGAGGTCCACACGATCGGCGTCGACCCGGCCCACCAGGGCCGCGGCGTCGGCCGCGCCCTGCTCCGCGGCCTGCTCGCGGCCGCCGACGAGCAGCACGCCACGGTGTTCCTGGAGGTCCGGACGGACAACGAGCCGGCGCGGGCGCTGTACGAGTCGGAGGGGTTCGCCGTGGTCGGCATCCGCAAGCGCTACTACCGGCCCAGCGGCGCCGACGCCCACACGATGCGGAGGGAACCCCGATGATCGTCCTCGGGATCGAGACCTCGTGCGACGAGACCGGCATCGGGATCGTGCGGGGCACGGAGCTGCTGGCCAACGAGGTCGCGTCCAGCGTCGAGCAGCACGCCCGCTTCGGCGGCGTGGTGCCCGAGGTGGCGTCGCGGGCGCACCTGCAGGCGATGGTCCCGGCGGTGCACCGCGCGCTCGCGACGGCCGGGATCACCGCCCGCGACGTCGACGCGGTCGCCGTCACCGCCGGTCCCGGGCTGACCGGCGCGTTGCTCGTCGGCGTGGCCGCGGCCAAGGCCTACGCCACCGGCTGGGACGTGCCGCTCTACGGCGTCAACCACCTCGCCGCGCACGTCGCCGTCGACACGCTGCAACACGGCCCGCTGCCCCCGTGCCTCGCGCTGCTCGTCTCCGGCGGCCACTCCAGCCTGCTCGACGTGCCCGATCTCGCCGGGCCGGTCACCCCGCTGGGCGCGACCGTCGACGACGCCGCGGGCGAGGCGTTCGACAAGGTCGCGCGCCTGCTCGGGCTGCCGTTCCCGGGCGGCCCGCACGTCGACCGCGTGGCCCGCGACGGCGACCCGAGGGCCGTCGCCTTCCCGCGCGGGCTGACCGGCCCCCGGGACGCCCCGTTCGACTTCTCCTTCTCCGGGCTCAAGACGGCCGTCGCGCGGTACGTCGAGGCCCTGGAGCGTGCGGGTACGCCGGTGCCGGTGCCCGATGTCGCCGCCAGCTTCCAGGAGGCGGTGGTCGACGTGCTGACCGCCAAGGCCGTGCGCGCGGCCCGCGAGCGCGGGATGGACACGCTGCTGCTCGGCGGCGGGGTGGCGGCCAACTCCCGGCTCCGCGCGCTGGCGCAGGAGCGCTGCGACGCGGCCGGGATCGTGCTGCGCGTCCCGCGTCCGGGGCTCTGTACCGACAACGGCGCCATGGTCGCTGCCCTGGGCGCGCACCTGCTCGCCGGCGGCGCGAAGCCCTCGCCGCTGGACCTGCCGGCCAACTCCTCGATGCCGGTCACCGAGGTCCTGGTCGGCTGATCACGGGCGGATGGTCGCCGGGAACGACCCTCTCGCCGTGATCAGCGCGGTGGGCGAGAAGCCTCGGACAGCGCGGTCAGTTCCTCGGTGGACAGCTCCAGGTCGAGCACCGGCAGCAGCCCGTCGAGCTGCTCGATCGTGCGCGCGCTCGCGATCGGCGCCGCCACCGTCGGCTGCACGGCGAGCCAGGCCAGCGCGACGGCCCCCGGCGGCACGCTGCGCGCAGCGGCGATCTCGTCGAGCACCGCCAGCACCCGCAGCCCGCGCTCGTCGAGGTACTCGCGGGCGCCCTCGGCGCGGACGCTCGTGACCTCGGTGCCCGGCCGGTACTTGCCGGTCAGGAAGCCCTTGGCCAGCCCGAAGTAGGGCACGCACGCGATGCCGGTCTCGGCGAGCAGCGGCGCGAGCGTCGACTCGAACTCGGCGCGCTCCATCAGGTTGTAGTGCGGCTGCAGCGCCACGTACGGCGTGGTCGGCAGCGCCGACGCGAGCCGCTCCGCCGAGAAGTTCGACGCCCCGAGCGCCCGCACCTTCCCCGCCTCCACCAGCGCGTCGTACGCCGCCGCCGTCTCCTCCTGCGGGGTGTCGGGGTCGTCGCGGTGCGACCAGTACAGGTCGATCCGGTCGGTCCGCAGCCTGCGCAGGGAGTCCTCGCAGGCCGCGGCGATGTTGGCGGCCGAGAGGCCCGGCCGGGTGGGCAGCGAGCCCACCTTCGTCGCGACCACCACGTCGTCGCGGTTCCCACGGGACGCCAGCCACTCGCCGATGATCGTCTCGGACTCGCCGCCGGAGTTGCCCGGCGCGCGCCACATGTAGGAGTCGGACGTGTCGAGGAAGTTCCCGCCCGCCGCGACGTAGCCGTCGAGGATCGCGAACGAGGTGTCGCGGTCCGCGGTCCAGCCGAACACGTTGGCGCCCAGGCAGAGCCGCGAGACGTCGAGATCACCGATCTTCACCATGCCCACGACGCTACGCGCGGGAGGGCGGGCAGCTCGTTCCGCCCGTGGTCGGTTCAGGCCTTCCGCAACCCCGGCCGCCGGTCCTCGATCACGAACGTCCCACGCGTCTGAGCAGGCACTCCGGGTGTCCGAACCGACGGCACGACGCGGAACTCCGCCGTCACCTCCGACCCCGTGAACCGGGTGCGGACGTAACCGCGCCGGTTGTTGTGGAACTTCAGGTGCGGGTTCTCGGCCAGCACCGTGGCCGCTCCGGGTTGCGCCTCCGAGCCGTCGCCGCCGGAGGTGATCGAGCTGGTCACCAGCTCGGAGCCGATCACCGGCGAGGCCGGGTCGTCGAAGCGCTGCTTGACGTCCGCGCCCCAGTGCGCGTGGAAGTCACCGGTGAGCACGACGAGGTTGCGCGCCCCCGACGCCACCCAGGAGTCGACGACGCGGTCGCGCGAGCCGGGGTAGCCGTCCCAGGCGTCGGGGTTGAAGCCCCGTCCCGGCCCGGGGGTGAAGTCGACCTGCGAGAAGAACACCTGCTGGCCCAGCACGTCCCAGCGGGCCTGCGAGCTGCGGAAACCGTCGGCGATCCAGCGTTCCTGCGCCGATCCCGGCATCGATCGCGACGGGTCGGCGCGGGCGGCGCAGTCGCTGCCGAACCGGTCGTCGCAGGGCTGGTCGCCGCGGTACTGGCGGGTGTCGAGCATGTGGAACGTGACGAGCCCGCCCCAGCCGGCCCGGCGGTAGAGCTGCATGTCCTGGCCGCGGGGGCGCTGGGCGCTGCGCAGCGGCATGTTCTCCCAGTAGGCCTGCAGCGCCGCCGCCCGGCGGGCCGGGAACCCGCTCTCGGGCCGTTCCGGAACGTCGTCGGCCCAGTTGTTCTCCACCTCGTGGTCGTCGGACACCACGAGCCAGGGTGCGGCGGCGTGCGCCGCCTGCAGGTCGGGGTCGGTCTTGTACTGGGCGTAGCGCTGCCGGTAGTCGGCGAGCGTCGTGGTCTCGGGCCCGGTGTGCCTGCGGACGGGGCCGCCGGGCACCGCGAACCCGCCCGACGCGTACTCGTACTGGTAGTCGCCGACGTGCAGCATCAGGTCGGGCTCGTCCTCGGCCATCCGCCGGTACGCGGTGAACCAGCCGTGCTCGTACTCCGCGCACGAGGTGAAGCACATGGTCAGCGGCGTCGTGGCGCCCGGAGCAGGTGTCGTCCGGGTTCGGCCGACGGGGGACAGGTGGGTGCCGGCCCGGAAGCGGTAGAAGTACTCGCGGCCGGGCGGGAGCCAGGCGAGCTCCACGTGGACGCTGTGCCCCAGCTCCGGGCCGGTGCTCGCGCGGCCGGCCCGCACGACCTGCCCGAACCCCTCGTCCGACGCCAGCTCCCAGTCCACGTCGGTCCGCCGGGTGCCCAGGCCGCCGAGGCCGTCGTCGGCGAGCGGGTCGGTGGCGAGCCGTGTCCAGAGCACGAACCCGTCCGGCCCGGGTTCCCCCGACGCCACACCGAGCGTGAACGGGTCGGCGGGTGGCGGCGCCGCCGGTGCGACGGCGGCGGGTGCGCCGCCGCCGATGATCGCGCCCGGCACCGCCGACACGGCCGACGCCGCGAGCCCGGCGCGCAGGAGCGCTCGGCGGCTCGGCGTCGCGGGTTCCCGATCCGTCACGGAGGAGAGTGTGGAGCACGAACGCGGGGCGGCGTTGAGCGATTGGCACTCTCATGGGTAGAGTGCCAATCGCACGGCCGACAGACCGGACGCTCCGGCACCCGCGACGACGGTGCGCCCGCGAGGCCGTACGACCCCATGAACACGGAAGACCCCAAGAACACCCCAGGAAGGGGAGGTCATCAAGTGGCGAACATCAAGCCGCTCGAGGACAAGATCGTCGTCCAGGCGAGCGAGGCGGAGACCACCACCGCGTCCGGCATCGTCATCCCGGACACCGCCAAGGAGAAGCCCCAGGAGGGCAAGGTCCTGGCCGTGGGCCCGGGCCGGATCGACGACAAGGGCAACCGCGTCCCGGTCGACGTGGCCGTCGGCGACGTCGTCATCTACTCGAAGTACGGCGGCACCGAGGTGAAGTACAACGGCGAGGAGTACCTCATCCTCTCCGCGCGCGACGTGCTCGCCGTCGTCAACTGACGCAGCAGGCAGCAGTTCTGTAACCGCCGCCCCGGTGGTCCGTGTGAACCGACGGGCCGCCGGGGCGGTGTCGTTTCACGAGCACGCCTTTTCACGAGTAACCCAGAGAGGCAGGACATGCCGAAGCAGATCAGCTTCGACGAGACGACCCGCCGCGCGCTCGAGCGTGGGGTGAACCAGCTGGCCGACGCGGTCAAGGTCACCCTCGGCCCGCGTGGTCGTCACGTCGTGATCGACAAGAAGTTCGGTGGGCCGACCGTCACCAACGACGGCGTCACCATCGCGC
>CAXTTN010000052.1:28490-28783 GCA_964247105.1 uncultured Pseudonocardia sp.
CCCAGCTCGCCAAGACCGTCGCCACCCGCACCAGCGACGTGGCCGGCGACGGCACCACCACCGCCACGGTGCTGGCCCAGGCCATGGTGGCCGCCGGGCTGCGCAACGTCGCCGCCGGGGCCAACCCGATGGCGATGGGCAAGGGCATCTCCGCCGCCGCCGACGCGGTCGCGGATTTCCTCAAGGACAAGGCCACCCCGGTCGACGGCAAGAGCCACATCGCCCAGGTCGGGGCCATCGCCTCGCGTGAGCAGGAGATCGGCGACCTCATCAGCGAGGCGCTCGAGGCCGTC
>CAXTTN010000053.1:0-4997 GCA_964247105.1 uncultured Pseudonocardia sp.
ACGGTGGCCGTCACCCACGCCGCCACCCGCGGCGCCGGGCGTCCGGCCGCCGCGGCCGCCGACCGCACGTCGGTGACGAGCCGGGCGGCCGAGGCGGGCGTGAGCAGGTTGAGCACCATCCGGTCGGCCACCCGCCCGGCCACCCGCACCGCGCCCGGCCCGAACGCCGCGACGGTGATCG
This sequence comes from uncultured Pseudonocardia sp., assembly GCA_964247105.1. GTDB lineage: Bacteria > Actinomycetota > Actinomycetes > Mycobacteriales > Pseudonocardiaceae > Pseudonocardia. The sequence goes on from CAXTTN010000053.1 coordinate 182, forward strand.
GGCCGCCGGGCGCCGGCGCGCGGAGGCGGTAGCCGCGGGTGCGCACCACCGCGCCGTCCAGGTCGGCCCGGCCGCCGTCGAGCAGCGTGCGCAGGACCGTCGCGGTCTCGGCCAGCGCCCGCGCCGGTGACGGTGCGGGCCGGCCGTGCCAGCTCCCGACCACCACCGGGCTCGACGAGCCGATCGCCACCTCCACGGTGCGCCCGGTCAGCTCGGCCACCGAGGCCGCGCCGATCGCGATCTGCACAGGCGTCCGCACGGCGACGGCGAACGGCCCCAGCACGAGCGGGATCCGGCCGGGCACGGCCGTGGCCAGCGCGAACGCGTCGTAGGTCGCCATCTCGCCGATCCACAGCCGGGCGTAGCCGAGCGCGTCGGCGGCGCGGGCGGTGTCGAGGGCCTCGATCGACGGCCGGTCCTGCCAGAGGCCCAGCGCTACCGAGAGCTCGGCCACGCCCGCAGCTCCCGCTTGAGGACCTTGCCCAGCGCGTTGCGCGGCAGCGCGTCGACGACCTCCAGGTGCTCGGGGAGCTTGTAGGAGGCGATCCTCCTGTCCCGCAACAGGTTCACGAGATCGTCGAGGGTCGGCGGGGTCGCACCCGCAGCCACGACGACGACCGCGGCCGTGCGCTCGCCCAGCACCTCGTCGGGGATCCCGACGACGGCCACCTCGGCCACCGCCGGGTGCGTGGTGATCAGGGCCTCCAGCTCGGCGGGGGAGATGTTCATGCCGCCGCGCACGATGACGTCGCGGGCGCGGTCCACGTAGCGCAGCAGGGTCGGGTCGTCCTCGGCGATCGCGAAGAGGTCGCCACTGCGGTAGAAGCCCTGGTCGTCGAAGGGGTCGCCGGTCCCGTTCCAGTAGCCGGACATGATCGTCGGGCCGGCCACGCGCAGCTCGCCGGGGATCCCGGGCTTCGTCACGTCCTCACCCGTCGCGAGGTCGACCAGCCGGGTGCGCACGCCGAAGCTCGCCGGGTTGGGCCAGCTCGGACCCGGTCCGCCGAACCACGGGAAGTAGGCGGCGCGGGCATCCGGGTCGGGGACGGTGTGCTGGTCGGCGATCAGCGGGACGCCCTCGTTGGAGCCGAAGAAGTTGGTGACCTCGATGCCGAACCGGTCGTGCCACTCCCGGATCAGCGCGCCCGACAGCGGTGCGGAACCGGATCCGATGACGCGCAGGCTCGACAGGTCGGCCGCGTCGAGCAGGCCCGGCGCGCGCAGCATGCCGGTGAGCAGGGCGGGCGGGGCGAGCGTGTAGGTCACGCGCTCGGACGCGATCTGGCCCAGGTAGGTCGCCATGTCGAACGGGTGGTGCTGCACCAGCCGCGCGCCGGTGAGCAGCCACGGCACGAGGACCCCGCCGAACCCGGCCATGTTGACCAGCGGGAACGGGCTGAGGATGACGTCGTCGGCGGTCAGGCCGGGTGCGGCGGCACAGCCCCGGCCGATGACGTTCCAGCCGTTGGCGCAGCGGGGCACACCCTTGGGCGTGGCCTCCGTGCCCGATGTCCAGCACAGCGTGACCACGTCGGTGGGCAGCGGCGTGCGGGGCGGGGCGGCGAACTCGACGGCCCGGCTCGGGTCGTCGGGCCCGAGCAGCGTGTCCAGCGACGCGACGCCGTCGGGCGGGTCCGCACCCCAGGCGAGCACCGGGAGCCCGAGCGCCCGCGCCTCGGCCGCGTACTCCCGCCCGCCGAACCTCGCGACGGTCAGGAACGCCGAGACCCCGGCCTCGGTGGTGAGCTGGGCCAGCTCGAACTCGCGGTAGGGCATCGGGAACGGCGAGACGATCGCGCCCAGCTCGGCAGCGGCGAGGTAGGCCACGACCAGCTCGACCGTGTTGGGCAGCTGGGTGCCGACCACCGATCCCGGCCCGATCCCGCGGGTGCGCAGCACGACCGAGAGGTGGTGGGCGAGATCGCGCAGCTCCCGCCAGGTCAGGCGCTGCGGCGGGGTGCCCAGCAGCGCCTCCCGGTTGGCGGGGTCGACGACGGCCACGCGGTCCGGGTGGGCCGCGACCCGCGCCCGCAGCAGCCCGTCCCACGACCACGCCGGATCCTCGTGCCACCAGCCCGCGGCGACGTACTCGGCGATCCGCTCCGGGCTGTGCCGCGCGGCACGGGCGCGGGGGTCGATCTCGTTCTCGCGCGGGTCGGGCCCGCTCATGCGCCGGGGCGCGTCATCGGCGCAGCTGGTCGGAGCGGACCCAGGTGGCGTGGAAGCCCACCGGAACCCGCTGCGGGAGCAGGACGCGCGCCACCGGGCCGGCCGTCAGGTCGGCGGCGTCGAGGATCTCCACCTCGCTGCGGCCGTCGCGCTCGTCGGTCACGAAGCTGACGAGGTAGCCGTCGTCCTCGCCGGTGCTGCCGTCGCGCGGCGCGAACGGGGCCTCGCTGCCGAACCTTCCCGGCCCGAAGCGGTGGTCCTGGCGCTCGCCGGTGATCCGGTCGTAGCGCAGCAGCCCGTCGAACTTCACGGTCTCGGCGTCGGCGATATGCACGTTGTAGGCGTACCGGCCGGGCCGGCCGACCACCCGCGCGTCGATCGACGGGAACTCGGTGTTGACGTCGTCGAGCTGGGTCTCGGTGGTGGTGCCGGTGTCGAGGTCGAAGACGTACCGGTGCAGCCGCGCGTCGAGGCGCAGGTAGCCCAGCAGCCTGCCGAGCGGCCCGGGTCGGGTCGGCTGCGGCTCCGGACGGGTGACGCGGCAGACGTCGAGGACGATCGTGCTGTGCCGATCGACCGAGGCCGACTCCCACGCGTTGACGACGTGGTAGATGTAGCAGGGCGCCGCCTCGAACCAGCGCACCTCGGTGCCCCGGCGCGGGATCACCGCGAACCGTGACGGCATCTCCCGGTCGAACGTGATCTTGTAGCGGCCCTGGCGGGCCGCCGCCGCGTCCTGGACCAGCGGCAGGTCCATGAGGATCGAGAAGTTCTCGGTGATCGCCATGTCGTGGGGCAGGCGTGGCCCGGGCAGGTCGATCGTCACCTGGTGGTCGATCGCCCCGTCCTGCACCACGCCGTAGCGCAGCAGCGGGTCCCGGGCGCCGTAGTCGAACCACATCAGCTCGCCGGTGGCCTCGTCGACCTTCGGGTGGGCCATGACGTCGCCGCGCAGCGTGCCGAGGAACGTCTCGGCCCCGATCGTCTCCAGCGACAGGGGATCGAGGCTCATCGGCTGCCCGCACAGGTACCAGGTGGCCAGGACCCGGCCGTCGTGGTGGATGAGGTCGGTGTTGGCGCTGTCCTTGAACGGCAGGCCGCGCGCCGTGCCGATGAGGTTGCCCCGCGGCGACTCCATGACGCCGGTCCACAGCGGCCCGCCCGCGGCCTCCTCCTGCCCGAACGCCCGGGTGCGCACGTACCGGTTGCGGTAGCGGGCCGTCCCGTTCTCGAACGACATCGCGTGGACCATGCCGTCGCCGTCGAACCAGTGGTAGCGACCGGGTGCGTCGTAGCGGCGGTTGGGGCCGTTGCGCAGGTAGACGCCGTTCAGGTCGCGGGGGATCTCGCCGATCACCTCGAGGTCGTCGGCCGTGATCTCGTCGCGGACCGGGGCGTAGACGCCCAGGAGATACGGGTTCTCCTCCTCGATCCCGACCTGGTGGGCGAGGGCGATCGGCTGGTCGACGGTCATGTGACCGACGTTACGACCCGGCCGTTCGGCTCACCACCCCTCGGGCCGGTTCACCCGGCGCGGAGCGACCACTCGGCACCGTCCGCCCCGTCGCGGACCTCGACGCCGGCCTCGGCGAGCCGGTCGCGCAGCGCGTCGGAGGTGGCGAAGTCCTTCGCGGCCCGAGCAGCCGCGCGGCGCTCGATCAGGGCCTCCACCAGCGGCGCGATCCGCTCGGCCGGATCGCTCAGGCCCTCGCTCGCGGCCCCGGCCAGCTCCAACACCATGCCGCGCAGGGTGCGGCGGGCGTGGTCGCCGTCGTCGGACTGCAGCGTGTCGGCGGTCCAGTCGGAGATCGCCTGCTCCAGCTCCAGGACGGCGGCCGCGGCCGCGTCGGCGTCGCGCCCCGCCAGCGCCCGGTCGAACGCGGCACGCGCGCGGTCGGCGGCGTCGCGCAGCGAGGACGCGGCGGGCTCGATCGGCACAGCCGGCGTGCTCGGCCGGTCGACTCGCGCTACGGGTGACCCGGGCTCGCGGGCCGCGAGGGACGCGATGGGCACGGTCACCCCGGAGGTCAGGACGCGCGAGGAGCCGTCGTGCCGGACCGTCACCGTGCCGTTGCCCAGCACCTGGGCCGTGCCCGCGGCCAGGTCGAACACCAGCGCCGTGTGCTCGTCGACCCCGATGACGTGCGCACCCTCGGGCAGCGAGCCCTCCAGGAACCGCAGCCGCCGCTCGCCGAGGTAGCAGAAGTTGGTGGAGTGGGTGCCGCCCTCGGTGTTGTCGTAGTGCGGGATCAGCGCGGCGCGCAGGCCGGTGAGGCGTTCCAGCAGGTTGGTGCCCTCGGTCCAGGCCGGGTCGGCGCCGCTCTTGTAGATCTCGTAGACGGGCACGGTCACGACGCCGATCGTCAGCGCGGCGGCGCTCGCGAACGTCACCGTGCCGCCGGCCGCGGCCAGCGCGGCGACCGCGTCGTCGAAGCCGGTGCCGGCCCACACCCGCAGCGCGTAGGTGGGGCTGCCGGGCCCCGCGAACACCGAACGGGCCCCGCGCACCGCGGCCAGCGCGCGGTCGAGCTCTGCGCCGTCGAGCCGGTGGCGCCAGGGGAGCGGCGTGACCGTGCGCCCGACGTTGCGGGCGAAGTACGCCAGCGCTTTCTCGGTGATGTCGTCGGCGTTCTCCTGGAAGCCGTAC
>CAXTTN010000053.1:5007-28404 GCA_964247105.1 uncultured Pseudonocardia sp.
CGTACGGCGTGTCCAGCAGCAGCGACGGCCCGTCGCCCGCCGCGCGCAGCGTGGCGCGGTGCACCTCGACCATGGTCGGGGCCGTCTCGCCGGATCCCATGATCACCAACCGGCCGTTCACGCGAGCCCCCCGATCAGCTCGGCGACCCGTTCGGGGTACTGCGCGTGGAGGTCGTGATCCCCGCCCCGGAACTCGACGACCTCGGCGTGGGCCAGCCCCGCGGCCGCCTCGGCGAGCAGCTCGCCCTTGCGCCCCGGCCCCTCGGCCGAGACCGCGGCCAGCAGCAGTACCCGGCAGCTGACCAGCGGGTAGAGCTTCCGTGGCCGGTGGCGCAGCATGCTGCCGACGATGGCGCGGTGCCGCTCGCGGCTCAGCCAGGGCGACACCAGCCCGTCGTCGTCCTCGTGCAGGTTGGCCAGCGTGGCGTCGATGGCCCAGGGCTCCCAGCCGGGGTGGCCCGAGGTCAGCATCGAGCGGAGCCGGACGGCGGTCATGCCGTCGAAGCGGGGCGGGGCGAGCACGGCCCACGCGTCGTCGAGGGTGGCGAACTGGTCGCCCAGGTGCAGCCAGCCGCCGTCGACGAGGGCGAGGCCGTGGACGAGATCCGGACGGTCGGCGGCGAGCTGGAGCACGACGTTGCCGCCCCAGGACTGGCCGGCGACGACCGGCGCGTCCCACCCGAGGCCGGCGCACACGTTGGCGAGATCGCGGGCGGCGGCCTCGGTGGGATCGACGGCGGGGGCATCGGGATCGTCCTCGTCGTCGGTGTCGGAGACGGGTGCGGACGTGCCGTGCCCGCGCAGGTCGACGGCCACGACGGGGTGCCCGGCGCCGGCCAGACGGGCGCCGACCCCGTCCCACAGCCGCGCGTTGGACGACAGGCCGTGCACCAGCAGCACCGGACGCCCGGCGCCGCCCTTCCACGACCGGGCGCCGAGCGCCACCGGCCCGGCGTCCACGGTGATCACTTCGGGGGAGTCCACGGCACGAGCCTAGGACCGCCCACCGACAATTGCCTGGGCGCGGCGGGGAGAATGGGCACATGAGCCTTCCCCGGGTCCTCTCCGGCATCCAGCCGACCGCCGAGTCGTTCCACCTCGGCAACTACCTCGGTGCCGTGCGGCAGTGGGTGGCCCTGCAGGACGATCACGACGCGTTCTACTTCGTGCCCGACCTGCACGCGATAACCGTCGAGCACGACCCGAGGACGCTGGCCGCCCGCACGCGCAACGGTGTGGCGCAGCTGCTGGCGCTGGGCCTGGATCCCGAGCGCTGCACGGTGTTCGTCCAGTCCCACGTGCCCGAGCACGCCCAGCTGGAGTGGGTGCTGGGGTGCCTCACGGGCTTCGGCGAGGCCAGCCGGATGACGCAGTTCAAGGACAAGTCGGCCAAGCAGACCGCCGAGCGGGCCACCGTCGGCCTGTTCACCTACCCGATCCTGCAGGCCGCCGACATCCTGCTCTACCAGGCCGATCGCGTGCCGGTGGGCGAGGACCAGCGCCAGCACGTCGAGCTGACGCGCGACCTGGCCCAGCGCTTCAACTCGCGGTTCGGCCGCACGCTGACCGTGCCGGAGCCCTCCATCCTCGCCGGCACCGCCAAGATCCAGGACCTGCAGGACCCGACGGCGAAGATGAGCAAGTCCGGCTCCAGCCCGGCCGGCATCGTGAACCTGCTCGACGACCCGAAGGTGAGCGCCAAGAAGATCCGCTCGGCGGTCACCGACGCGGAACGGGAGATCCGCTTCGATCCCGAGGCCAAGCCGGGCGTCTCCAACCTCCTGACGATCTACGCGGCCCTGACCGACCGGAAGATCTCCGAGCTGGAGGCCGAGTACGCGGGCCGCGGCTACGGCGACCTGAAGAAGGACCTGGCCGACGTCGTCGCGGAGTTCACTACTCCGCTCGCGGAACGGGTACGCACCTATCTGGACGATCCCGCCGAGCTCGACCGGGTGCTGGCCCGCGGGGCCACCCGGGCGAGGGAGGTCTCCAGTGCAACGCTGGCGGCCGTCTACGACAAGATCGGCTTCCTGCCCCCGACCGGATGAGGTAAGACGTGAGCCCCGTAGCTGTCGACCGGGATGCCGACGAGGTCCGAGCGAAGGCGGCGGCGGAGCCGGACGCGCCCTCGAAGTTCCAGCAGCTGCGGGACCGCTACGAGTGGCTCGACCACGTGGTGCGCGCGGGCGCGCGCTACACCGAACGGCACGGCGACCACTACGCGGCTGCGGTCACCTACTTCAGCGTGCTGTCGCTCGTGCCGTTGCTGATGATCGCGTTCGCGGTGGCCGGTTTCGTCCTGCGCTCCCAGCCCGCGCTGCTCGACCAGCTGCGGCAGTCGATCACCACGGCCGTCCCCGGCGGTCTCGGCGAGACGCTCAACAAGACCGTCGGGCAGGCGATCGACTCGGCCGGGACGGTCGGGGTGTTGGGCCTGGTCGGCGCGCTCTACTCCGGCATCGGATGGATGTCGAACCTGCGCGACGCCCTGTCCGAGCAGTGGGCCCAGGTCCCCGAGCCCCCGCCCATCCTGAAGAAGACGCTGTTCGACCTGCTGACCCTGCTCGGCCTGGGCGTGGCGCTCGCCGGGTCGTTCGCGATCACCGGGCTGGCGAACGGCTTCGCCACCACGGTCCTGGGTCTGCTCGGCTTCTCCGAGCAGGGGTGGGCGACGTTCCTGTTGGGCCTGCTCGGTTTCGTCCTCGGCATCGCGGCGAACTGGCTGATCTTCCTGTGGGTGATCGCCCGCCTCCCCCGCGAGCACACCACGCTCCGCAGCGCGGCGAAGGCGGCGGTGCTGGGCGCGGTCGGGTTCGAGGTGCTCAAGCAGATCATGACGGTCTACCTGAGGACGATCACCGAGTCGCCCACGGGCGCGCTCTTCGGGTCGTTCATCGGCCTGCTGGTCTTCGTGTTCTTCGCCTCGCGCTTCATCCTGTTCGTGACGGCCTGGGCGGCCACGGCGAAGGAGAACGAGCAGGAGGCGCCGATCGAGGTGCCCGGCCCGGCCGTAATCCGCTCCGAGGTGACGGTGCGGAGCGGCCCGACGGGCGGCACGGCGGCCGGCCTGCTGGGGGTGGGAGCGCTCGGCGGGGCCGCGGTGGCCCGCCTCCTGGCCCGCCGCCGCTGACCCCACTTCCGGACCCTCGATCACGGCCGCGGGCGGCCGGCGTCCGGTGCGGCCGTGTTCCTCCGCCGGGAACGGCGGCGCAGCCCCGCGAGGACCGCGATCCCGCCGACCCCGACGACACCCACCACCGCGAGCACGGGCGGGCCCGCGGCCGGCGCGGCCGGCGGCGGTGGGGTGCCCGCGGGTCCCGTGGTGGCGCCCGGGGCCGCGGCGGCCGGCGGCGGCGCGTCGACGAGCGTCCCGACCGGTGCCGATCCGGCCGGGAGGGCGAAGCCCAGGTCCAGGAGCGCGGCGGCCTGCCTCCACATCGGCACCGGCCGCTGCTCCCCGCGGACCAGCACGGCCACCAGCCGGTGCCCGCCCCGTTCCGCCGCCGCGATCAGCGTGTGCCGCGCCGCGTCGGTGAACCCGGACTTGCCGGCGATCGCCCCGGGATAGCGCGGCAGGAACTGGTCGGAGTTGGAGAGCGTGAAGCCGGGATGGTCGCCGTACCCGGGGAACGGGACCGTGCGGGTCGCGGTCGTCGCCGCGAACAGCGGGTTGCGCATCGCCACCCGGAACAGCAGGGCCAGATCGTAGGCGGAGGTCGCCATGCCCGGCCCGTCCAGCCCCGACGGCGTGGCCGGGCGGGTGTCGAGCGCGCCGAGCCCGTGCGCGGTGTCGGCCATCGCCGTCACGGCGGCCGCATCCCCGCCCAGCGCCCGGGCGAGCGCCTGGGCCGCGTCGTTGCCGGAGTTGAGCAGCAGGCCCTGCAGCAGTTGCCGGACGGTGTAGCGACCGCCCGGCCCGATCCCGACCTTGCTCCCGTCCACCCGCAGGTCCTCGGCGGTGCCGTCGACCACGGTCCCGGGGTCGAGGCGGTCGAGCACCACCAGCGACGTCAGCACCTTGAGCGTCGACGCCGGTCGCTGCCGCTCGTGCGGGGCGCGGGCGGCGAGGACGGCGCCCGTGTCGAGGTCGGCGAGGACGTAGGACGCGACGGTGACGTCCCGCGGCGCGGCCGGGCCCACGTCCCCGCACGCACCCATCGCCGCCCCGCCGACCGGCTCGGCCGGCCACGGCACGGGCGGCGGGACGGATGTCTCCTCGATCGCGGCCGGTGGCGACGGCACCTGCTGCCCCGCGCATCCCGCCGCGGCGGCCGGGGGAGCCGCTAGCGCGCCTATCAACGCCAGCGTCCCGGCCCACGCGCCGACCCCCACCACCCCCCGACCCTATCCCCGCGAGTCGACCGATCGAGCACGCTGTCTGTGCCGATTCGACCCGGCCGGGAGCGGTCCCGATCGGCACGGACGGCGTATCGAGGAGGTCGACTCGCGGAGTGCCCACCTGCGCGAGTCGACCTTTCGGACACGCCGTCTTGGCCGATCCGACCCGGTGCCGGATCGGCGATCACGGCGTGTCGAGGAGGTCGACTCGCGCTGGTCAGGGGCGTTCGGCGTAGGCCTTCACCGCGGCGAGGGTGCGGTGCATGCCGTCGACCATCAGCGTCTCGCGGTCGCGGCCGATGATCCCGCTGGCGACGACGGCCTTGACCAGCACGTTCGGGGTCGTGGTGTGCTCGCGCCACTGGGTGAGGCGGGCGCCGGAGCCGTCGGGGTCGATCCGCCAGCCCCAGGTCATGCCGCTCTCGGCCACGGTGAACGCGAAGCGCGACGGGCGCTCGCACTCCACCACGCGGCAGCGCGTGGGCCACCACACCCAGCCGTGGGCGTTGGCGCCGATGAACCGTGCGCCGACGGCCGGGCCGCGGGCACCGCCCCTCCACCGTCCGCCGCGGTTCTCGGGGCTCCACTCGCCCATCCGGGTGATGTCCGTGACCAGATCCCAGAGCCGCTCGGGGCTCGCGGCGACCGTCACGACGGCTTCGTTCATCTGGCGAATGTCGCACACTGCAGCGATCGGTGAGAATCCGATCACCCGCAGCAGCCGACGATTCGGTCACGCCCAGAAGTCGACCATGTGAATCGGGCCGGTCCTCGGCTAACGTCCCGACCTCGTGTCGGGTCCACGTCGGGCCGGCCGGAACAGGAGGCTCTCTTCAGTGCGGATCAACCGAGGTTTCGTGCTGGCAGCCGCTGTGCTGACCAGCGCGCTGGTGGTCACCGGATGTGCCCGCGACACCAGCGCTCCCGCGACCGGTGGCGGCACCACGGGCACCGGCACCGCATGCGCCCAGAACCCGACCCCGGCCGGGGCCGGGGCCGGCGGCGCGGCCGCCACCGCGCCTGCCGTCGCGAAGTCCGACGCCTCGAAGCTCAAGGTCGGTGTCGCCTACGACATCGGCGGGCGCGGCGACGGCTCGTTCAACGACGCGGCCGCGGCCGGCCTGGAGAAGGCCGAGACCGACCTGGGGCTGCCCAAGACCAGCACCAAGGAGCTCGCGGCCGCCGCCAACGAGAGCGAGGACGCCGCGGCGACCCGCCTCACGCAGCTGGTGACCGACGGCTACAACCCGATCATCGCGGTGGGCTTCAAGTACGCCAACGCCGTGAAGGCCGCGGCCACCGCGAACCCGAACGTCAAGTTCGCGATCATCGACGACGACACCGTGGTGCTCCCGAACGTCACGCCGCTCGTGTTCGCCGAGGAGCAGGGTTCGTTCCTCGTCGGCGCGGCAGCCGCACTCAAGACCACGACCTGCAAGGTCGGCTTCGTCGGCGGCGTCGAGACCCCGCTGATCCAGAAGTTCGAGGCGGGCTACGTCCAGGGCGCCAAGGCGGTCGCCCCGAACATCCAGGTCGACGTCAAGTACATCAGCCCGGCCGGTGACTTCAGCGGGTTCAACGACCCGGCGAAGGCCACCGAGATCGCCCGCGGCCAGTACGACGGGGGTTCCGACATCGTCTACGCGGCGGCGGGCGCGTCCGGCAAGGGCGTGTTCCAGGCGGCGCAGACGGCCGGCAAGCTGGCCATCGGCGTCGACTCCGACCAGTACAACGCGCCGGGCTACGAGGCCCTCAAGCCGGTGATCATGACCTCGGCGCTGAAGCGCGTCGACACGGCGGTCTACGACTACATCAACGCCCACGCCGCCGGGAACCTGAGCACGCTGCCCAAGCGCTTCGACCTCGCCGTCGACGGCGTCGGCTACGCCACCTCGGGCGGCAAGATCGACGACATCAAGGCCGACCTCGAGGCCTACAAGGCGGCCATCGTCGGTGGCAGCATCAAGGTCAACACCACGCCGACCTCGTAACGCGAGAGGCTCGACCGGGGCTCGGCGCGCCAGTCGGCCGCCGAGCCCCCGGTGACGAGGCTCGGGCCTGCAAGCAGCCCTCGTGCCATCCGCGGAGAAGACTGGAGCCATGGCGGAGAACGAGTACGTCGTCGAGCTGGCCGGCATCACGAAGCGGTTCCCCGGCGTCGTCGCCAACAGTGACGTCGATCTGGCGGTCCGTCGCGGTGAGGTGCACGCCCTGTGCGGCGAGAACGGCGCCGGCAAGTCCACGCTCATGAAGATCCTCTACGGGATGCAGCAGCCCGACGAGGGCACGATCTCCGTCGACGGCCAGGTGCTGCACTTCCGCTCTCCCGCCGACGCGATCAAGGCCGGTATCGGCATGGTGCACCAGCACTTCATGCTGGCCGACAACCTGACCGTCGCCGAGAACATCCTGCTCGGCGCGGAGAGCCGGCTGGGGATGGGCGCCAAGGCGCGGGCGCGGATCGCGGAGCTGTCGCGCGTCGTCGGCCTCGACGTCGATCCGGGCGAGCTGGTGGAACGGCTCGGCGTCGCCGACCGGCAGCGCGTCGAGATCCTCAAGGTGCTCTACCGCGGCGCCCGCACCGTCATCCTCGACGAGCCGACGGCCGTGCTCGTGCCGCAGGAGGTCGACGACCTCTTCGCGACCGTGCGCACCATGCAGGCCGACGGCTTCACGTTCCTGTTCATCTCCCACAAGCTCGACGAGGTGCGCAGCATCGCCGACCGGATCACGGTGATCCGCCGCGGCACCACCGTCGGCACCGCCGACCCCGCCACCGTCACCAGCCGGGAGCTCGCCGAGATGATGGTGGGCAGCGAGCTGCCCTCGCCCGAGACGCGGGAGTCGACGGTCACCGACCGGGAGGTGCTGCGCGTCGAGGGGCTCTGCCTCCCGTCCGACGTGGGCGGGCGCGCGCTGCTCGACGACATCGACCTCGTCGTGCACGCGGGTGAGGTGCTCGGCATCGCCGGCGTCGAGGGCAACGGCCAGACCGAGCTCGTCGAGGCGATCATGGGCATCCGGCGCGCCACCGGCACCGTGACGATCGACGGGCAGGACATCAGCAAGGCGTCCACCCTGGAACGGCGCGAGGCCGGCATCGGCTACGTGCCCGAGGACCGCACGCGCTACGGCCTGCTCGCCACGCAACCGTTGTGGGTCAACCGGATGCTGGGCTACCAGAGCCGCCCGCCGGTGTCGCGCGGCGGCCCGTTCGGGCTGCTCGACCTGGGCGCGGCGCGGCGCGACACCGAGCGGATCGTCCGCGACTTCGACGTCCGCACGCCCGGGGTCGACGTGCCGGCGGCCGCGCTGTCGGGCGGCAACCAGCAGAAGCTCGTGGTGGGCCGGGAGCTCTCGGGCGATCCGAAGCTGCTCATCGCGTCGCACCCGACCCGCGGTGTCGACGTCGGCGCGCAGGCCGGGATCTGGGAGGTGCTGCGCCGGGCGCGGGCCCGCGGGCTCGCGGTGCTGCTGATCAGCGCCGACCTCGACGAGCTGATCGGGCTCTCGGACACGATCGCGGTGATCCTGCGCGGGCGCCTGGTGACCACCGCCGACCCGGCGACCGTCACGCCCGAACAGCTGGGCACCGCGATGACGGGAGCAGGGGCATGACGCGGATCCGCACCGTCGCGCTGCCGCCGCTGCTGGCCGTCGTCTTCGCCGCGCTGCTGTGCGCTGTGGCGCTGCTGATCAGCGGGGACTCGCCGGGGACGGCGCTCGTCGCGATGATCGAGCAGGTCGGCCAGGGCACCACGGCCGTCGACATCGTCAACAGCGGCGCCATCTACTACCTCGCGGGCCTGTCGGTGGCCATCGGCTTCCAGATGAACCTGTTCAACATCGGCGTCGAGGGCCAGTTCCGGCTCGCCGCGTGCATCGCGGCGATCGTCGGCGGCTCGCTCCCGCTCCCGCCGGTGATCCACACGATCGTGATCATGCTGGTCGGTGCGCTGGTCGGAGCGGTGTGGGCCGGGATCCCGGCGCTGCTCAAGGCCTACCGCGGGGTCAGCGAGGTCATCTCGACCATCATGCTGAACTTCGTGGCCACCGGGCTGATCGCGTACCTGATCAGCGCCAAGGGCTTCGGGGTCCTGCAGGGCAACAACATCTCGACCGAGCCGATCGCGCCCAGCGGCTGGTTCCCGGGGCTGTCGTTCGGGGCGAAGGGCACCGTCTTCGGGATGCTGCTGGTGTCGGTGGCGCTGGGGATCGGCTACTGGTTCCTGCTCAACCGCACGCGGTTCGGGTTCGAGCTGAAGGCGTCGGGCGAGTCGCCGACGGCGGCCACCGCGGGCGGCGTGAACGCCCGCCGCATGGTGATCATCTCGCTGCTGCTCTCGGGCGCGGTGGCCGGGCTGGTGGGGCTGCCGGAGCTGCTCGGCCGCGACCACGCCTACACGCTCACCTCGCCGCAGGGCTACGGCTTCACCGGCATCGCGATCGCGCTGCTGGGCCGCAACCATCCCGCCGGCATCGCGGTGGGCTCGCTGCTGTGGGCGTTCCTGGACAAGTCGGCGCTCGCCCTGGACAACGTGGGAGTGCCGCGTGAGATCGTGCTGATCATGCAGGGTTCGGTGGTGCTGTCGGTGGTCGTCGCGTACGAGATCGTGCGGCGCTACGGGCTGGCCGCCGAGCAGCGGCGGGTCGCCGCCGAGCTGCGCGCGGCGCAGGCGAAGGTGGCGGCATGACTTCCCGCCCGTCCCTGCCGCATCGAGCCCGCGCGATGCGGCAGGAAGGCTCCCGTGACCGCATGGAGCCCGCGCGATGCGATCAGGAACGGGAGGAGGGCCGGTGACTGCCGTGATCAGCGCTCCGTCGTCGACGCCCCCACCGCCCACGTCGCGGCGCCGGATCCCGGCCTGGGCCCGCCCGATGGTCGTCGTCGCGATCGGGCTGCTGCTCCTGTCGATCACCGCGACGCTCACCGGCCAGATCCAGCTGACCTCCAGCGGCACGTCCCAGGCCGCGGTCCGGCTGCTGCTGCCGATCCTGCTCGCCGGGCTCGGCGGCCTGTGGTCCGAGCGCGCGGGCGTGGTCAACATCGGGCTCGAGGGCATGATGATCCTCGGGACGTGGGGCGCGGCATGGGCCGGCTACCAGTGGGGGCCGTGGGCCGCGATCGCCGGCGGTGTCGTGATGGGGGCGCTGGGCGGTGCCCTGCACGCGCTCGCCACCGTCACGTTCAACGTCAACCACATCGTCTCCGGCGTCGCGATCACGTTGCTGGGCACGGGTGTCGCCAAGTACCTCTCGACGTTGCTGTTCCTGCCGGTGTCGCAGAACCCGCGCCAGTCGCCGCCGCTCACCGGTTTCGACACGTTCTCGATCCAGCCGCTGGCCAGCGGGCTGAAGGCCGTCGAGAACGAGCAGCGGGTGGTGCTGTCCGACGCGGCCGGCCTGCTCGGTGGCCTGATCAGCGGGCTGACCCCGCTCGTCGTGATCGGGATCCTGCTGGTGCCGGTGTCGTACCTGATCCTGTGGCGCACCCGGTTCGGGCTGCGGTTGCGCTCCTGCGGGGAGAACCCGGTCGCGGCCGAGTCGCTGGGCGTGCCGGTGCTGTCGTACAAGTACGTCGGCGTGATCGTGTCCGGTGCGCTGGCCGGGCTCGGCGGGGCCGCGCTGGTGCTCAACCCGGGCCAGCTGGGCTACCTGGAGGGCCAGACGGGGGGCCGCGGCTACATCGGCCTCGCCGCCATGATCTTCGGCAACTGGCGTCCGGCCGGGCTGCTGGCGGGCTCCGCGCTCTTCGGTTACGTCGACGGGCTGCAGCTGCGCGCGGGCGGCCAGGCCGTGCACGCGCTGCTGTACGGCGGCACGCTGCTGGCCGTCGTCGTCGCGGTGCTGTGGGTGGCGCGCCGGCGGTGGCTGCCCGCGGTGATCGCGCTGGCGGCGGGCGTCGCCGTCTACCTGCTGTACCTGGCCATCGACACGGTGCCGCGCGAGTTCGCCACGTACGCGCCGCAGATCGTGACGCTGCTGGTGCTGGCCGTGGCGTCGCAACGCCTGCGCATGCCCGCGGCGGACGGCCTGGGGTACCGGAAGGGGGAGGGTGACTGAGCGGAGCGCTCGTGAGCACGAGCTCTGGGACGGGCTCCGTGCCGCCGCCGTCGCCGCTGCCGGCTCGGCCTACGCGCCCTACTCCCGCCTGAACGTGGGCGCGGCCGCTCTCTGCGACGACGGCCGCACGGTCACCGGCTGCAACGTCGAGAACGCGTCCTACGGCCTCGGGATGTGCGCGGAGTGCACGATGGCCGGGCAGCTGCGGCTCACCGGCGGCGGGCGCTTCACGGCCGTCGCGTGCCGCTCGGGCACCGGCGAGCTGCTGATGCCGTGCGGGCGTTGCCGTCAGGTGCTGTACGAGTTCGGCGGGCCGGAGTGCCTGCTCGACACCCCCCGCGGGATCCTGCCGCTGCGTGAGGTCCTGCCCGACGCGTTCGGCCCGGAGGACCTGCCGTGAACACACGTGCGCCAAACCCCGCCGACGAGTGGCACATCCGTCGCAACCTATCGGACGAAAGTGCCACTCGTTCCGTACTGCTGGCTGCGGAGGCGGCGTGGTGAACACCATCGATGTCATCACGGCCAAGCGGGACGGGCACCCGCTCTCCGACGAGCAGATCGACTGGGTGCTCGCCGCCTACACCCGCGGCGACGTGGCCGACGAGCAGATGGCGTCGCTCGCCATGGCGATCCTGCTCAACGGCATGGAACCGGGCGAGATCGCGCGGTGGACCCAGGCCATGATCGACTCCGGCGAGGTGCTCTCGTTCGGGGACATCGGCCGCCCGCTGGTGGACAAGCACTCCACCGGCGGCGTCGGCGACAAGATCACCCTGCCGCTCGCGCCGCTCGTCGCGGCGTGCGGGGCGGCCGTGCCGCAGCTGTCCGGGCGGGGGCTCGGGCACACCGGCGGCACGCTGGACAAGCTGGAGTCGATCCCGGGCTGGCGCGCGTCGCTGTCGCTGGAGGAGATCGCGGCGCAGCTCGCCGACGTGGGCGCGGTGATCTGCGCGACCACCCCGACCCTGGCCCCCGCCGACCGCAAGCTCTACGCCCTGCGCGACGTCACCGGCACCGTCGAGTCGATCCCGCTGATCGCCAGCTCGATCATGAGCAAGAAGATCGCCGAGGGCACGGGCGGGCTGGTGCTCGACGTCAAGGTCGGGTCGGGGGCGTTCATGAAGACGTCGTCGCGCGCGCGGGAGCTGGCCGAGACCATGGTGCGCATCGGCACCGCGCACGGCCTCGCGACGACGGCGCTGCTGACCGACATGTCCGTGCCGCTGGGGCGGGCGGTGGGCAACGCGCTGGAGGTGGCGGAGTCGGTCGAGGTGCTTCGCGGCGGCGGGCCCGCCGACGTCGTGGCGCTGACGGTCGCGCTGGCCCGCGAGATGCTGGCGGTGGCGAAGGTCGACACCGACCCGGCCGAGGTGCTCGCGTCCGGCGCCGCCTACGCCGTGTGGGAGCGGATGATCGCCGCGCAGGGCGGTGATCCCTCGGCCCCGCTGCCGGTCGCGTCCCACGTCGAGCGGGTGGTGGCCGACCGTTCCGGCTCGGTGACGTTCGACGCGCTGGCCGTCGGCGTGGCGTCGTGGCGGCTCGGCGCGGGCCGGGCCCGCAAGGAGGACGCCGTGCAGGCCGGTGCGGGGGTCCTGCTGCTCGTCGACCCGGGTCAGCGGGTGACGGCGGGCGAACCGCTCCTCGAGCTGCACACCGACACCCCGGCCGCGGTCGCGGGCGCCCGCGCGGCCCTGACCGGCGGCGTCCACATCACCGACGCCCCCGCCCCCCGCCCCGCCCTCCTGCTGGACACGATCCGCCCCTGACCCCCCGCGAGTCGACCTCCTCGACACGGCGTGTCAGCCGATCGAGCACACCGCCCAGACCCGAGCGCGAGTCGACCTCCTCGACACGGCATGTTCGCCGATCGGTCACGCCATCAGACCCGAGCGCGAGTCGACCTTCTCGACACGGTGCGATGGCCGATCGAGCACACCATGAGCGGATCAGGCGGGAGCGAGCCACGAGCGCGGTGTGGGTGCAGCAGCGGCCGGCCAGGCCGCGCCGTACACCGAAGCGATGATCATGCCGTACGACCGCGTGCCGAATCGGCTCACACACCGTGCCCGAAAGGTCGACTCGCGCCCGGGTCGGGGGCGGAGCGGGCTCGCAGCGATGATCACGCCGCCGGATCTGCGTGCTAAATCGGCTCACACACCGTGTCGAGAAGGTCGACTCGCGCTTGGGGGTGGGGGTGGCGTGGCGAGGGCCCGCGCCGTGGTCGGCGCGGGCCCCCCGTCAGCGAACGTCAGTTGTCGTCGGGGTCGTCGGTGACCGTGTCGGACGCGCTGGCGCCGTTGGAGCTCTTCACCGAGACCTTGGCCCGGCCCCGGCGGATGGCCGGGCGGGGCGGGGGCGGCGGGGCCTGCACGGCGGCACCGCGGCCCAGGATCAGCTCGGCGAACGTGGCCATGGCCTCGTCGAGCTGGCCGGCGTTGCGCTGCTCCGAATCCTGGTTGGCCCGCTCCACGAGCTTGCTGATCGACGCGGTGTCGGGCCGCTCGGTCAGCGCGGCGCCGAGCGCGGTGAACTTCTCGTCGAGCTTGCCACCCACGCTCGCCTCCACCGCGTCGAGGCGCGCCGTCAGCGACTCCAGCTTCCGGTCGAGCCCGGTGAGCGGCTCGGTCGGGTCGACGGCCGGGCGCCCGGCCAGGTCCTCCAGGCGGCGGTGCAGGCCGACGCTGGTGTCACCGAGCAGGTTGCGCAGGCCCTCACCGGTCTCGTCGAACGAGCGGGTGGCCGCGTCGAGCTGCTCGCGGACGGTGCGCTCGACGCCGTCGATGCGCTCCTTGATCGGCGTGCCGACGGAGGACGGCATGGCGTCGAGGCGCATCTCGTGCCGGTCGAGGCGGTTGTCGAGGTCGTCGAGGCGCTTGTGCAGGCCGCCGAGGCGGTCGTCGAGGCCGTCCATGCGGCCGGAGATGCCCTCCATGCGCCCGGCCATGCCGTCGAGGCGGCCGTCGAGCTGCGCGAACGGCTTGGCCAGCCTGTCGGGCAGCGACTCGATCGCGCGGACCACGGTGGCGAGCACGGCGTCCTGCGCGTCGAGCTTGGCCACGGTCTCGTCGAGGCGCTCGGCCAGCACGCTGACCTCGGTGCGGTCGGGCAGCTCGGTGAGCCGCTTGCGCACGGTCCCCAGGGCGTCGAGGGCGGCGAGGCGGGCGTGGATCTCGTCGAGCGAGTCGAAGATCTGCTGTTGCTCGCTGTCACGGATCTCGGCGGCGCGCGTGAGCATGCCGCGCATGCGGTCGAACGAAAGGGAGTCATTGCTCATGGCGGCGGGGGAGCTTCCTCTGAGCCGGGCACGTAAGGGGGCAGCACAGAGGGTATCGAGCGAAGTCGATCACCCGTCCACGGCATCCCGTTCGGACGCCTTGACCCGATCGGAGCAGTGCGAACGCTCCGAGCGGCATGTTCTAGCGTGAGGCCCGTGCCCGTCCAGCTGAACGCCGAGACCGTCCGCGACGCGCCCAAGGTGCTGTTGCACGACCACCTGGACGGCGGGCTGCGCCCGTCGACCGTCGTCGAGCTGGCCGACGCCGCCGGCTACACCGCGCTGCCCAGCTCCGATCCCGTCGACCTGGGGCGGTGGTTCCTCGCCGCGTCGCACTCCGGATCACTCGTGCGCTACCTGGAGGGTTTCGGGCACACCGTCGGCGTCATGCAGACGACCGACGCCCTCGTGCGCGTCGCCGCCGAGTGCGCCGAGGACCTGGCCGACGACGGGATGGTCTACGCCGAGGTCCGGTTCGCCCCGGAGCTGCACGTCGAGCAGGGGCTGTCGCTCCCGGCCGTCGTGGAGGCGGTGCTGGAGGGCTTCCGGCTGGGCACCGCCCGCGCCGCCGAGCGCGGGCGCCGGATCCGTGTCGGCTGCCTGCTCACCGCGATGCGGCACGCGGCGCGCTCCCGCGAGATCGCGGACCTCGCGGTCCGCTACCGCGACGTCGGCGTCTGCGGGTTCGACATCGCGGGTGCCGAGGCCGGCTTCCCGCCCACCCGCCACCTCGACGCGTTCGAGTACCTGCGCCAGCAGAACGCCCACTTCACGATCCACGCCGGCGAGGCGTTCGGGCTGCCGTCGATCTGGGAGGCGCTGCAGTGGTGCGGCGCCGACCGCCTCGGCCACGGCGTCCGCATCGTCGACGACATCACGATCGCCGACGACGGCACCGCCAAGCTCGGCCTGCTCGCGGCCTACGTGCGCGACATGCGCATCCCGCTGGAGATGTGCCCGACGTCCAACGTGCACACCGGCGCGGCGCCGTCGCTGGCGGAGCACCCGATCGGGCTGCTGACGCGGCTGCGGTTCCGCGTCACGGTCAACACCGACAACCGGCTGATGTCGGACGTGTCGATGACCGGCGAGATGACGGCGCTCGCGGAGACATTCGGGTACGGCTGGGACGACCTGGCGTGGTTCACCGTCAACGCGATGAAGTCGGCGTTCCTCGGCTTCGACGAGCGGCTCGCCCTGATCAACGACGTGATCAAGCCGGGCTACGCGGCGCTCCAGGCCTAGGACATGGAACCAGCAGACCGTCCTAGTTGAGGTGCAGGCGGGCCTGCAGGGCGTCGGACAGCTCCCGCCAGCTCGCGGCCTCCTCGTCGAAGGGCGGGCTGGGGGCCAGGCGGGTGGGGTCGGGCTTGACGATGAAGCTCACCAGCCACCCCAGCGACTGCGAATCGGCCAGCGCCTCGCGCGGCTCGTCGTCGTCGGCCCACTCGCCCACGTCGAGCAGCAGCTCGGTGGCCAGCTGCAGCTGGGCGCCGTCGACGGCGGTGACGCCCGCGGCGAGGTCGCCGTCGAGGCTGGTGAGGGTGTAGGAGTTGGGCGCCTCCACCTCGACCTCCAGCTCGCCGACCCCGGCCGCCTCCACGACCTCGGGCCACGTCGAGGCCGCGGTGAGGTCGTGCCCCTCGGCGCCGTCCTCGGCGATCCAGCGGGTCAGGGCCCGCCCGGTGGCGAAGACCTCGATGGTGCCGTCGGTGCCCAGGAACACCGGCGCGTCGTCGAGGTAGCAGCGCAGCGTCAGGAACTCGCCGTCGGGCGTGGCGATCCGGATCGGGTCGATGCCGACCTCGCTCCAGAAGCCCGCGGGCTCCTCGTCGACCTCGTCGTCGTCGGCCTCGGGCGCCTCCTCGGCGGCCTTCTCGACGAGGGCCATCTCCTTCTCGGCGGCGGCGAGCGCGCCCGCGTCGACGTCGGGGGTGTCGACCATGTCGTCGAGCGCGTCGATCACGTCGTCCCAGCGGTCGGACACGACCTCCACGAGCTGCGCCCACAGCCTTGAGCCCTCCCGCCCGCTGAACGGCAACGTGCCCTGGCGCAGCAGCCCGAACGCGGGCGCGGAGTCGAGCACCTCGGTGACCACGTCGAGCTCGCAGACGTCGGCGATCGCGCGCACCATGTCGGTGATCTCGGCCAGCTCGCCGATCGTCCAGGTGTCGGCGTCCTCGGCGACGAGCTCGGGCACCCCGACGATGTCGTAGCGCTGCGTCTCCTCGGGGATCAGCTCGCCCACCGTCAGGTCGGGCACCACCGACCACGCCGGGTGGTCGACGAGGTCGTGCTCCTCGGCGGTGCGCACGAACGCGGCGAGCTGGGTGACCTCCGGGAAGGCGAACAGGGAGTCGTCGTCGCCGAGGAACGCCTGCCACTCCTCCCCGTCCTCGCGCCACGGGGGCGCCCAGAGGGTGACGAGGTCGCCCTCGGTCAGTGAGAGCTGGATCGGGACGATGTCGCTGGCCACGGCGGCGAGGGTAGCCGCCGGGCCGGAGAGCCGGATCAGCGGCCGACGGGGTGCCAGACCGTCTTGATCTCGCTCCACGCCCGCAGCCGCGCGAGACCCGGAACCCGCGTGTGATCCACATCGAGCTGCGGCCGGGGCAGCACGCGCTTCACCGTTCCCGCCGCCGCGCGCTCCAGCTCGGCCGCGAGGTCCTCCGGCGCCCCCGCCAGATCCAGCCCCTGCACCTCCGCGTGCGCCGCCAGCCACGGCGCCAGCTCCGCCGTGCGTCCGGTGAGGACGTTCACCGCTCCACCCGGGACATCCGATGTGGCCAGTACCTCGGCCAGCCCGATCGCGGGCAGCGGGCGGGCCTCCGACGCGACGACGACGGCCGTGGCGCCGACCGCGAGCACCGGCGCCAGCACGTCCACGAGCCCGAGCAGCGACGACGCCTGCGGGGCCAGCACCCCGACGACGCCGGCCGGCTCGGGGGAGGACCAGTTGACGTAGGGCCCGGCGACCGGGTTCACCGAGCCGAGCACCGAGGCGGTCTTGTCGGTCCAGCCCGCGTACCAGACCCAGCGGTCGATCGCGGCGTCGACGAGCCCGGCCGCCTTCCGCCGGTTGCCACCCTCGGCCGCCACCACGTCGTCGACGAACGCGTCGTGGCGCGACTGGAGCATCTCCGCGACGCGGTAGAGCACCTGCCCCCGGTTGTACGCCGTGGCTCCCGACCAGCCCGGGAACGCCGAGCGGGCCGCGCTCACCGCGTCGCGGACGTCCTTGCGGGAGGCCAGCGAGACGTGCGCGAGCAGGCGTCCCTTCGCGTCCGGGACGGGGTAGCTGCGCGCGGACTCCGAGCGCGGGAACGCGCCGCCGACGTAGAGCTTGAAGGTCTTGGCGACGCCGAGGCGGCCTGCCGTGTCGTCGACCCTCCCACCCGGGCTCACGGCTTCCTTCCCATCCCGACCCAGTAGTAGACGCTGCGCGGCCGCGGGTGCCGGATGCCCGGCCGCCACTCCAGCATCGGGACGATGCCCGGCTCGACCAGCTCCAGCCCGTCGAAGAAGCGCTCGACCTCGGCCCGCGTGCGGTTGTGGTAGGCGATGCCACCGGAGGAGCCGACCTCGGCCGCCGCCGCGCTCGCCGGGTCGAAGTCGACGGTGGGGTGGCTGATCGTGAGGTGGCTGCCGGGCGGCAGCGCGTCCATCAGCGTGCGGGCGATCCGGTGGGCCACGTCGTCGGGGAAGTACATGAGCATCGACACGAGCATCAGCGCGATCGGCCGCTCGCGGTCCAGCGTCCCGAACACGGCGGGATCGGCCAGTATCGCGGCGGGGTCGGTCGCGTCGCCCGCGACGAACTCGGTGCGACCCTCCGGCGTGCCGACCATGAGCGCGCGGGCGTGGGCCAGCACCATCGGGTCGTTGTCGACGTAGACCACCCGCGTGGACGGCTCGATCGCCTGCGCCACCTGGTGCACGTTGGCCGCGGTGGGGATGCCGGAGCCGATGTCCAGGAACTGGGTGACGCCGCGCTCGGTGACGAGGTGCGTCACGGCGCGTCCGAGGAAGTCGCGGTTGGCCTGCAACATCGTCGGCAGATCCGGCAGGCTGGCGGTCATCGCCGCGGCGAGCGCGCGGTCGGGGGCGTAGTTGTCCTTGCCGCCGAGCAGGTAGTCGTAGACGCGGGCGGGGTGGGCCACCGTGTCGTCGATCGCCGGTCGGGACCGCTCGGCCGTCATGGGGCGAGTCAACCACAGCCTCACCGGCACCGACCTGCTCGGGATGGGTGCGTCACCGCCAGGCCCCGACGACGTCGGCAGCCCCCCAGACCGCGTCCACCGCGCCCTGGACGTCCGGCGTCGCGCCCGAGAGCGACACGACGAGGGTGCCGGAGCGGTCGGTCTCGAAGCCCGGCAGCTCGCCGATCGCGCGGGTGAGGGCGGCCAGGTCGTGGCCGTCGACCGGGGTGCCGAGCCATTTCGCGGAGCCGGCGAACAGGACGCGATCGGCGGCCGGCGCCCGGTCGGCGCCCACGATGTCGATCTCGGGATCGAACTTCCGGTTCCACCAGCCACCGACCGCGCCGGTGTCCGCCCACGGGAGGGTGCCGTCCGTGCACGCCAACTCGATCGACGCCCGCACCAGCGGCTCGACCGCGCGACCCCGCCACGACGTCCAGCGCCGCTGCACCACCGCGAAGGCGGCCTCCGGCCGGCCGCGGCGGGACAGCTCGTGGGCCGCCCGGAGCATGGCGAGGTACAACCGGAGGTCCGTGTCGGCCACCCGGTAGAGACCGGGCTTGCCGGGTCGTGTCGACAGCGGCAGGTCGAGAGCGAGAACCCGCTTGTCTACCACCATGCCGCGCAGCAGCGGGGAGAGCGACCCCGACGGGATGACGCCGCGCGCGCTGCCCGCCACTGCGGCGATGTTCGCGTGCGTGCGCTCACCGGCGCCTACGGCCTCCAGCACGCGGCGAGCCTGGTCGGGGATCGCGAACTCGGCGAGCAGCGACGACTCCGGCACGCCGAACAGCGGCGATGCCGGGTCCTCGCACTCCTGCTCGACGAAGGCGAGCGCGCCCGTCCCTGCGGGCCAGGCTCGGAGGATGCCGGGCAGGCCACCGGAGACGAGGTGCGCGTCGATCGCGTCGGCACCGTCCAGCGCCGTGGCCGACGCGGTCCGCCACCGATCCGATCGGCGAGGCCCCCTTGGTCGCGGTCGAGTAGAGGTACGGCACGTCGGCTCGGTCGCAGAACTCCTGCACGAGCCGCGACTTGCCGACCTGGCGCCGCCCTCGGATCGCCAGTGCCACCCCCGAACCGCTGGTGGCGACTCGGTCGAGGCGCTTCCGCAGCAGGCCGAGCTCCCTCTCCCGCCCGACGAAGTCCATCGCCCGCCCCTTATGTAGCCAGCAGCTACGTAGATGCTGGCTACTTACGCGTCGAGGTAGGCCGCGAGCCCGATCCGGCCGCCCTCCCGGCCGAAGCCGGACTCGCCGTAGCCGCCGAAGGGCGAGGTCGGGTCGAAGCGGTTGAACGAGTTGGTCCAGACGACGCCGGCGCGCACGCGCTGCGCGGTCCACATCGCCTTGGCGCCCTTGTCGGTCCAGATCCCGGCCGACAGGCCGTACGGCGTGTTGTTCGCCTTCGCGACGGCCTCTTCGGGGGTACGGAACGTCAGCACCGACAGCACCGGGCCGAAGATCTCCTCGCGTGCCACGCGCATCGTCTGCTCGACCCCGGAGAACACCGTCGGCGGGAAGAACAGGCCCTTCTCCGGCAGCGGGCACGGGCTGGTCCAGCGCTGCGCGCCCTCGGCGTCGCCCGCCGCGGCGAGGTCGACGATCCGGTCCAGCTGGGCGCGGGAGTTGATCGCGCCGACGTCGGTGTTCTTGTCCAGCGGGTCGCCCACGCGCAGGGTCGCGATCCGGGCGCGCAGCAGCTCGTCGAACTCCTCGGCGATCGACTCCTGCACCAGCAGCCGCGAACCCGCGCAGCACACGTGCCCCTGGTTGAAGAAGATCCCCTCGACGACGCCCTCGACGGCCTGGTCGAGCGCGGCGTCGTCGTAGACGATGTTGGCCGCCTTGCCGCCCAGCTCCAGCGTGAGGCGGCGGCCGGTGCCCGCAAGCGTCCGCTGGATCTCCTTGCCGACGTCGGTGGAGCCGGTGAACGCGACCTTGTCCAGGCTTCCGTGGCCCACCAGGGCCGCGCCGACGTCGCCCGCGCCGGGGAGCACGTTGAGCACGCCCGCGGGCAGGCCGGCCTCGGCCGCGATCTCGGCCAGCACCAGCGCCGTGAGCGGGGTGGTCTCGGCGGGCTTGAGGACGATGGTGTTGCCCGCCGCGAGCGCGGGCCCGATCTTCCAGGCCGCCATGAGCAGCGGGAAGTTCCACGGGATGACGGCGCCGACCACGCCGAGCGGGCGCGGCGACGGGCCGAGACCGGCGTGGTCGAGCTTGTCCGCCCAGCCCGCGTGGTGGAACAGGTGCGCCGCGGCGGTCGGCACGTCGACGTCGCGGGCCTCGCGGATCGGCTTGCCGTTGTCCAGCGTCTCCAGCACGGCCAGCTCGCGGCTGCGCTCGGCGACGACCCGGGCGATCCGGAACAGGTGCTTGGCGCGTTCGGCGCCGGGCATCGGGCCCCAGGTCTTCTCGTAGGCCCGGCGCGCGGCCGCGACCGCGCGGTCCACGTCCTCCGTGGAGGCCGTGCCGACCTCGGCGAGGACCTCCTCGGTGGCCGGGTTGACCGTCTTCAGCGGCTCCCCGCCACCGTCGACGAACGCGCCGTCGACGAAGGGCCGGTAGGACGGCTGGAGGTTGGCCACGGCTGCCGACTCGCGGGCGGGGGCGTAGGTCCAGGGCTCCATCTCACGCACTTCCGATGTAGGACGCGCCGGAGTAGTGACCCTCCAGCTGGGTGCGGCGCTGCCGGAGCAGGTCGTTCAGCAGCGACGACGCGCCGAAGCGGAACAGGTCGGGGGTGAGCCACTCCGGCCCGGCCACCTCGTTGACGGCGACCAGGTGCTTGATCGCGTCCTTCGCCGACCGGATGCCACCCGCCGCCTTGACGCCGCGGCGCTCGCCGGTGGCGCGGTGCCAGTCGCGGACGGCGAGCAGCATGAGCTGCACGACGGGCAGCGTGGCGGCGGGGGAGATCTTGCCGGTGGAGGTCTTGATGACGTCGGCGCCGGCGAGCAGTGCGAGCCAGGACGCGCGGCGGACGTCGTCGTAGCCGGCCAGCTCGCCCGTCTCCAGGATGACCTTGAGATGCGCGGGGCCGCAGGCCTGCTTGACCGCGACGATCTCGTTGAACACCTGCCCGTAGCGGCCGGAGAGGAACGCGCCGCGGTCGATCACCATGTCGATCTCCGACGCCCCGGCCTCGACGGCGAGCGCGGTGTCGGCCAGCTTGATCGGGAGCGAGGCACGACCGGACGGGAACGCGGTGGCGACCGCCGCGACGCCGACCCCGCTGCCCTTCAGACGCTCGACCGCGACGCCGGCGAGGTCGGGGTAAACGCAGACGGCCGCGACCGCGGGGACGTCCGGGTAGTCGGGGTCCGGGCGCATCGCCTGGGCGCAGAGCGAGCGGACCTTGCCGGGGGTGTCGGACCCCTCCAGCGTGGTGAGGTCGATCATGGACACGGCCATGTCGATCGCCCGCATCTTGGAGCCGGCCTTGATGCTCCGGGTGGCGAGCACGGCCGAGCGGCGCTCCAGGCCCACCTGGTCGACGCCGGGCAGGCCGCGCAGGAAGCGGCGCAGCGACACCTCGTCGCGGGTGACGTCGGCGAGGACGCTGGCGGTGGTCACGCCCGCGAGTGTAGGCGCGCGCGCCGCCCCGGACAGCACGCCGCCCGCCGCTGGGGTAGGGCGGCGGGCGGTAGCGCTGTGTCAGGGTTGGATCAGGTGGAGCTGTGCAGACGGACGACGCCGACCGTGACGTCCTCCAGGCCGCCGCGGTCGAAATCGCGCCGCAGCTGGTCGGCCTTGACGGTGGCCGTCAGGCCGTCGAACGGCCCGTGGGCGTCGACCTCCCCCGTCTGTGGGTCCACTGCGAGTACGACATAACCGTCGCACTGCGTGAGCTTCTCTGCCGCAGCGACCAAGGTCGCCTCGTCAGAAGTCGTGTTCTCCGGCACCGGATCACCTCCTTGTCACTAGTACAGCGCCGCGGGGGGCTCCGACGTGACAGTCTTCGAGGTAGACCACCCGTTCGGGTCAGGGTGAAACCTTCTGCTGATCACTGTTGGTGCCGGGCTCGGAACGGTGGGCGCATGAGTCGGAGGACCCGAGTCGTCAACGTCACGTTGATGACACTCTTCGTAGTCGCGGCGCTCAGCGGCGGGCTCGCGTTCCTGGCCGGCGCCCAGCCGGCGGCGGGCGTGATCGTGGCGGTGCACGGAGCGTCCGGGTTGGGGTTGGTCGTGCTCGTTCCGGCGAAGGTCCGGATCGCCCGCAGAGGCCTGCGGCGGCCCGGATCGTCGCGGAAAGTGATCAGCCTGGCGCTCGCGGTGCTCGTCGCGGCCGTGATCGGCAGCGGCCTGCTGCACGCGATCGGCGGCTTCCGGCCCCATCTGGGGCTGCTGCCGATGCAGATCCACGTGGGGTCGGCGCTCGCCGCGCTCGTCCTGATCGCGGCCCATGCCCTGCCGCGGAGGCCGTTCCTCCGCCGCACCGACCTCGACCGGCGGGTCGCGTTGCGCGGCGCGGCCGTGGTGGCGGGGGCAGCGGCGCTGTGGGTCGTGGCGCCCGGGCGGGAGCGGCGGTTCACCGGCTCGCACGAGGTGGGCTCCGGCGACCCGGTCGTCATGCCCGTGACGAACTGGTTGCTCGACCCCGTGCCGGTGATCGACGCGTCGACGTGGCGGCTGCGGGTGCCGGGGCGGGCCGTCGACCTCGCCGCGCTGGCGGCGCTGCCGCAGACCACCGTCGACGCGGTGCTCGACTGCACCGGCGGCTGGTACGCGTCGCAGGCGTGGCGCGGGGTGGCGCTCGCGGAGCTGGGGCTGCCGTCGTCGCGGTCGGTGGAGGTCGTGTCGGCCACCGGCTACCGGCGCCGGCTGCCCGCGGGCGGGCCGCTGCTGCTCGCCACCCGCGCCGCCGGGGCGCCGCTCTCGGCCGGGCACGGCGGGCCCCTGCGGCTCGTCGTGCCGGGGCGGCGCGGGTTCTGGTGGGTGAAGTGGGTCGTCTCCGTCGAGGTGACGGACGAGCCGTGGTGGCTGCAGCCGCCGCTACCGCTCCAGTAGGTCGCGGAACATGATGTGCAGGCCGACGTAGCCGTGCGTCGGGTGCCGGAAGCCCTCGGGGAGGGTCGCGACGATCTCGAAGCCCAGCGATCGCCACAGCCGTACCGCGCCCGTGTTCGTCGCGACCACGGCGTTGAACTGCATCGAGCGGTAACCCTCGGCGCGGGCCAGCTCCACGACCCGCTCGCCCAGCGCCCGCCCGACGCCCTTCCCGGCGTGGGCCGGGTCGACCATGAAGCTCGCGTTCGCGATGTGCGACGCCGGGCCGCGGTGGTTCGGGCCGAACTTCGCGGTGCCGAGGACCCTGCCGTCGTCGTCGACGGCGACGACCGCGCGGGCCGGTGGCGGGGCCAGCCACAGCGCGCGGGCCTCGGCCTCGTCGAGGTCGCGGGGCAGGGTGTAGGTCTCACCCGCCGCGACGACGTCGTGCAGGAACGGCCAGATGGCGGGCCAGTCGTCCGGTACTGCGTCACGAAGGATCACGCGGCAACCCTGCCCGGAGGGAC
>CAXTTN010000053.1:28414-28694 GCA_964247105.1 uncultured Pseudonocardia sp.
GATGATCACGGTGGCATCCTCGCAGAGCTTGTGCCGTCGTCGCAGGCATTGCAGCTCCTGCGAGGACGGCAGAACCCCTGCGAGGAGGATCGTCGCCATGCGCACCCTCCGCACCCCCGACGCGCGGTTCGGCGACCTGCCCGGGTTCCCGTTCCGGCCGCGGTACGCCGACGTCCCCGACCCCGACGGCGGCGCCGTGCGGATGGCGTGGGTCGAGGACGGGCCCGCCGACGGGCCGGTGGTGCTGCTGTTGCACGGCGAGCCGAGCTGGTCCTACCTC
>CAXTTN010000054.1:0-2133 GCA_964247105.1 uncultured Pseudonocardia sp.
CATCCCGTTCCCGCCCACGGAGCTCTTCCAGCAGCTGCCGTGGCGCAAGCGGATCGTCGAGGGGCTGCTCGGCGCCGACCTCGTCGGCTTCCACACCCCCGGCGGCGTGCGGAACTTCCGGTGGCTCGCCGCCCGCTTCACCGACGCGACGCCCGGCCCGGCGCGCAACGAGCTGACCTACGGCGACCGCGTCGTCCGGCTCGGCGCGTTCCCGATCTCGATCGACTCGAAGTCGCTCGACGAACTCTCCCGCACCGACGAGGTGGAGGCGAAGGCCAAGCAGATCCGGGCCGACCTCGGCAACCCCGCACGGATCATCCTCGGCGTCGACCGGCTCGACTACACCAAGGGCATCAACGTCCGGCTCCGCGCGTTCGAGGAGCTGCTCGCCGAGGGGCGCGCCGACAACACGGTGATGATCCAGATCGCCACCCCGAGCCGCGAGCGGGTGGAGCACTACCAGACGATGCGCAACGACATCGAGCAGTCGGTGGGGCGCATCAACGGCATGCACTCGAGCGTCGGGTTCCCGGTGCTGCACTACCTGCACCAGTCGTTGCCGCGCGAGGACCTGGTCGCGTTCTTCCTCGCCGCCGACGTCATGCTCGTGACGCCCCTGCGCGACGGCATGAACCTCGTCGCCAAGGAGTACGTGGCCTGCCGCTCCGACGGGGGCGGGGTGCTGGTGCTCTCGGAGTTCGCGGGCGCGGCCATCGAGCTGAAGGACGCCGTGCTGGTGAACCCGCACGACACCGACGGGGTCAAGAACGCCCTGCACGCGGCCCTGACGATGGAGCGCGCCGAGGCCCGCCGACGGATGCGGGCGCTGCGCAGGCAGGTGCTCAACCACGACGTCGGGCGGTGGGCGCGCTCCTTCCTCGACGCGCTCGGGCTCGCGGAATGAGCCTCGACGAGGCGCTGGCCGAGCTGGCGGCCGTGCCCCGGCTGCTGGTCGCGCTGGACTTCGACGGCGTGCTCGCCCCGATCGTGCCGGTCCCGTCCGACGCGCGGCCGCTGCCGGCGTCGGCCGCTGCGATCCACGCGCTGGCGGCGCTCCCGGACACCACCGTCGCGCTGGTCTCCGGGCGCGGGCTCGCGGATCTCGCCGCGGTGTCGGGGTTCGGGCCGCCGGTGCGGATGGTCGGGAGCCACGGTTTCGAGTTCGGCTCCGACGCACTCTCCTCCGCGGAGGCGGGAGACAGCGGCGCCGACGCACTCTCCTCCGCGGAGGCGGGAGACAGCCCGGCTGCGGTCCCGCTCGACGACGAGCAGCGCGCCCGCCTGGAGAAGCTCACCGCGGAGCTGCGCGAGCTGGTGTCCGGCGAGCCCGGTGTGGCGCTGGAGGACAAGCCGGCGGGGGTGGCCGTGCACGTGCGCAACGCCACGCCCGAGGTCGCCGCCCGGGTGATGGAAGCGGTCCGCACCGGGCCTGCCGCCTGGCCGGGCATCGAGTGCACCCCGGGCAAGGCGGTGCTGGACCTCGCCGTGCTCGAGGTCAGCAAGGGCTCCGCGATCGACACGCTCCGCGACCGGCTGGGCGTCGACGCGGTGTTCTTCGCGGGCGACGACGTCACCGACGAGACGGCGTTCGCGGTGCTGCGCGAGGGCGACGTCGGGGTGAAGGTCGGCGACGGCGAGACGGCGGCGGGCCACCGCGTGGCAGGCCCCCAGGACGTCGCGGCCGCGCTCCAGACCCTGCTGGCGGCCCGCTCGACCCGCTGATCACGGGCAGCGGGACCACATCGAGCCCGCGCGATGCGCCTGCAAGGCCCAGCAAAACCGCATCGCGCCCGCTGAATGCTGTGGGGGGACGCCGTGAGACCGCATCGAGCCCGCTCGATGCGCCCGGGAAGGCGTGGGAAGCGCGTCGCGCCCGCTCGATGTGGCCGGGCGGGGCGCTACCAGCCGGAGAAGAACCGCTGGTCGCCGCGGGGCGGGCCGCTCGTGGTGCCGACGATGAGCTCCGTCGGGAGCGTGACGCGCCTCGGGCGGTTGCGCTCGCCGCGCTGCAGCAGCATCTCGCCCGCGACGCGGCCCTTCTCCAGCACGGGCTGGCGCACCGTGGTGAGCCCGGCGCGCTCGGCCTCGGGCACGCCGTCGAAGCCGGTGACCGTGAGCTCGCCGGGCACCGAC
>CAXTTN010000054.1:2143-28234 GCA_964247105.1 uncultured Pseudonocardia sp.
GGCCCTTGTCGGCGGCGAAGCCGAGCACCCCGAGGGCGAGGATGTCGGAGGTGCACACCACGGCGGTGAGCTCCGGATGGGCGCCCAGGAGCTCGTTCGCGCCGTCGCGCCCGGCGTCGACGCTGTGCTCGAACCGCTCGATCACGGGCACGTCGGCCCACTCGACGCCGACCTCGGCCAGGCCGTCGCGCAGCCCGGCGAGGCGGTCGCGCTGCACCGGGTAGGTGGCGCCGGTCTGCCGCTCCATGCGCGCGGGGCCGTCGTTGCGTCCGGCCGCGAGCCGCATGCAGAGCACGCCGACCCGCCGGTGGCCCAGCGTCGTGAGGTGGCGCGCGAGCCCGTACATGCCGGCGCGGTCGTCGACGCCGACGCGGTCGACGCCCTCGACGTTGTACGGCTGGTCGCACACGACGGTGGGCACGGGGCGTTCGAGGACGGCGAGGAAGTGCGGGTCGTCCTCGCGCACCGAGTAGACGACGAACCCGTCGACACCCGCCTGGTGCACGGCCGTGACGTCGACCTGCTCGGGGCTGACGGGGACCAGCAGCAAGCCCTGCCCGGCCTGCTCGCAGGCCAGGGCGAGGCCTTCGAGGAACCCGGTGACCGCCGGATCGCGGAACGCGTACGACAGCGCCTCGGTGAGCAGCAGGCCGACCGCGCCCGCCTTGCGCGTGCGCAGCGAGCGGGCCACCGGATCGGGGCCGGGATAGCCCAGCCGTCTCGCCGCCTCCAGGACGCGGGCGCGGAGCGGCGCCGACAGCTGATCAGGGCGGTTGTAGGCGTTGGAGACCGTGGTTCTCGACACGCCCAGCTCGGCGGCCAGCGACGCGAGGGTCGCTGGGCGGCGCGCGTTCGGTAACCCGGACATCGCTGAACCGTAACGGTTCAGATGGGCACCGGGGAAGTCGCGAGGCCCGCGTCACGTTAGAGTGTATCGACAATCGTTTTCGTTCTCAGTACGGAGCTTCTCGATGATCCTGCGCCGAGCGATCCTGACGCCGGCCCTCGCCCTCGCCCTCACCGCGTGCGGCTCCGGGGCGGCGAGCCCCGCGCCGGGCCGGCTCGCCGTCGTGGCGTCGACGAACGTGTACGGCAGCATCGCGCAGGCCGTCGGCGGGGACGCGGTGAGCGTCACGTCGATCA
Source organism: uncultured Pseudonocardia sp. (assembly GCA_964247105.1). Lineage (GTDB taxonomy): Bacteria > Actinomycetota > Actinomycetes > Mycobacteriales > Pseudonocardiaceae > Pseudonocardia. Next base: position 3,287 of record CAXTTN010000054.1, read on the forward strand.
TCGACAGCCCGGACGCCGACCCCCACGAGTACGAGGCGAGGCCGACCGACGCCGTGGCCGTCACCACGGCGAAGGTGCTGGTCTACAACGGCGCCGGGTACGACGACTTCGCCACCAGGCTGCTCGGGGCCGCGGGGACGAAGCCGCTGGCCATCGACGTCGCGCAGCTCTCCGGCCTGCAGACGGGGCCCGGCTTCAACGAGCACGTCTGGTACTCGTTCCCGACCGTGAAGAAGCTCGCCGACGCGCTCGCCACCGACCTCGGCCGGGCCGACCCGGCGCAGGCGGCGACGTTCACGGCCAACGCGGCCGCGTTCAACGCCAGGATCGACGCGGTGACGGCGAAGCTGGACGCGGTGAAGACGAAGCACGGCGGCCAGAAGGTCGGCGTCACCGAGCCCGTCCCGCTGTACATGGTGCAGGCCGCGGGGCTCGTCGACGCCACGCCCACGGAGTTCTCGGAGGCCGTCGACGAGGGCACCGACCCGCCCGCCGCCGTGCTGGCGGCTACGCTGGCGACGCTGCAGGGGCCGGACAAGGTCAAGGCACTGCTGCCCAACGCGCAGACCGAGACCCCGCTGACCACGCAGGTCGAGCAGGCCGCCACCACGAACGGGGTGCCCGTCGTCAAGGTCACCGAGACCCTGCCGGCCGGCGTCACCGACTACGTGACGTGGATGACCCAGCAGGTCGACGCGCTGGCCGCCGCGCTCGACAGGAGTAGCCCGTGACCGCCGTCGCCCCCCGCGTGGCCCGCACCGGGGCCGGCCCGCCCGCCGTGTCGCTGCGCGGGGCGTCGCTGCGCTTCGGCGAGCGCACGCTGTGGGAGGGGCTGGACCTCGACGTGGCCCCCGGCGAGTTCGTCGCGGTGCTGGGCCCGAACGGCTCGGGCAAGACCACCCTGCTGCGCGTGCTGCTCGGCCTGCAGCCCCTGCACGCGGGCGAGGTGGCGGTGGCGGGCCGCGCCCCGACGCGCGGCAGCCGGGCGATCGGGTACGTCCCGCAGCAGAAGGCGCTGCCCGAGGACCTGACGCTGCGGGCCACCGACCTCGTCGGCCTCGGCCTCGACGGCCACCGCTGGGGCACCGGGGTGCGCCACCGGGCGGAACGCCGCGAGCGGGTGCGCGCGGCGCTGGAGTCGGTGGGCGCCACGCGCTACGCGAACGCGCCGGTGGGGCGGCTCTCGGGCGGTGAGCAGCAGCGGCTGCGGGTGGCGCAGGCGCTGGTCGGCGACCCGTCGGTGCTGCTCTGCGACGAGCCGCTGCTCTCGCTGGACCTCGCCCACCAGCAGGTGGTCACCTCGCTGATCGAGCAGCGCAGGCGCACCGCCGACACGGCGGTCCTGTTCGTCACCCACGAGATCAACCCGGTGCTGCCGCTCGTCGACCGCGTGCTCTACCTGGTCGACGGGCGCTTCCGCGTCGGTCACCCCGACGAGGTGATGACCTCGGAGTCGCTCTCGGAGCTCTACGGCACCGAGGTCGACGTGCTGCGGGTGCGCGGGCGGCTCGTGGTGGTCGGGGCCGAGGCGGCGTGTCACGGGGAGCCGGAGTGAGCAGGCTCTTCACCCTCGACGGCACCGGCACGCTGCTCGGCCTGCCGTTCGTGCAGAGCGCGCTGGTCGCCGCGGCGCTGCTCGGGCTGATCGCGGGCGTGCTCGCGCCCCTGATCGTGGCGCGGGGCATGGCGTTCGCGGTGCACGGCACCGCCGAGCTGGCGTTCACGGGCGGGGCGGCGGCGCTGCTGCTGGGCGTCAGCGTGAGCCTCGGGGCGGTGGTGGGAGCGGTGGCGGCCGGGCTGGTGTTCGGGCTGCTCGGGCTGCGCCAGCGCGAGCGCGATTCCGTGATCGGCGTGGTGCTGGCGTTCGGCCTCGGCCTGGGCGTGCTGATGCTCGCGCTCTACGACGGGCGCGCGGCCAACAAGTTCGGCCTGCTCACCGGCTCGATCGTGTCGGTGGACTCGACGAACCTGTGGGTGCTCGCGTCCGTGGTGGTCGTGGTGCTGGCCGTGCTCGCGGTGGCCTACCGGCCGTTGCTGTTCGCGAGCATGGATCCGGACGTGGCCGTGGCCCGCGGGGTGCCGGTGCGGTTGCTGTCGCCGCTGTTTGCGGTGCTCATCGCGCTCACCACGGCGCTGGCCGTGCCGATCGTCGGGGCGGTGATCGTGCTGGCCGTCACCGTGATCCCCGGTGCGGCCGCGGCGCGCGTCACGGCCAACCCGGTGGCCGCCACCCTGCTCGCCGTCGGGTTGGCCGAGCTGGCCCTGCTCGGCGGCACGGTGCTCTCGCTGGCCCCCGGCCTGCCGGTGTCCGGCTACGTCGCGACGATCGCGTTCCTCTGCTACGTCGGCTGCCGGCTGGTCGGACGCGTCCGCGGCCAGGTCCGGACGGGCTGACAGGCGAGCCCCACACCCCCCGCCCGATCGCGCACCCCCGTTCGACCGGGGGTGTCGAGGCGGCAACGGGTGCGTAGGCGGCGCCTACCGCTCCAGCAGGGTTCGCGTCCAGGCGTCGGCGAGGTAGGTGCCGAACCGCTCCGGCGACCACCCGCGCTCGCCGACGAGCAGCACCCAGTACTCCGGACCGTTCATGCTCCAGACGATGTCGGCGACCGCGTCGTCGGAGAGGTCCGCGCGCAGCTCACCGGTGGCGCGCAGGTCGGCGGCGAAGTCGCGCATGTTGCGCGCGCGGCGCCCGGTGATCTCGGTCCACAGCGTGGCGGAGTCGGGATCGGTGGCGGCCGCGTCCCGCAGCGCGAGGAACACCGGGGCCAGCCGCGCCTGGATCGCCACCAGCGCGCGGGCGTAGGTCTCGATCTTCGCCGCGGCCGTGGGCGCGGCACGGACCCGCTCGACGTAGTCGCGGTCTGCCGCGGGAACGGCCTGGTCGGTGCCCGAGATCGCGGTCTCCAGGACCTCCCTGAGCAGCGCTGGCTTCCGTCCGACCGTCGTGTAGACGGTGTCCACCGCGACCCGGGCCCGGCGCGCGATATCGGCGACGGTGGTGGCCGCGTACCCGTTGCTCACGAACGCCTCGCGCGCCGCGGCGAGGACCGCACCACGGGTGGCGGCGGCCTGCTCCGCGCGGCGCGGGGAGTGGTAGGACCGGGAACCAGCCATCGGGGCAGTATCGGCCCAGCCGGCCCAGGACGCCGGTCTGGGCCAGCATCGCGAAGCGGTCGGGCACGCCCCGGTGCTCGACGATCCGGCGGTCGACGACGCGCGCGACGTCGATGACGGTGACGTCCACCGGCCGCCCGCTCGGCGGGCCGAAGAACGGGCCGGTGGCCGTTCCCCCGGGCGCGCACCCGAACCCAGACGGTGTCGCCGGACTCGGCCGCGTCCTCGCTGGTGGACCGGATGTCGGGCACCATGCCGTGCACGTCGCGCGGGGCGTCCTTGCCGAACCGGTGCTCCACGCTGCCGTCGCCGGTGGCGAAGCCCTCGTCGGACATGCGCCGCATCACCCGCAGCACGGCGCCGGCGATCATGTCGTGCCGCTTGACAGGCGCCTTCGTCGGGCCCAACCTAGATTCATTCGACTGTTCATCGGATGAACTGGAGGGATCATGACAGTGCAGGTCCGCGACGTCGTCGTCGCCCGCGCCGCCGGCACCGGCGACGCCACCTGGGCGCTCGGCTCGCTGTTCGAACGCGTGCTCGGGGCGGAGCAGACGGGCGGGGCGCTGGACGCCTCGATCGTCACGCAGCCGCCCGGCGCCGCGAGCCCGCTGCACGTCCACACCCGGGAGGCGGAGGCCTGGTTCCTGCTCGACGGCACCATGACCTACCGCGCCGCCGAGCAGCTCGTGCACCTCGCGCCGGGCGATCTGATCTACCTGCCGCGAAACGTGCCGCACGCGTTCCGCGTCACCGGACCGCAGCCTGCGCGCTTCCTCGGCCTGACCGTGCCGGGCGGGCTGCTGGACCTCTACGGCGAGGTCGGACGGCCCGCGCCCGAGCGCAGGCTCCCCGACGGCGGCGCCCCGGCCGAGGACGTCGCCCGCTGGATCGAGCGGAGCGCGGGCTACGGGATCGAGATCGTCGGCCCGCCCATCCCCGCGGAGCAGTCGTGAACGAGCCGGCCGAGCGCCGGGAACGGCGTGCCGCCCGCGGAGCACCGGTGATCGCAACCGACCGCACGTCATGGCCCCGAGCCGGGCGCCGGCGCGCGACCGGCGGCGATCTCAGCCGATCCGGCGGCGGCGCGCCACCTCGGCCAGCACCACCCCGGCCGCGACCGACGCGTTCAGCGACTCCACCGGCCCGGCCATCGGGATGGACACCGTGACGTCGCAGGTCTGCTTGACCAGCCGCGACAGGCCCTTGCCCTCGGAACCGACCACGACGACCAGCGGATCGCGGGCCATCTCGAACTCGTCGAGCGAGACGGAGCCCTCCGCGTCCAGCCCGGCGATCATGTAGCCGGCCTGGGCGAACTCCTGCAACGTGCGGGTGAGGTTGGTGGCGCGGGCGACGGGCAGCCGCGCGGCCACCCCCGCCGAGGTGCGCCACGCGACGGCCGTCATGCCCGCGGCGCGGCGCTGCGGCACGACCACGCCGTGGCCGCCGAACGCCCCCACCGACCGGACGACGGCGCCGAGGTTGCGCGGGTCGGTGACGCCGTCGAGCGCCACGATGAGGCCCGGCGTGCGGGACTCGGCGGCGATCTCCAGCAGCTCGTCGGGGTGGGCGTAGGCGTACGGCGGCACGGTCAGGGCGAGGCCCTGGTGCAGGGCACCGCCGGTGATGCGGTCCAGCTCGACGCGCTGCACCTCCAGGATCGAGATGCCAGCGTCGGCGGCGAGCTGCACGGCCTCGGCCACGCGCTCGTCGGCGCTCATGCCGATCGCCACCTGCAGTGCCGTGGCCGGCACCCCGGCGCGCAGGCACTCCACGACGGGGTTGCGGCCGAGCACGGTCTCCGACGTCTCGCCGTCGCCGGACTTGCGGCGGTTGCCGGCGACCCGGCCCCGGTTCTCGGCGGACTTGGCCGCAAGCTTGGCCTTGCGCGCCGCGGGGTGGTGGGGCCGGGCCTCCTTGGGCGGGGTCGGGCCCTTGCCCTGCAGCTGCTTGCGCCGCTGGCCGCCGGATCCGACGACCATGCCCTTCTTCGTGCCGTCCTTGCGCATCGCTCCGCGACGCTGGGAATTGCCGGCCATCTATCTCTCCACGTCAAACATCTTTGAGCGACCAGGTGGGTCCGTCGGGGCCGTCCTCCACGGACACCCCGGCGGCGGTGAGGCGGTCGCGCACCTCGTCGGCGGCGGCGAAGTCGCGGCGGGCCCGCGCCTCCTGCCGCTGCACGAGCAGATCAGCCACGAGCGCGGCGAGCGCGCCCGTGGTGGCGTCGGAGCCGGATTCGGCGACCCACAGCGGGTCGAGCGGATCGAGGCCGAGGACGCCGGTCATCGCGCGCACCGACGCGGCCGCCGCCGTGGCGGCGGCCCGGTCGCCGGCGTCGAGCGCGGTGTTGCCCTCGCGCACCGCGTTGTGGACGGCGGCGAGCGCGCCGGGCGTGCCCAGGTCGTCGTCCATGGCCGCGGTGAAACCGGCGGCCAGCTCGCCCGGCTCGGGCGCCCCGATCCGCTCCCGCACCCGGTGCACGAACGACTCGACGCGCCGGTACGCCGCCACCGACTCCTGCAGCGCGACGTCGGAGTACTCGATGTTGGACCGGTAGTGCGGGCCCACCAGGTAGTAGCGCAGCTCCGCGCCCCGCACCCGCTGCAGCATCGCGTCGATGGACAGCGTGTTGCCCAGCGACTTCGACATCTTGTCGCCACCCAGGGTGACCCAGGCGTTGTGCAGCCAGAACCGGGCGAACCCGTCGCCCGCGGCGTGGCTCTGGGCCTGCTCGTTCTCGTGGTGCGGGAAGATCAGGTCGATGCCGCCGCCGTGGATGTCGAACTCGCTGCCCAGGTAGGTGGTCGCCATGGCCGAGCACTCCAGGTGCCAGCCCGGGCGGCCGGGACCCCACGGCGTGGGCCACGACGGCTCGCCGGGCTTGCCGGCCTTCCACAGCGTGAAATCGCGGGGATCGCGCTTGCCGTGCACGTCGAACTCGCCCTGCACCACCTCGGACAGCTTCTGCCCGGACAGCGACCCGTACTCCGGGAAGGACGTGACCGAGAAGTAGACGTCACCGCTCGCCGCGTAGGCGTGGCCGGACGCGATCAGCCGCTCCATCAGCTCGACCATCTGCGGGACGTGCCCGGTGGCGCGCGGCTCGATGGACGCCGGGAGGCAGCCCAGCGCGTCGTAGGCGGAGATGAACTGCCGCTCGAACCGCGCCGCCCACTCCCACCAGGGCCGCATCGCCTCGGCGGCCTTGGTGAGGATCTTGTCGTCGATGTCGGTGACGTTGCGGACGAGCGTGACGTCGTAGCCGGTGTGGGTGAGCCAGCGGCGCAGGACGTCGTAGTTCAGGCCGGAGCGGACGTGGCCGATGTGCGGCGCGCCCTGCACGGTGGCCCCACAGACGTAGATCGACGCAGCCCCGGCCCGCAGCGGGACGAAATCCCGCTGCTTCCTCGTGGCGGTGTCGAACAGTCGCAAGGTCACGGGTCCAGACTACGGAGTTGCGTTTCGTCCATGACGACCTGGTCACACGCGCGGCACCCGGACCCCCGTCCCGCCCGCCGTCGAGGGCGCGTTGGGCTTCTCGGCCGCCACGCGCGGCGGCGAGCCCACCGAGCGCCACGCGGCCGGCGGAGGCGTCGTGCACGCGGCGGTGACGGCCGGGGGTGACGTCGGCGGGTGTGGCCTCGGCGGGTGGCCGCCGTTCCGGAACGCCGGGAGCGGCGCAGGGTCCCCAGGCAGCGATCTCGGCCAGGCGGCGCAGCGTCCCCAAGCCGCGATCTCGGCCAGGCGGCGCAGCGTCCCCAAGCCGCGATCTCGGCCAGGCGGCGCCGCTTCGCGGCCGCGTGATCGGCATCTGGGGACGCGTGGCGGTGCACAGGGCGGCCCGACGTCCCCAGGCCCCGATCTCCACCGAACCGGCCCCCCCGGACAGCAGCGATCACCACCTCGGGACGCCGACCCGCACAGAAGACGGCACAGCGTCCCCAAGCCCCGATCTCCACCGAACCGGCCACCCCGGACAGCAGCGATCACCATCTCGGGACGCCGAGCCGCGCTGAAGACGGCACAGCGTCCCCCAGCCCCGATCTCCACCGAACCGGCCACCCCGGACAGCAGCGATCACCACCTCGGGACGCCGAGCCGCGCTGAAGACGGCACAGCGTCCCCAGGCCCCGATCTCCACCGGGCGGCGCTACGGCGCAGCCGTCCACGGCGCGGTCTGCCGTCCCCGGACGACGATCACGGGCCGGTCGGGACCAGCAGGGCCGTGGCGATCGCCGCGATGCCCTCGCCCCGGCCGGTCAGGCCGAGCCCGTCGGTGGTGGTGCCCGAGACGCTGACCGGCCCCCCGAGCACGTCCGACAGCACCTGCTGGGCCTCGGCCCGGCGGGCGCCGATCCGGGGGGCGTTGCCGATCACCTGCACCGCGGCGTTGCCGAGCGCCCAGCCCTCGGCGGCCACCAGCCGCCGCACCTCGGCCAGCAGGGCCACGCCGCTCGCTCCCGCCCACTCCGGCCGGCCGGTGCCGAACACCGCGCCGACGTCGCCGAGGCCCGCGGCCGAGAGCAGCGCGTCGCAGAGGGCGTGCGCGGCGACGTCGCCGTCGGAGTGCCCGGTGCAACCGTCGACGCCGTCCCAGCGCAGCCCCGCCACCCAGCACTCGCGGCCCGCCTCGACCGGATGCACGTCGGTGCCGACGCCGACCCTCACGTTGCCGCCAGGAGTTCGGCCAGCTCCAGGTCCCACGCCGTGTGGACGCGGAAGGCGAGCGGATCGCCCGGGATCGCCCGCGCGGCCAGGACCGCAGGCTGGGACATCAGTGCACTGTGGACATCCCACGCGTCGACGCGGAGCGCGAAGGGGCTCTGCACCACGCGCAGCTCGGACCGATCGGGCGTGCCGGTGACCAGGCCGCCGCGATCGACGAGCTTGACCGTGTCGGGCACCGGGAGGACGGGAACCGCCGCGGCGTGGCCGTCGCGCACCGCGGCCACGACCGCCGCGAACAGCGCGGGCGGGGTCAGTGGACGGGCCGCGTCGTGCACCAGGAGAACGTCCGGTGAACTCGCCGTGATCACATCGTCACCACCGGCACCGCCCGCTCGTTGACCGGCGTGTGGCCCGATGCGAGCCGACGCGTGCCGCGAATCCCACGCGCGCACCGGCAGGCCGGCGCAGGCGTGCAGGACCGAAACCGGCGCGTCGATCATCACGTGATCGGTGACGCCGGACGCCAGAACGGATCGCACCGACCACACGATCGCAGGCACGCCCGCGATCCGGGTCAGCGGATCCACCCCGGCCCCGCCGGCCACGATCACCGCGACGACGTGCACGCGGACCTCACGGCCGACGGAGCGAACCGAGATCAGGCAGACGCCGTGGCCAGGACCTCGTCGAGCAGGACCTCGGCGCGCTCCTCGTCGGTGCCCTCCGCCAGCGCGAGCTCGCTGACGAGGATCTGGCGGGCCTTGGCCAGCATGCGCTTCTCGCCCGCGGACAGGCCGCGGTCCTTCTCGCGGCGCCAGAGATCGCGGACGACCTCGGCCACCTTGTTCACGTCGCCCGACGCCAGCTTCTCGAGGTTCGCCTTATACCGGCGGGACCAGTTGGTGGGCTCCTCGGTGTGGGGTGCGCGGAGCACCTCGAACACCCTGTCGAGCCCTTCCTGGCCCACCACGTCGCGAACCCCGACGACCTCGGCGTTCTCGGCGGGAACCTTCACGGTGAGATCGCCCTGGGCAACCTTCAGGACGAGGTACTCGCGGGCCTCGCCCTTGATCGTCCGGGTTTCGATCGCCTCGATGAGTGCGGCACCGTGGTGCGGGTAGACAACGGTCTCTCCGACCTTGAAAACCATGTGTCCTCTGCCCCTTTCGCTGCAACCAGGTTAACACGACCTGGGCCGACCCTGCCGCCCGGTCCGCGCCGTACGCGCAGGTCAGGGGATTGACAACGCACGAGAATCGTGCCTCGAACGGCCGCGTCGCCCGTTGCGTAACCGTCCTACTAGGCTGATCGAGGTTCGAGCGGGCAGGATGCCCGACCACCGCGCCACCGCGCCACCGCCCTGCCGCCCCGGCGGCACGCTCCGCCCCGGAAGGACGCACACCCCGTGAGCCGCAGCCACCGTCGGACCGGAGTCGCCGCCATCTGCGTCGTTGTCGGGGCTCTCGCCCTGGCCGGATGCGGCGCGGGGCAGATCACCCAGACCAGCACCCAGGTCTCGGGCGTCAACGGCGGGTCGGCCACCGTGGGCCCGATCGCGATCCGGGACGCCGAGTTCGTGTACGCGAAGACCGACAACGCCAGCGTCTACACCCGCGGCGAGGACGCCCCGCTCAAGATGAGCATCTCCAACAGCTCGGGCACCGACGACAAGTTGATCTCCGCGGCCAGCCCGGTCGCGCGCTCCGTACGCCTCGGCGGCGACGCCGTGGTCACGGCCGGGCAGACGCTGGTCGTCGACGGCGCGCCCGCCGCCACGGCCGTCACCACCGGGTCCGCCACGGCCACGCCGTCCGCGTCCGCTACCACCACCCCCGCGCCCTCCGCCACCCCGACGACCGCGCCGTCGGCCGCGCCGTCGGCCGCGCCGTCGGCCACACCGACCGCAGCGCCGACCGCAGCGCCGACCGCAGCGGCCCCGGACGAGGAGGCCGCCGGCGCGCAGATCGTGCTCGTCGGGGTCAACCAGGAGATCCGGCCCGGCCTGACCTACCCCGTCACGCTGACCTTCCAGAACGCCGGCGCGGTCACCGTGCAGGTCCCGGTCGCCAACCCGACCGATCCGCGCACGGAGTCGGCCGCCGAGTGACACAGCGGGCGCGTACCGGCAAGGTCGCCTTCCGGTGCTCCGCCTGCGATCACCGCACCGCGCAGTGGGTCGGGCGCTGCCCGGCCTGCCAGGCGTGGGGCACCCTCGAACAGGCCGCCGCGCCGACCGCCGCGAGCCGCGCCCGGGTCGCCGCGGGCGCGCCCGCGGCACCGGCCATGCGGATCGCCGAGGTCGAGCTGGACTCCGCCCGCGCCCGCCCGACGGGAGTGTCCGAACTGGACCGGGTGCTCGGCGGCGGGCTCGTCCCGGGCTCGGTGGTGCTGCTGGCGGGCGAGCCGGGCGTCGGGAAGTCGACGCTGCTGCTGGAGGTGGCCGCGCGCTCGTCGGGCCGGGTGCTCTACGTCACCGGTGAGGAGTCGGCCGGCCAGGTGCGGCTGCGCGCCGAGCGCACCGGCGCCGTCAACGACGAGCTGTTCCTCGCCGCCGAGTCCGATCTCGGCGCGATCGTCGGGCACATCGACGACCTGCGGCCCGAGCTGCTCGTCGTCGACTCGATCCAGACCATGTCCACCACCGAGGTCGACGGGACGCCGGGCGGGGTCACCCAGACCCGCGCCGTGACCGTGGCCCTCACCGGGCTGGCCAAGGACCGCGGGCTGCCCGTGGTGCTCGTGGGACACGTCACCAAGGACGGCAACATCGCGGGCCCGCGCGTGCTGGAGCACCTCGTCGACGTGGTGCTGTCGTTCGAGGGCGACCGGCACTCGACGCTGCGGATGGTGCGCGGCGTCAAGAACCGTTTCGGGCCCGCCGACGAGGTGGGCTGCTTCGAGCTGCGCGACTCCGGCATCGTCGGCATGCCCGACCCGTCGGGCCTGTTCCTGGAACGCTTCGGCGGCCCGCCGGTGCCCGGCACGGCCGTCACCGTCGTGATGGACGGCAGGCGCCCGCTCCCCGCGGAGCTGCAGGCGCTGGTGACCGGCACCGGCATCCCCAGCCCGCGGCGCGCGGTCAGCGGCCTCGACAACGCGCGCGTCGCCATGCTCCTCGCCGTGCTGGAGAAGCGCGGCGGCGTGAAGCTGAACGACGCCGAGGTCTACGCGGCCACCGTCGGCGGGATGCGCGTGGTGGAGCCGGCCGCCGACCTCGCGATGGCGCTGGCGATCGCGTCGGCCAAGCGGGACGTCGCGCTGCCGTCGGATCTCGTGGTGCTCGGCGAGATCGGGCTGGCCGGTGAGGTGCGGCGCGTCACGGGGCTCGACCGCAGGCTCGCCGAGGCCGCGCGGCTGGGCTTCACCCACGCGCTGGTGCCGCCGGAGAGCGGCAGCGGGCCGGCGGGGATGACGCTCACCGAGGTGCGCGACGTCGGCTCGGTGCTGACGCGGATCCGCTGAGCCACTCGAAGGTCAACGAGCCGCCCGGCGGGAGCGCGTGCCAGCGCGCGGCGACCTCGTCGATGCGGCGCACCACCCGGTCGCGCTCGGCCGGCGTGACGGTCCCGGGACCGACGCTCCAGGGCCGTCCCTTCCACGCGGCGACGCACAACCCGACGGCCGCCTCCGACCGGCGCATGTCGGCGCGCCCCTCGGCCGCGATCCGCCGCACGCGCCGCTGCTGCGCCTCGGTGCGATCGGCCGGGGCGGGCGTGAACAGGCCCCCACCGCCCTCGGCGAGCTGGCCGAAGACGCCCAGCCGGATCCCCAGCTGCTCCTCGACCAGGTAGTGGGCGATGTCGTGCGGCATGTACTCGTCGAAGCCGGGGCCGTCGCGGGGCACCAGGCGCGGGCCGCGCTCGCGCTCGACCGCCACGCTGTAGCGCCGCCCGTCGCCGCGCGTGAACGTCACCCTCACACCGTCACGGTAGGCGCGTGGTCGAGCGGTTTGGGGGCCGGCGCAGGCCGGAACGAGCGCCCCTACGGCGTCAGCGTGAACATCGTCGGCGGGCTGATGATGTCGTCGAGCCGGGTCAGGACGCGGTAGCTGCCGGGCGGCACGACCGTTCTCGGCTGGGCGCACCCCGGTGTGGAGGTGCGGCCCGCCCAGGTCACCGAGAACGCGACGGGCTGGCCGGGCACGAGGGTGCGCAGGTCGGAGCCGGCGACGTTGGTGCAGTCGTTGCTCGACCAGAGCTTGGCCGACTGGTCGCTGTTCCAGACGACGATCTCCTGGCGTGCGGAGTCGAGGTCGCGGACGCACGGCTGGCCGCTGGTGTTGGTGACGACGAGCCGCAGCAACGGCCGGTCGCCCACCTTGTGCTGCGGGCGGTCGATCTCGGCCGTGACCGCCAGCATCGCGGTGGTGCAGGGCACCGGGCCGGTCGGCGGCACGGGAACCGGGGTCGCGACGGGCACGGACCGGCGCGGGGTCTCGTCGGGGCGCAGCTCCTCCGACGTGGTGGCGGGCGGGGTGCCCGGCGGAGGCGACCCCGTCCCCGGCTTCGCCGACGCGGGCGGCGGCGGGGGGTCGGTCGGTACCGGCGGCGCGGGGGACACCGGGGACGGGGACGGGACCTGGGGAGCGCTCAGGGCGGCGCGGCTGGCGCGGACGGTGGCGGTGCCGTCGGTCCGGGGAGAGGTGAGGAGGCCTGCGGTCCCGGCGACGAGGAGCACCGCCGCGACCGCCCCGGCGACCGCGACCCAGCGCCGTCTCCAGTAGACGGACGCGGGCAGCGGCCCCACCGGCTCCCACATGTCACATAGAGTATCTAACTGACTACTCGTAGTCGCGACCGGCATCAGGTCGGCGCGTCGCAACGGGTCAAGTCTTTACTCCGAACAGCCCAACGCTCGTGCCGTGATGCGGACGCTGCGCGAGGCCTGCCGGCCCAGCCGTCGCGTCACACAACCGACCACGTCCGCGGCTTCGTCTCCGACGTCGCCACCGGGAAGCTGAACGAGGTGGTGTAGACCCTCTCTCTGTGCTGCCCGACCTCGTACTCGACTGGTACCTCGCCCACAAGCGCGACCTGCCCTGGCGCCGGCCGGGCACCACGCCCTGGGGCGTGATGGTCAGCGAGTTCATGCTGCAGCAGACGCCGGTGGCGCGGGTCGAGCCCGTCTGGAACGCGTGGATGGCGCAGTGGCCGACCCCGGCGGCGCTGGCCGCGGCCGCGCGCGCGGACGTCCTGCGGGCCTGGGGCAAGCTCGGCTACCCCCGGCGCGCGCTGCGGCTGCATGCCGCGGCCGCGGCCGTCGTGGAGCAGCACGGTGGCCAGGTTCCGTCCGATGTGGACGCGCTGGAGGCGTTGCCGGGCGTGGGTTCCTACACCGCGCGGGCCGTGGCGGCGTTCGGGTTCGGGGCGCGGTGCCCCGTCGTCGACACGAACGTGCGGCGGGTGGTGGCGCGGGCCGTGCACGGTCTCGGCGACGCGGGGCCGGCGCGGGTCAAGGCCGATCTCGCCGACGTCGACGCGCTGCTGCCCGCCGGGCCCACGGCGGCCACCGTCTCGATCGGGCTGATGGAGCTGGGCGCGCTGGTGTGCACGGCGCGGACGCCGCGGTGCGGGGTCTGCCCCGTCGCGTCGGTGTGCGCGTGGCAGGCCAACGGTCGGCCCGAGTACACCGGGCCGCGCAAGCCCGTGCAGGGCTTCGCCGGCACCGACCGTCAGGTGCGGGGGCGGCTGCTCGACGTGCTCCGCGACTCCCCCGGGCCGGTCCCGCGCGCCGCGCTGGACGAGGTGTGGTCGGACGCGGGCCAGCGCGACCGGTGCCTGCACTCGCTCCTGGTGGACGGCCTGGCCGAGCAGCTCGACGACGGCCGCTTCGCCCTCCCCGCCTGATGCCCGCGCGCGCACTGCCACGCCCGGCGCGCGTCGCTGCACACGCGCCGCGGGCACACCACGCGCGCCGGGCCAGCGGAACGACCTGATGGCGCTCGCCGTGCGGTTCCGGCTCGACCCCGACGCCTGCGCCGCCCTCTCCACACTGCGGGCCGTAACCGGCGTCGCGGCGCCGTCCGGGCCGCCGTCCGTCGTCGCGGCCGCCGCCGCCGCGATCCCGCCCGCGGCACGGGAGGCGCTGGACGGCGAGCTGCGTGTGCTCGCCCTGCCGTCGATCTGGCTCGCGACGCTGGGCACCGTCGCCGGCCGGCCGCACGAGCTGGTGCTCGCGGCCGTCGTCGACGCGGAGCTGCTGGCCGTGCACGCGGCCGTGCACGACGCGCTGGCCGGGCGGGTGAAGGGCCCGGTGGCCGCCTACCTCCCAGGGGCCTGGCTGCCGCACTGCGTGCTGGCCACCGAGCGTCCGGCGGCGGCCTTCGCGGCGCTGCACCCCGTGCAGCCGGTGCGCGCCCGGGTCGTGGCCGTCGACATCCGCTGACGTCCCGCGCCGATCACGGGCGGACGGCGGCAGCCGATGGTCCACCGGCGACCATCTGCCCGTGATCAGCGGGGTGGGGGCGGCGCCGCCGCGACGAAGGGCTCGACCGCCTCTCGGTAGCCCTCCGCCACGTGCACGAGGTGGCCGGTGTCGGGCACCCGGACGTGGCGCGCGTCGCGCAACCGGGCCGCCATGGCCGCGATCTGCCCGGGCGGGGCCACGCTCTGCTCGGCCTCCAGCAACAGCACCGGGCAGCGCACGGCGGGAAGCTCCGCCCAGTGGTCCACGCGCGCCCACTCCGCGGCGATCTCGACCCCGTCGTCGACGCGGCAGAGCAGGTGCCAGCCGTCGGAGCGCTCCTCGACGCACCGCGCCATGTACTCGCCGAACTCCGGCCGCGGGTGTCCGAACGCCGCGCGCACGGCGGCGAGCGACGGGAACGGCTGCGGCAGCGCGCCGAACCAGGCGCGGGCGGTGTCGGCGTCGGCGCCGCGGAAGTCCACCGCCATGTCCTCGACGACGAGCGCGCGCACCAGGTCCGGGCGCCGGGCCGCGGCGACGAGCCCGTGCAGCCCACCCATGGAGTGCCCGACCACGATCGCAGGCCCGATCTCGTCGAGCAGTTCCGTGACGTCGCGCGCCATCCGCCGCGTCGTCCACGGCCCGCGGGCCTGCGAGCGGCCGTGCCCCCGCGCGTCGAGGGCGAGGAGGCGGCCGGGCAGCCAGGACGCGACCGGAACCCACGTCGCAGCGCACCCCATCAGCCCGTGCAGCAGCAGCACCGGCGGCCCGTCGCCGCCGAGGTCGGTGACGGCCAGCTCGACGCCGTCGGAGGTCCGCACAGCGCACTACTGTAGGTGCCATGGCTGTTGTGAAGATCAACGCGATCGAGGTTCCCGACGGCTCCGGACCGGAGCTGGAGAAGCGCTTCGCCAACCGGCTGCACGCCGTGGACGACGAGCCCGGCTTCATCTCCTACGAGCTGCTGCGCCCGGTGGCCGGCGAGACGCGCTACTTCGTGATGACCCACTGGGAGGACGAGGAGTCGTTCCAGAACTGGATGAAGGGCTCCGCGATGGCGGCGCACTCCGGTGAGCGGGCGCGGCCGGTCGGCACGGGCTCGTCGGTGCTGGAGTTCGAGGTGGTGCAGAGCTCCTTCGCCGCGCGGTGAGCGACCCGTTCCGGCTGGAGCGGTTCGTGTCGGCCCAGCAGGGGTCGTACGCGTCGGCGCTCGCCGAGATGCGCGCGGGCCGCAAGACCGGGCACTGGATCTGGTACGTCTTCCCGCAGGTCAGCGGGCTGGGCTTCAGCGCGACGTCGCGCGAGTACGCGATCTCCGGCCTCGACGAGGCGCGCGCCTACCTGGCGCACCCGGTGCTGGGTCCGCGCCTCCTGGAGATCACCCGCGCCGTCGCCGCGGCCCCCGGGCCCACCGCGTACGACGTCATGGGCCCCGACGACGTCAAGCTCCGCTCGTCCATGACGCTGTTCGCGGCGGCCGCGCCCGGCGAGCCGCTGTTCCGGTGCGTGCTCGACCGGTTCTTCGACGGCGTGCCGGACCCGGCGACGACCTCGCGGATCTAGGGAACGTCGCTCGCGCGCGGCACCACCACGCCGAACAGGTCCGCGATGGCGGCCAGGCTCGCGGCCTGCAGCGCCGCCGCCGGCACCTCGACGCCGTCGACGCCGGGCAGGGCCCGGGTCGCCGTCGTCCCGGCCACCACCGACGGGCTGTGGCCCAGGTTGAACGCCCCGCGCGCCGTCGAGTTCACGCACATGTGCGTCATGAACCCGGCCAGGACCAGGTTCGATCCCGGGGCGAGCCGGTCGTTCAGGTCGGTGGCGACGAAGGAGTTGGGGTAGTTCTTGACGATCACCGGCTCGCCGTCACGCGGGGCCACGCGGTCGACGATCCGCCCGGTCTCGCCGTTCACGTCGTAGAGCGAGCCCGGCCCGTCGTCGTGCGCGATGTGGAAGATCGGGATGCCCGCGGACCGGGCGCGGTCCAGCAGCTCCGCGGCCTCGTCGATGGCGGGCTGCACGTTCTCCAGCTCCATCACGCCGCGCGTGTAGGTGTTCTGGATGTCGATCATGACCAGCACGGACTCGGCGAGGCTCGCCGGTTGCTCGGGCAGGCCGGCCAGGTTGCGCAGGGTCTCGGACACGGGTTCCTCCGGTGAGGGTGAGGGGCCCTCGACGGGCCCCGCCACCATTGCACACCGTCAACGCGGCCGAGCGGGGTTCACCGATCCGGATCGCCTGGCGCGTGCCCGACCGGCACACACGACGTGTCCATTTCGTCGACTCGCGCTCGGGCTTGGCGCGAGTCGACGAAACGGACACGGCGAGGGGGCCGATCGGGCACAGCTAACGGGCGGGGGAGTTCGGGTGGTCGTCGAGGGCGTCGGGATGCCGTCGTCGTCGCTGTCGGGGAGCAGCGGATCCGGCAGCCCGGCCCGCACGGCCTCCAGCTGGGCGGCCAGCGCCAGCCCGGCCAGCAGGGCGATGCCCGTGACGTTCGCCCACAACAGCAGGGCCATCACGGCCGTGAGCGGGCCGTAGGTGTCGCCGAAGCCCGCCGCGAAGACCACGTACAGCGCGAGCAGGCCCGAGCCGGCCAACCAGGCCACGACCGTGACGGCCGCGCCCACGGCGAGCCAGCTGATGCCCGGCTGCTGCCGCCGCGGCGCGAACCGGAACAGCAGCGTCACCGCCACCACCAGCAGCGCCAGCCCGACCGGCCAGCGGACGACGTCCCACACCGTCTCGGCGGCGTCCCCCCAGTGGTAGACCACCTCCAGCGCCTCGCCGAACGGCTCGCCGGCCACGATCAGCAGCAGCCCGGCGGCCATCGCGACGCCCGCGGTCGCGGTCAACAGGGCGGCGCGGCCGTACTTGCGCAGGGCGGGGCGGTCGCGCTTCGTGCCGTAGATCCGGTTGGCGCCGCGTTCGAGCTGGGCGAACGCCGACGTCCCGGCCGCGAACGCGGTCACCAGGCCGAGCACGACGACCAGCTCGCTGCGGTCGCTGCCCTCGTCGGCGGACTCCCCCACCACCTGCGACACCAGCGGGTCGCTGCTGCCCGGGGAGATCGCCACGACGGTGCGGGCCACCACCTGCGCCACCGACTCGGCACCGATCGCCGTGGCCAGCCCCGCGCCGGCGATCACCAGCGGAACGGCGGCCAGCGCGAGCTGCAGCGCGAACGCGCGCGCGTGGCTGAAGCCGTCGCCGTAGCGGAAGCGGAGGAACGCGGAGCCGAGCAGGCGGCGCAGGCCGTGGCGCGCGACGGTGTGCCGCGCGTCGTCGGCCGACAGCTCCTCACCCGACATCAGCCCGGTCTCCGGGACGGCACGGACCGAGCTCACGACCCGATCCAACAGGATCGGGCGGCGGGTGCGGCCACCTGCCCCGCCCGGGACCGGCCCGCTGCCACGCGATCACCGTCCCGGGACGCGCAACCGCTCCCAGCACGGCTGTGCGTCCCCGTGCGTCGATCATGTGCATCGGGAACCCGTCCAGGCGCGCGGACAGCGAACGGCCCGCCCGGACCAGGTCCGAGCGGGCCGTTCGTGTACTGCGGGTGCTTACTCCTCGCCCGACTTCGCCATGTCGATCGGCGGCACGTCGGGGACGAGGCTCGGCTTCGGCTCACCGCGGAAGGTGAACACCGCCTTGTCGTCGCCGGCGCGGGAGCCCTCGGGGGCGTCGGGGTTGAGGCCCTCGACGTCCACGAGGACGATCTGGCCGGGCTCGATCTCCCCGAACAGGATCTTCTCCGAGAGCTGGTCCTCGATCTCGCGCTGGATGGTGCGGCGCAGCGGCCGCGCGCCCAGCACGGGGTCGAAGCCGCGGCGGGCCAGCAGGCCCTTGGCGGCCGGGGTGAGCTCGATGGCCATGTCCTTGTTGGCCAGCGCGCCCTCCACCCGCGTGATCATGAGATCGACCATCATGATGATCTGATCCTCGGTCAGCTGGTGGAACACGACGATGTCGTCGATGCGGTTGAGGAACTCCGGGCGGAAGTGCTTCTTCAGCTCGTCGTTGACCTTGTTCTTCATCCGCTCGTAGTTCGACTGCTCGTCGTTGCCCTGGGCGAAGCCCAGTCCCACGGCCTTGGAGATGTCCTGCGTGCCGAGGTTCGACGTGAAGATGATGACGGTGTTCTTGAAGTCCACCGTGCGGCCCTGGCCGTCGGTGAGGCGACCGTCCTCCAGCACCTGCAGGAGGGTGTTGTAGACCTCCTGGTGGGCCTTCTCGATCTCGTCGAACAGCACCACGGAGAACGGCTTGCGCCGCACCTTCTCGGTGAGCTGGCCGCCCTCCTCGTACCCGACGTACCCGGGAGGGGCACCGAACAGGCGCGAGGCGGTGTAGCGGTCGTGGAACTCGCCCATGTCGATCTGGATGAGCGCGTCGTCCTCGCCGAACAGGAAGCTCGCCAGCGCCTTCGACAGCTCGGTCTTACCGACACCGGACGGGCCGGCGAAGATGAACGAGCCCGACGGGCGCTTCGGGTCCTTCAGGCCGGCCCGCGTGCGGCGGATGGCCTTCGCGACCGACTTGACGGCCTCCTCCTGCCCGATGATCCGCTTGTGCAGCTCCTCCTCCATGCGGAGCAGACGGGTGGTCTCCTCCTCGGTGAGCTTGAACACGGGGATCCCGGTCCAGTTGGCGAGCACCTCGGCGATCTGCTCGTCGTCGACCTCGGCGACGACGTCCAGGTCACCGGACTTCCACTGCTTCTCCCGCTCGCCCTTCTGGCCGAGCAGGGTCTTCTCGGAGTCGCGCAGGTGCGCGGCACGCTCGAAGTCCTGCGCGTCGATCGCCGACTCCTTGTCCCGGCGGACGTTGGCGATCTTCTCGTCGAACTCGCGGAGATCCGGCGGCGCGGTCATGCGGCGGATGCGCATGCGGGCGCCGGCCTCGTCGATCAGGTCGATCGCCTTGTCCGGCAGGAACCGGTCGGAGATGTAGCGATCGGCCAGGGTGGCCGCCGCGACCAGCGCGTTGTCCGTGATCGTGACGCGGTGGTGCGCCTCGTAGCGGTCGCGCAGGCCCTTGAGGATCTCGATGGTGTGCGCCACCGACGGCTCGCCGACCTGGATCGGCTGGAAGCGCCGCTCCAGGGCGGGATCCTTCTCGACGTACTTGCGGTACTCGTCGAGCGTGGTGGCCCCGATCGTCTGCAGCTCGCCGCGGGCCAGCATCGGCTTGAGGATGCTGGCGGCGTCGATCGCGCCCTCGGCGGCACCGGCACCCACGAGGGTGTGGAGCTCGTCGATGAACAGGATGATGTCGCCGCGCGTGCGGATCTCCTTGAGCACCTTCTTGAGGCGCTCCTCGAAATCACCGCGGTAGCGGGAACCGGCGACGAGCGAGCCCAGGTCGAGCGTGTAGAGCTGCTTGTCCTTGAGCGTCTCGGGCACCTCGCCCTTGACGATGCCCTGCGCGAGACCCTCGACGACGGCGGTCTTGCCGACGCCGGGCTCGCCGATCAGGACGGGGTTGTTCTTGGTCCTCCGGGAGAGGACCTGCATGACCCGCTCGATCTCCTTCTCCCGGCCGATGACCGGATCCAGCTTGCCCTCGCGGGCCGACTGGGTGAGGTTGCGACCGAACTGGTCGAGGACGAGCGACGAGCTGGGCGTGCCCTCGCCGCGACCACCGGTGGCGCCCTCGGCGGGCTCCTTGCCCTGGTAGCCCGACAGCAGCTGCAGGACCTGCTGGCGGACGCGGTTGAGATCCGCCCCCAGCTTGACCAGCACCTGCGCGGCGACGCCCTCGCCCTCGCGGATGAGCCCGAGCAGGATGTGCTCGGTGCCGATGTAGTTGTGGCCGAGCTGGAGCGCCTCGCGCAGCGAGAGCTCCAGGACCTTCTTGGCCCGCGGCGTGAACGGGATGTGCCCGCTCGGTGCCTGCTGGCCCTGGCCGATGATCTCCTCGACCTGCTGACGGACGCCCTCCAGGGCGATCCCGAGGGACTCCAGGGCCTTCGCGGCCACTCCCTCGCCCTCGTGGATGAGGCCGAGGAGAATGTGCTCGGTGCCGATGTAGTTGTGGTTGAGCATCCGGGCCTCTTCTTGGGCCAGGACGACAACACGCCTTGCTCGGTCGGTGAACCTCTCGAACATCTCCTGCTCCTCGCCTACTGCGCCGTACTGCGCCGCACTGGGCCGCTAGCGACTGTGCCGTCCGAAACGGCGGCGCGCGCTACGCCGCGTACGCCCAACCCCCACTGTATCGGCTTGTGGGCGGTGGTCGCCTGTGGTCCGTGCCCCTCGTTGCGCCCAACGAGAAATTCCGGACAGGGATTCCCCCGCGGACGGGCCGGCGAAAGGGGGTGGTCAGGCCTGAGATGCGACCTTCTCGGCCGCCTTGTCGGCCCGCCATCCGTCCTCGTCACGGCCGCGGCGCCAGTACCCGGACACCGACAGCGACTCGCGAGCCATCCCCCGACCACCGAGCCCCGGATCGTCGAGGAGATGGCGCCGGACGTCCCGGACGAGCCCGGCCTCGCCGTGCACGAACGCGTGAACCCGACCGGGCGGGAACGTCAGGGCGCGGACGGCGTCGACCAGCTGGTCGGGCCGCGAGGCGTCGCGGTACAGCCAGGTCGCGTCGAGGTCCTGCCGCTCGGCGGCGTCGGCCACCTCCAGCAACGCCACCACCGGGACGCCCGGACGGATGCGCTCCCACGCCGCGCCGATCGCCGGCAGCGCGGACTCGTCGCCCACCAGGAGATGCCAGTCGGCGTCCGGGTCGGGGGCGTAGGCGCCACCGGGGCCCATCAACCGCAGCAGGTCACCGGGACGGGCGGCGGCCGCCCACGGCCCGGCGAACCCCTCGTCGCCGTGGTGCACGAAGTCGATCGTCAGCTCGCCCGCGGCCGGATCGAACGCGCGCACCGTGTAGGTGCGGACGACGGGCCACTGGTCGCGCGGCAGCTCGGCGCGGATCGTCTCGAGGTCGAACGGCTCGGGATACCGGACGCCGGGGCGCGGGAACTGGAGCTTCACGTAACGGTCGGTGAACGGCGTCTCCGGGAACGCGGCGATGTCCTCGCCGCCGAACACGACCCTGATCATGTGCGGGGTCAGCCGCTCGGTGCGGCGGACCTCACCGGTGGTCGTCCTGCGGGCCACGGGGCCTCCTCGATGCGCTGATGAGGCCACCCTAACCATGAGAACAGGGCCGGCGCTCGGCGCCGGCCCCGTGAGTTCTCCAGAAATCCCGCCCGAGCCGATGCCGAGCAGGTCTCAGTTCTCCTTGTGATACGCGTCCAACACCTCGGCCGGAATGCGCCCGCGATCGGACACCTTCATGCCGCGCTTGCGGGCCCAGTCACGGATCGCCTGGTTCTGCTCGCGGTCGATCGACGGGCGCCGCGTGGCCACTGCCGTGGCCGCCGCCGGCCGGCGGCCACGGCCACCGCTCAAACGGCGGGCCGACGCCACGAAGTCGGCGAGCGCGTCGCGGAGCTTGCCCGCGTTCTCCTTCGAGAGGTCGATCTCATAGTTCTTGCCATCGATTCCGAACTCGAGCGTCTCGTCGGCCTCGTTGCCGTCGATGTCGTCGACCAGCCGGACTTCCCGGATCTGCGCCACCGCCGCAGCCCTCCATACCTGTTCTCGCTGTCATCTGCGGCGACGCCGCATGGTCGCACGATATAACCATTACAGTGACAGTGTCGAGCCACCCGGGGGTGGTCACTCAGAACGCACGAGTGGAAACAGAATGGTGTCACGGATTCCGAGGCCGGTGAGCGTCATCAGCAGCCGGTCGACGCCCATGCCCATACCACCCGTGGGAGGCATTCCGTACTCCAGGGCACGAATGAAGTCCTCGTCGAGCTGCATCGCCTCCGGATCGCCCGCGGCGGCGCGCAGCGACTGTTCGGTGAGCCGTTCCCGCTGCACCACGGGATCCACCAGCTCGGAGTAGCCCGTGGCCAGCTCGGTGCCGAAGACGTACAGGTCCCAGGCTTCGGCGAGGCGCGGATCGTCGCGGTGCTGGCGGGTCAGCGGCCGGACCTCGACGGGGTAGTCGCGCACGAAGGTCGGGGCGACGAGGGTGTGTTCCACCAGTTCCTCGAACAGCTCCAGCACCATCTCGCCGGCCGAGAGCCCGTCCTTCAGCTCGACGTCGTACTTCACGGCGATCTCACGGAGATCGGCAATGGACGTATCGGGGGTCACGACCGTTCCGACCACATCCGACAGCGCCCCGTGCAATGTCACGGAACGCCACTCACCACCCAGATCGTGTGACGACCCATCGGCGTGCCGCACGGTGGTGGAACCGAAGACGGCAACCGCCGCCGCCTGCACCATCGCGCGGGTCACCTCGGCGATGTCGTCGTAGGTGGCGTAGGTCTGGTAGGCCTCGAGCATCGTGAACTCGGGCGAGTGCGTGGAGTCGATGCCCTCGTTCCGGAACACCCGGTTGATCTCGAAGACGCGCTCGACGCCGCCGACAACGGCGCGCTTCAGGTACAACTCCAGCGCAATGCGCAGATACAGCTCCTGATCCAGCGCATTCGCCCGGGTCACGAACGGGCGCGCGGCGGCGCCGCCGTGCAGCAGTTGCAGGATCGGCGTCTCGATCTCGACGTAATCGCGGCCGTGCAGCAGATCCCGCAGCGCCCGCACGACCTGCGCGCGGCGGCGCACCATCTCACGGGCCTGCGGTCGCACGACGAGATCGACGTAGCGCTGCCGCACGCGCGTCTCCTCCGACAGCTCGCTGTGCGTGTTGGGCAGCGGCCGCACCGACTTCGACGCCATCGCCCACGAATCGGCCATCACCGACAGCTCGCCACGGCGGGACGTGATCACCTCGCCGTGGACGAACACGAAGTCGCCCAGGTCGACCGCCGACTTCCAGCGGGCCAGCTCGTCCTCGCCGACCAGCGCGAGGCTCAGCATCGCCTGCAGCTCGGTGCCGTCACCCTCACGGAGAGTGGCGAAGCACAGCTTGCCCGTGTTGCGCAGGAAGATCACCCGGCCGGCCACGCCGACCTCGTCGCCGGTGGTCGTGTCGACGGGCAGATCGGGGTGGGCGTCGCGCACCTCGCGCAGGCTGTGGGTGCGCGCGACGGACACCGGGTAAGGCTCGCGGCCCTCGGCGAGCATCTCCGCGCGCTTGGCCCGGCGCACCCGCATCTGCTCGGGAAGCTCGGAATCGGGGGCGGGGAAGTCAGTGCTCACCTGACAAAGGGTAGTAATGGCATCGCTACGGGTTTCGGGCGGCCGTAGGGTCGGGAGGCATGACGACGCGCGCGAGATCCTTCGGAGCAGTGGCGGCCGACTACGCGGAGCACCGGCCGGGCTATCCCGACGCGGCGGCGGCGTGGGCGCTCGCCCCCGCTCCCGGCCCCGATGTGCTCGACCTCGGAGCGGGCACGGGGAAGCTCACCGAGACGGTGTTGCGGCTGCCCGGGGTGCGGGTGACGGCCGTCGACCCGGATCCGGACATGCTCGCGGAGCTCAGCCGCCGCTTCCCCGACGTCGACGTCCGGGTGGGCCCGGCCGAGGCGATCCCGCTCCCGGACGCGTCGGTGGACGCGGTGCTCGTCGGGCAGGCCTGGCACTGGTTCGACCGGGGCGTCGCCGAACCGGAGATCGCGCGGGTGCTGCGGCCGGGCGGGGTGCTGGCGGTGGTCGGGAACGACGACGACCAGACGGTCGACTGGGTCGCCGGCTGCGGCCGGGCCCTGCACCCCGAGGAGCTCCCGCGGATCGGCTCGACACCCGCCGACGACCACCCCACGATCCCGACCTTCGAGCCGCCCGAGCGCCGCGGCTTCCCGAACCCGGTCGCCACCACGACCGACGGGCTGGTGCGGATGATCGCCACGCACTCGTGGGCGTTGGTCGCCGAGCCCGCCGATCGCGAGGCGGCGTTCGGCCGCCTGCGCGCCTACCTGGCGGCGCGGCCGGAGACGTCGTCGGGGGCGTTCACGTTGCCGCTGGTGACGACGGTCGCGCGCGCGTTGCGCAGGTAGACCAGCCGCAGCCCGAGCAGCGTCAGGTCCGGCACGTACTCCTGGATCGTCTCCGACTCGCCCATCATCAACGGCGCGAGCCCGCCGGTGCCGAGCACCGTGACCGGGCCCGCCTTGGGCCCCAGCTCGGCGAGGATGCGGTTGACGAGCCCGTCGACCTGCCCGGCGAAGCCGAACAGCACGCCCGACTGCAGGCACTCCACGGTGTTCTTCCCGATCACCGAGCGCGGCCGCACGAACTCGACGCTGCGCAGCGCGGCCGCGCGCGTGGCCAGCGCGTCCATGGAGATCTCGATGCCGGGCGCGAGCGCGCCCCCGAGGAACTCGCCCTTCGCGGAGACGACGTCGATGTTGGTGGAGGTGCCGAAGTCGACGACGATGCACGCGGTCTCGAACAGCCGGTGCGCGGCGAGCGTGTTGACCACCCGGTCGGCGCCGACCTCGCGCGGGTTGTCCACCAGCAGCGGCACGCCGGTGCGCACCCCCGGCCCGACGACGACGGCCGGGTCGCCGCGGCGGTCGATGAGCAGCTTCAGCTCGCGCAGCAGGCTGGGGACGGTCGACAGCGCGGCGATGCCGGTGACCTGGCTCGCGTACCGGCCGAGCAGGCCGCCGACCGCCACCTCCAGCTCGTCGGCGGTGATCCGCGGGTCGGTGCGCATGCGCCAGTCGCGCACCAGGGGCGGCCTCGGGTCGTCCGCGGCGGAGTCCTCGTAGAGGCCCAGCGCGATCTGGGTGTTGCCGACGTCGACGCAGAGCAGCACGGC
>CAXTTN010000055.1:0-28212 GCA_964247105.1 uncultured Pseudonocardia sp.
GGTGCTCTCGGGCCTGCCGTGCGAGCGGTTCTGCTTCGACGGCTTCGCGCCGCGCAAGGCGGGGGAGCGGCGGCGCTGGTTCTCGGCGTTGCGGTCCGAGGAGCGGGCGGTGGTGTTCTTCGAGTCGCCGCACCGGCTGGCCGAGACGCTCGCCGCGGCCGTCGAGGTGCTGGGTGCCGACCGGGCCGCGGCCGTGTGCCGGGAGCTGACCAAGACCTACGAGGAGGTCCGGCGCGGCCCGTTGCACGAGCTGGCCGCGTGGGCGTCGGCGGAGCAGGTGCGGGGCGAGATCACGGTGGTGCTGGCCGGGGCCGCGCCGAGCGTCGCGCCGACGGTGGAGTCGCTGGTCAGGGCGGTACACGAGCGCGTGGCCGACGGGGAGCGGCTCAAGGATGCGGTCAGCGAGGTGGCCACGTCGGCGGGGGTGCCGAAGCGCGCGCTGTACGACGCGGCGCTGGCCACGCGCCCCCCGTCCTGACTCCGGCGCCGCCCCACCCTCCCGAACGAACGGCACTTTCGTTGCCTAGGTTCGTACGAGAGTGCCACTCGTACGGATCGGGTCAGGGGGTTTCTGCGGCGAGGGGGGCGCGGGTGCGGGCCGCGCGGGCGGCACGCACCACCGGCTCCACCACCCGTGCGGCCACCGGGCCGAGCACGGCCATGATCAGCACGTACGCCGTGGCGAGCGCGGCCACCTCCGCGTCGACCGCCGCGTAGCTCACCGCCAGCCCGGCGATGACGATCGAGAACTCCCCCCGGGCCACCAGCGCCGCCCCGGCTCGGGCGCGGCCGAGCGACCCGATGCCGACCCGCCGCGCGGCCCACCAGCCCGTCGCGAGCTTGGTCAGCGTGGTCGAGACGGCCAGCACCACGGCCCAGACCAGCACCGGCGGGATCGACGCCGGGTCGGTGTTGAGCCCGAACACCACGAAGAACAGCGCGGCGAACAGGTCGCGCAGGGGCTCCAGGATCCGCGTCGCGTTCTCCGCGGTCGACCCGCTGATCGCGATGCCCAGCAGGAAAGCGCCGACCGCCGCCGACACCTGCATCGCCGACGCGAAGCCGGCCACCAGCAGCGCGGCGCCGAGCACCTTGAGCAGGAACACCTCGCGGTCGGGGGAGTCGACGACGGCGGAGACGATCCGGCCGTACCGCAGCGCCACCACGAGCACGACGGCCAGCACCCCCACCGCGATCCCGACGGCCGTCAGCCCGCCCAGCAGCGACACCCCGATCAGCACGGCCGTGAGGATCGGCAGGTAGAGGGCCATGACGAGGTCCTCGAACACGAGGATCGAGAGCACGACGGGCGTCTCGCGGTTGCCCAGGCGGCCGAGGTCGGCCAGCACCTTCGCGACGATGCCCGACGAGGAGATGTAGGTGACGCCGCCCATCACGAACGCCCCGATCGGCCCCCACCCGAGGATCAGGGCGACGGCGACGCCCGGTGCGGCGTTGAGCACGATGTCGAGGAGGCCGGCGAGCCACGAGCGCTTCAGCCCCGTGACCAGCTCGGCCGCCGAGTACTCCAGCCCGAGCAGCAGGAGCAGCAACACGACGCCGATCTCGCCGGCGAGCGACGTGAACTCGTCGATGCCGCCCAGCGGCAGCAGCCCGCCGTTGCCGAAGACCAGCCCGCCGATGAGGTAGAGCGGGATCGGGGACAGGCCGATCCGCCCGGCGAGGCGCCCGAGCAGCCCGAGGCCGAAGAAGACGGCGCCGAGCTCGATGAGCTCCAGCGCGGTGTCGCTCATCCGCGCTTCAGGATCTTGACAGCGTTGTCGAGCCCCTCCGACGTGCCGACGGTGACCATGAGGTCGCCCGCGGTCAGGGTGAAGTCCGGCGCGGGGCTGGGGTGCACCTGGCCCGCCCGCATCACGGCGACGACGGAGACCCCGGTGCGCGTGCGCAGCGCCGTGTCGCCCAGCGTGCGGCCGTCGAACGGGGCGCCGACGGGGATCTGCCGCGTGTGGATGCCCGGCAGGTCGCGGTGCTCCTCGGTGAGCTGCGCGACCAGCTGCGGGGCGCCGAGCAGGTTGGCCAGCGCCGCGGCCTCGTCGGTGGTGAGCGGGAGCTCGGCGAGGCAGGCGTCGGGGTCGTCGTCCTTGGAGATGATCAGCTCGACCCTGCCGTCCCGGTGCGTGACGACGCCGACGCGCCGCCCACCGCGCAGCGCGAAGTCCTTGCGCACGCCGATACCGGGCAAAGGGGTCACTTCGACATTCACGTCTCCACGGTAACCCGCACCAGCCGCCGGAACCCGCTGGTGCCGTGGGCCTACGCTGGTGAGCATGAGTTCCCGCGTGCTGACCGCCGTGGCGTGGCCCTACGCCAACGGCCCGCGGCACATCGGCCATGTGTCCGGTTTCGGTGTGCCCTCCGACGTCTTCTCCCGGTACCGCCGGATGATCGGCGACCAGGTGCTGATGGTCAGCGGCACCGACGAGCACGGCACCCCGATCCAGGTACAGGCCGACGCCGAGGGGCTCACCCCCCGCCAGCTCGCCGACAAGTACAACGGCGTGATCACCCGGGACCTGCAGGGCCTCGGGCTCACCTACGACCTGTTCACCCGCACCACCACGAGCACGCACTACGAGGTGGTGCAGGACCTCTTCCTGGCGCTGTACCGCAACGGGTACGTCGTCGCGAAGACGGCGATGGGCGCGATCAGCCCGTCGACGGGCCGTACCCTGCCCGACCGCTACGTCGAGGGCACCTGCCCGATCTGCGGCTACGAGGCCGCGCGCGGCGACCAGTGCGACAACTGCGGCAACCAGCTCGACCCCGCCGACCTGCTGAACCCGCGTTCGAAGATCAACGGTGAGACGCCGAAGTTCATCGAGACCGAGCACTTCTTCCTGGACCTGCCGGCGTTCGCCGAGTCCCTGGGCTCCTGGCTCTCCACGCGCACCGACTGGCGTCCCAACGTCCTGAAGTTCTCGGCGAACCTCGCGGCCGACCTCAAGCCCCGCGCCATCACCCGTGACCTCGACTGGGGCGTGCCCATCCCGCTCGACGGCTGGCGCGACCAGCCGATGAAGCGGCTCTACGTCTGGTTCGACGCGGTGATCGGCTACCTGTCGGCGTCGGTGGAGTGGGCGCGCCGTGGCCCGGACGCCGACGCGTGGAAGCAGTGGTGGTGCGATCCCGAGGCCCAGGCGTACTACTTCATGGGCAAGGACAACATCGTCTTCCACTCGGTGATCTGGCCGGCGCTGCTGCTGGGCCAGAACGGTGCGGGCGACAAGGGCGGCACCCCGGGCGCGTTCGGCACGCTCAACCTGCCCAGCGAGGTCGTGTCGTCGGAGTACCTGACGATGAGCGGCTCCAAGTTCTCCACCAGCCGCGGCAACGTGATCTACGTGGGTGACTTCCTGAAGGAGTTCGGCCCCGACTCGCTGCGCTACTTCATCGCGAGCGCCGGCCCGGAGAACCAGGACACCGACTTCACCTGGGACGAGTTCGTGCGCCGCACCAACTTCGAGCTGGCCAACGAGTGGGGCAACCTGGTCAACCGGTCGATCTCGATGGCGCACAAGAACGTCGGCGCGATCCCGAAGCCGACCGCGCCCGCCGACGCCGACCACGACCTGCTCGCGATCTCCCGCGCCGGCTTCGACGCCGTCGGCGGGCTGCTCGCGCGCAACCGGTTCAAGCAGGCCGTCGGCGAGGCCATGCGCGTCGTCACCGCGGCCAACCGGTACCTGAGCGACCAGGAGCCGTGGAAGCGCAAGGACGACCCGGACCGCCGCGACACCATCCTGCACACCGCTCTGCAGGTGGTGCAGGACGCCAACACGCTGCTCACGCCGTTCCTGCCGCACTCCGCGCAGCAGGTGCACGAGGCGCTGGGCGGCAGCGGGGTGTGGGCGGCGCAGCCGGAGATCCACGAGGTCGACGACCTGGGCGGCGGCCCGTCCTACCCGATCCTGACCGGCGACTACGCGTCGGAACGGGCCGCGTGGAAGAGCACGCCGATCGAGATCGGCAAGCCCCTGCCGAAGCCCACCCCCATCTTCACGAAGCTGGATCCCGAGCTGGGCGAGACGGGCCCGGAGTGGGCCCCGATCGCGAAGTGACCCCCGCCCGGAACCGCATCGCGCGGGCTCGACGTGACAGGGGCAGCCCCTACACCGCGTCGCGCGGGCTCGTTGCGCTGTGCGCGGGGGCTTTCAGCGCATCGCGCGGGCTCGATGCGGTTGTCGACAGCCCTGGAGCGCATCGCGCGCGCTTGTCGTCGTCGGGGGGCGTGTGAGCGGGGCGGGCGGGCGGCGGGAGGCGCCGGCTCCGCCGGAGCCGTTGCCCGTCCCGACCGTCGACGCCCACACGCACCTCGACGCGTGCGGCTGCGAGACCGCGGCCGACGTCACCGCGGCCATGGATCGGGCCGCGGCCGTCAACGTCACCCGGGCGATCACGATCGCCGACGACCTGCCCTCCGCGCGCTGGGCGGTGCGGGCCGCCCACTGGGACGCCCGCGTCGCCGCGGCCGTGGCCCTGCACCCGACGCGCACGGCCGCCGTCACCGGCGCCGAGCTCGCCGAGGTCGAACGCCTCGCCGCCGATCCGCGCGTGGTCGCGGTGGGGGAGACGGGCCTGGACTACCACTGGGACCACTCGCCCCCCGACGCCCAGCAGGCCGCGTTCCGCTGGCACATCGACCTCGCCAAGCGCCTCGGCAAGCCGCTGATGATCCACGACCGCGACGCCCACGACGACGTGCTGCGGATCCTGCGCGAGGAGGGCGCGCCGGGGTCGGTGGTGTTCCACTGCTTCTCCGGCGACGCGGCGATGGCGCGCGAGTGCGTCGACGCCGGGTACGTCCTGTCGTTCGCCGGGCCCGTCACGTTCCGGAACGCGCGGGCGCTGCAGGAGGCCGCCGTCGTGGTGCCCGGCGAGCAGCTGCTCGTCGAGACCGACGCGCCGTTCCTCACCCCGCACCCGCACCGCGGCCGGGCCAACGAGCCGTTCTGTCTACCGTGGACGGTCCGGGCCCTCGCGGCCCTGCGCGGTGTCACCGACGAGCGGTTGGCAACGGACGCCGAGCGCAACGCCGAGCGGGTGTTCCGGCTCGACGAGCTACCGCCCGTCCCCGCTCCGGACGCGGCCGGCGCCGCGGATGCGCGTTCGGCGTAGCAGTGGCACCGCTCGGCGCTCACTGCGTGTCGCGGGTCGAGTCTTTCGCTCACAGCCCGTTACGGTTCCGTGATCGCTAAGCCGGGGTGGGGAACGCTCCCCAGCACCGCGGTCACGACGGCTCGGGGCGCTCCCCCGTTCCACCCGCCTCCGGGCCGTCGTGGCCGCGATTTCCTCCCCTGCCCGGTCCGACGAGGTCAGGATGGCTGTGGTCGACGTCTCTGCGCGTGCGCGGCGCCATGCCGCGCGCGTTCGCGCGGATCTCCTCGCAGCGCCCGAGCCGGCGGCGTCGGAGGACCTGTTCGCCGACTGGTACGGCGGCGGGGATCCCGAGGCGTTCCCCGGCCCGTCCGCGGCGCCGAAGGCGGAGACCATCGCCCGGCCGCGGCCCCGTCCCGTCCGGACCGCCCCGACACCCGACGCCGACGACGCCTCCGCCGATCCCGCCACCGGCCCGCTGCCGATCGACCTGACCGCGCCCCTGCCGCAGATCACGGCGGACCTCTTCGCGCCGGTGGTGCCGGCGGCGGAGGACAACGGGTTCGGCCCCCTCGCCGTCGCCGACCGCGACCACGCCGAGGCCCCGACCGGACCGATCCCGCTCGTCACGGACCCTGCCGAACCGATCACCCAGCCGTTCGCCGCCGTGACCGGTTCGGTGATCGCGGCGTCGGTGGCCACGGTGTCGGCGGCCGAGCCGATCGCCCCGCCGCCCGCCGCCCCGCCGCTCGCAGCCCCCCAGCCCGCCGCACCCCAGACCGCCG
Organism: uncultured Pseudonocardia sp.; assembly: GCA_964247105.1. Classification (GTDB taxonomy): domain Bacteria; phylum Actinomycetota; class Actinomycetes; order Mycobacteriales; family Pseudonocardiaceae; genus Pseudonocardia. The sequence continues at coordinate 5,904 of CAXTTN010000055.1, forward strand.
CCCCGCCGCCCGCCACCCGCCGCGCCGACCGAAGCGCCGCGGCCCGTCCCGCCCCCGCCCGCCTCCTCGTGCGTGGCACCGTCCTCGCGCTGCTCGTCGCCCTCGTCGGCGGCGGCGCGACGGCGATGGCGATGGACAAGACGATCACCGTCACGGTCGACGGCCAGAGCCGCACCCTGCACACGTTCGCCACCGACGTCGGGGGCGCGCTGCAGTCGGCCGGGCTGACGCCGACCCAGCAGGACCGCGTGGAGCCCGCGGCCGCCACCGAGCTCGACGACGGCGACCACGTCATCCTCAGCCGCGCCCGCAGGCTGACGCTCAAGGAGGGCACGTCCGAGCGCGAGCTCTGGACCACCGCGGGCTCGGTCAGCGAGGCGCTCGCCGGGCTCGGCGTCGAGGCCGCGCCGATCCAGATGTCGGTGGCGCCGGACACCGCGATCCCGCTGGCCGGGATGGCGGTGGAGCTGCGGGTCCCGCGCAAGGTCACGCTCGTCGACGGCACCGGGGCGAAGGTCCCGGTCACCACCGACGCGGGCACGGTCTCCGGGCTGCTGGACGCGAGGCGCATCACCCTCGGCCCCGAGGACGTGTCGGTGCCCACGGGCGACACCCCGCTCACCGACGGCATGGCCGTGCAGGTCGTGCGCAACGGCGTCGGTGACGTCGTCGAGACCCGGGACACGCCCCCGCCGGTGCGGAAGATCGACGACCCGACGCTGGCCCGCGGCAAGGAGAAGGTCATGGACCCGGGCAGGCCGGGCCGGACCACGGCGATCATGCGGGTGTACGTGCAGAACGGCAAGGAGGTCCGGCGCGAGCAGGTCCGCGCCGGTGACAGCACGCCGCCCACGCCCCGGGTCGTGAAGGTCGGCACGAACGACACCATCGCCATAGCCCCCACCGTCGACGACGGCAGCGTGTGGGACAGCATCGCGAAGTGCGAGGCCACCGGGAACTGGGCCATCAGCACCGGCAACGGCTACTACGGCGGCCTCCAGTTCGACGCCGGCACCTGGCGGGCCTACGGCGGCACGGACTACGCGCCGCTGCCCAACCAGGCCAGCCGCGCGGAGCAGATCGCCGTCGCCGAGAAGGTGCGCGACGACCGCGGTGGCGGCTACGGCGCCTGGCCGGCGTGCTCGCGCAAGCTGGGCCTGCCCCAGTGATCGCCGGGCACGGCCCGGGGTGCACGCTCCCCGGGTGACGGACTCGCGACTCCTGGGGCCCGCCGAGGTCCGCTCGCTCGCCGCGGAGCTGGGGCTGCGCCCGACGAAGAAGCTCGGGCAGAACTTCGTCCACGACCCCAACACCGTGCGGCGCATCGTCCGGGCCGCCGACCTGCGGCCCGACGACGTGGTGCTGGAGGTCGGCCCCGGCCTGGGCTCCCTGACGCTGGCCCTGCTGCCCGCGGTGGCCGCCGTCCACGCCGTCGAGATCGACGCGGTGCTGGCCGCCCGGCTGCCGCTGACCGTGGCCGACCGCGCTCCCGACCTCGCCGAACGCCTCACGGTGCACGCGGCCGACGCGCTGCGGGTCACGGCCGCCGCGTTCGACCCGGTGCCGACGGCGATCGTCGCGAACCTGCCCTACAACGTCGGCGTGCCGGTCGTGCTGCACCTGCTCGCCGAGCTGCCGCGGATCCGGCGCGGCCTGGTGATGGTGCAGGCCGAGGTGGCCGAGCGGCTCGCGGCCGAGCCGGGCAGCAGGACCTACGGGGTGCCGAGCGCGAAGCTCGCCTGGTTCGCGGCCGCGCGGCGGGCCGGTCCGGTGCCGCGGGCGGTGTTCTGGCCGGTGCCGGGCGTCGACTCCGGGTTGCTGGCCTTCGACCGCCGCGACCCCCCGCCGGGCGACCGCGCCGCCGTCTTCGCCCTGATCGACGCCGCGTTCTCGCAGCGCCGCAAGGCGCTGCGGTCGGCGCTGTCGGGCTGGGCGGGCTCGCCCGCGGCGGCGGAGGAGGCTCTGCGGGCGGCCGGGATCGAGCCGTTGCAGCGCGCGGAGCGCCTGACGGTGGCCGACTTCGCGCGCCTGGCCGCGGCCCGCTGATCACGGCCGGATGGTCGTGCGGCGGACCACGCCGGCGACCCTTCGCGGATCGGCGAGAGGTGGCCGCGGCTGCCCGCCGATCACGGGCGGATGGCGGGTCCCCGGTCCCGCGCGACGACCGTCTGCCCGTGATCAGCGGGGGCCGGCCCGGCCGCGCGGGTACGCACGTAGGGTTGACGGGTGCTCGTCGCCGTCCCGCCCCCCGTCACCGTGCGGGTACCCGCGAAGATCAACCTGCATCTCGCCGTGGGAGCGCTGCGCGCGGACGGCTTCCACGACCTGGTCACGGTGTTCCACGCGGTGAGCCTGTTCGACGAGGTGTCGGTGGCCGCGAGCGACGCCCCCGGCATCGAGGTCTACGGCGAGGGCGTCTCCGAGGTGCCCGCCGACGAGACGAACCTCGCCTGGCGGGCGGTGCAGCTGCTGGCCGAGCGGGCCGACCGCGACCCCGACGTCCGGCTGGTCCTGCGCAAGGGCATCCCCGTCGCGGGCGGCATGGCAGGCGGCAGCGCCGACGCGGCGGGCACGCTGGTCGGCCTGTCGACGTTGTGGAAGCTCGATCTCGCCCGCGACGAGCTGTCGGTGCTGGCCGCCGAGCTGGGCAGCGACGTGACGTTCGCGCTGCACGGCGGCACGGCGGTGGGCACCGGGCGCGGTGAGCAGATCGTGCCGGTGCTGTCGCGGCACCCGCAGCACTGGGTGATCGCGCTGCACCGCGGCGGGCTGTTCACACCGGACGTCTTCCGGGAGCTGGATCGCCTGCGCGGCGGCTCCGCCCCGTCGGACCGGCCCGTCGAGCCGGTGCTGGAGGCGATCTCCGGCGGAGATCCCAACCAGCTCGCGCTGTCGCTGGGCAACGACCTGCAGCCGGCCGCCGTCAGCATGGCGCCGGAGCTGCGCCGCACGCTGCGGGCCGGGGTGGAGGCGGGGGCCCTCGCCGGCCTCGTCTCGGGATCCGGCCCGACGTGCGCGTTCCTGTGCTCGAACGCCGACGCCGCGCTCGACGTCGCCGCGGAGCTGGCCGGGGTCGGGGTGTGCCGCACGGTCCGCGTCGCGCACGGGCCGGTGCCCGGCGCGCGGGTCGTCGACCAGCACGAACCGCCCGGCGCGCCGACGTCGTGGTCACCGGTGCGTGCCTGATGGCGAACCTGGTCAACCTCGAGTCGGTCCTCGCCCACGTGCCGGGCGACGGCTCCCGGATCCTGCTCGACCGCGTGTCCCTGGGCATCGAGAGCGGCGAGCGCGTGGGCGTCGTCGGGCTCAACGGCGGCGGCAAGACCACGCTCCTGGACATCATCACCGGCGTCCGCGAGCCCGACGGCGGGCGCGTCAGCCGGGTCGGCGGGCTCCACCTCGCGCACCTCGTCCAGGGTGACGCGCTGCCCGCGGGCGCCCGCGTCCGCGACGTCGTCCTGGCCGCCTGGGACGGGGCGGGCGACCACGAGTGGGCCGCCGACGCCAAGGTGCGCGACGTCCTCGACGGCCTGGGCATCGAGGATCTCGAACGGTCCGTCACGGGCCTGTCCGGCGGGGAGAAGCGGCGGGTGGCGCTGGCCGCGGCGCTCGTCGGCGATCCCGATCTCGTCGTGCTCGACGAGCCCACCAACCACCTCGACGTCGAGGGCATCGGCTGGCTCGCCGGCCACCTGCTGGAGCGGCGCTGCGCGGTCGTGGTCGTCACGCACGACCGCTGGTTCCTCGACGCGGTCTGCACCCGCACGTGGGAGGTGGCGAACGGGCAGGTCGAGAGCTATCTCGGCGGCTACGCCGACTGGATCTACGCGCGCGCCGAGCGCTCCCGGCAGTCCGACGCCGCGGAGGCCAAGCGGCAGAACCTGGCCCGCAAGGAGCTGGCGTGGCTGCGCCGCGGCCCGCCCGCGCGCACGTCCAAGCCGCGCTACCGGATCGAGGCCGCCGAGGCCCTGATCGCCGACGTCCCGCCGCCGCGCAACACAGTCGAGCTGCTCGGGTTCGCCACCAACCGGCTCGGCAAGACCGTGCTGGAGCTGGAGGACGCCACCGCGACCATCGGCGACCGCGTGCTGCTCGACCGCGTGACGTGGCGCCTGGGGCCGGGCGACCGCGTGGGCATCGTCGGCGTCAACGGCTCGGGCAAGACGACGCTGCTGCGCACGCTCACCGGCGAGCGGCCGCTGCAGGGCGGGCGGCTGGTCACCGGCACCACCGTGCAGCTGGCCGAGCTGTCGCAGGAGCTCGTCGACCTGCCGAAGAGCATGCGCGTGCTGGAGGCCACCGAACAGGTCGCGAAGTACGTCCGGCTCGGGAAGCTCGAGCTCACGGCGTCGTCGGTGCTGGAACGGCTCGGCTTCCCCGCCGCGCGGCAGTGGACCCCGGTCGGGCAGCTCTCCGGCGGCGAGAAGCGGCGCCTGCAGCTGACGCGGCTGCTCATGGCCGAGCCCAACGTCCTGCTGCTGGACGAGCCGACCAACGACCTCGACGTCGACACCCTCGCCCGGCTGGAGGATCTGCTCGACGGCTGGGCCGGCACGCTGGTCGTCGTCAGCCACGACCGCTACCTGGTGGAACGTGCCTGCGACACGGTCGTGGCGCTGTTCGGCGACGGGAAGATCACCCACCTGCCCGGCGGGATCGAGGAGTACCTGGCCCGCCGCGCCCGGTCCGGCGCCCAGACCAGCGGCCTGTCCGCGGCGCCCGGCCCGGCGGCGGCGAAGCCCGCGTCCAGCGCGGCTGATCAGCGCGCCGCCCGCAAGGAGGCCCAGCGGCTGGAACGGCGCATGACCGCGCTGACGAAGAAGGAGAAGCAGCTGCACGAGGCCCTGGCCGAGGCGGCCACCGATCCCGAACGCCTCCTGAAGCTCGACGCCGAGCTCAAGGCCGTCCTGGCCGAACAGGAGACGGTAGAGACGGAGTGGCTGGCGGCGGCGGAGGCGGCCGAGTAAGCCCGTACCAGCGCATCGCGCGGGCTGGTTGCTGTCATGGAAGCCCGGTGGCCACATCGCGCGGGCTCATGGCGGTGTGCCTCCGCCCCCGACAGCGCGAGTCGACGATGCGAGCACGCTGAGATCGCCGAATCGGCACGCGCTCGAACGGCAATCACGGCGTGCTGAGAGCGTCGACTCGCGGTGTCAGGGGGGCCGTGTCAGGGGCGTGGCGGGCGCGTGTCAGCGGCGGGGCGCACGCTGTCCGGTATGGAATCCGTCATCCAGGTCGAAGGCCTGGTCAAGAACTTCGGGGGCACCGCCGCGCTCGCGGGGGTCGACCTCGTCGCCCGCCCCGGCGCGGTGCTCGGACTGCTGGGGCCCAACGGTTCCGGCAAGACCACCACCGTGCGCGTGCTCGCCACGCTCCTGCGCCCCGACGCCGGACGCGCCACCGTGTTCGGCCACGACGTCGTCACCGAGGCCGCCGCCGTCCGGGGGCGCATCGGCCTCACCGGCCAGTACGCGGCCGTCGACGAGGCGCTCACCGGCACGAACAACCTGGTGCTCATCGCCAGGCTGCTCGACTTCACGCGCCCGGCCGCGCGAGCCCGGGCCGCCGAGCTGATCGAGCGGTTCGGGCTCGCCGACGCCGCGGGCCGGAAGGTCCGCACCTACTCCGGCGGCATGCGGCGCCGGCTCGACCTCGCCGCCAGCCTCATCGGACGGCCCGACGTGCTCTTCCTCGACGAGCCCACCACCGGCCTGGACCCCCGCCACCGCAACGAGGTGTGGGACAGCGTCCGCGGGCTCGCGGCCGAGGGCGTCACGGTGCTGCTCACCACGCAGTACCTGGAGGAGGCCGACCAGCTCGCCGACGACCTCGTCGTCCTCGACCACGGGCGCGTCATCGCCGCGGGCACCCCCGCATCGCTCAAGGCCGAGATCGGCGGGCAGCGGCTGCACGTGCGGCCGTTGCACCGCACCGACCTGGCGACGGTCGCCGCGGTCGTCGCCGAGCTCGCCCCCGGACTCGACACGGTCGTCGGCGCGAGCGGCGAGCTCGTCGTGCCCGCGACGGATCCCGGGCTCCTGCGCCGCGTGTCGGACCGGCTCGACGCGTCCGGCGTCGCGGTCGCCGAGGTCGGGCTGCGCCTGCCCAGCCTCGACGACGTGTTCATGACCCTGACCGGCCGTGCCGCCGAGGAGGAGGCGGCGTGAACCGGCCGACCACCACCACGGCACCGGTCCCCATCCCAGCCCCGTTCGAGGAGCACCTGGCATGACACTCACCACGACCCGGCCCGCTCCACGACCGGCTCCGGTGTCGACCACCGGCCGCCGCGGCCCGTCCACCCTCCGCCACGGTGCCACGCTCGCCTGGCGCGGCGTCGTCAAGACGATCAACTCGCCCGAGGCGCTGCTCGACGTCACGCTCCAGCCGGTGATCTTCCTGCTGCTGTTCGTGTATGTGTTCGGCGGCGCGATCGGCGGCAGCACGGAGAACTACCTGCAGTTCGCCCTGCCCGGTGTGCTCGTGCAGACCGTCGTGTTCGCGTCGGCGGGCACCGGTGTCGGCCTGGCCGACGACCTCTCCACCGGCATCTTCGACCGGTTCCGCAGCCTGCCGATCTCCCGCTCCGCCCCGCTGGTCGGCGCGATCGGCGCGGACCTCGTGCGCTACGTGACGTCCGGCGTGATCATGCTGCTGTTCGGGGCGCTGCTGGGCTTCCGGTCCGGTGCCGGCCCGCTCGCCTACCTCGCCGCCATGGGCCTGGTGACGGCGTTCGCGTTCGCGCTGTGCTGGGTGTTCACGACACTGGCCATGGTCGTCAAGCAGCCGCGCTCCGTGCAGGGGCTCGGCGCGCTGATCATGCTGCCGCTCTCGTTCGCCAGCAACGTCTTCGTGCCCGCGTCGACGATGCCGGGCTGGCTGCGCGTGTTCGTCGACGTCAACCCCGTGTCGCAGACGGTCAGCGCCGTGCGGGGACTGCTCACCGGCGGCCCGGTCGCCGGTCCCGCGACGGCGTCGCTGCTCACGGCGGCGGTGATCATCGCGGTCTTCGCGCCGCTCGCGGTGACCCTCTACCGCCGCCGGACGTGACGGCCTACCGCGTCGACGACAGCGCAGCGCCCGTGACCAGGCTGATGATCGCCAGCCCGATCACCAGGTGGATCACGCCGGTGGCGAGGCCGACCGCGATCGGATCGCCGTTCAGCAGCGGCAGGACCACGGCGACCGCGGTCAGCAGCCCGGCGATCCAGCCGAAGTACGCCATCGGACGCGGCGTGCTGAGCAGCAGCAGATGGGCGAGGCCGGTGGCGGCCAGCGCCGCGATGGCGGCGGCGACGCACAGCAGTGCCGTCCGCGAATCGCCGAGCGCACCCGCCTTGATCGGGGCGAGGTAGGGGATCTGGAGGAGCGCCCGCACGATGAGCAGCCCGACCAGGCCGATCAGCGCCGCGACGATCGCCGTGGCCACCCCGCCCGCCCACAGCCGTCCGGCGTTGACCACCGGCCCGCGCGCGGGATCACGGCGGACCGTCTGTGGCGGCAGCCGCCGTGTGCTGTCCCGTTCTTCGTCGTAACTGCCGGTCATCCTGTCCAGCCCCGTCCTCCCGAGAAGGTGCCACCGCCGACGTGATCCTTACCGCGGAGGCGACACGAGCTCAGTGTCGCGCATCCGGGCCCGGAGCACGCGCCCGACCGGCCGGTAGCCCCCGCCCGGGTGATCGGGGCGGCCGGGAACCCCTCAGCGAGCCGTTCGCTGTGCCGCGGGCCGGGTTGCTCGGCCGTTCGTGACGCCCCGCCCGGCGAACGCGACGAGCCGTGCCACCCCCTCCTCCCGCGGGAGCCGCGCCCCGTCGTCGATCAGCACGTCGGCGTCGCCGCACGCCGAGCGGGCGGCCGCGAGCGTCGTCCGGACCTCCGGCGAGCCGAGATCGAGGGTCCCCCGCTGTGCGGTCGCCACGCCGAGCAGCAGGCAGGCCGTGGCGGCGTCGCCCTCGGCGAGCGCGAGGCGCGCGGCCACCTCCGCGACGAGCGCGGTGATCGGCCCGTCCCGCGCTCCGACCGCCGCGGCGACCGCGGTGGACAGGCGGGGCCGCGCCGCCGCCGGATCACCCACCGCGAGCTCGGTCATCGCCCCGATCATCGCCAGGTAGGCCCGGCGCTGCTGCTCACCGGGCCGGCCGGGGGTCGCGACGAACTCGGCCCCGGCGATCGCCAGCTGCGTGCGCGCCTCCTCGATCTCGCCCGCCGCCACCGCGATGGCGGCCCGGTTGGCCGCCAGCCCGCCGGCCTCGTTGAACGGTCCGCCGCGCATGCCGTCGATGCGGTCGAGGTAGGCGCGGGCCGCGTCGATGTCGCCGCGCCGCACCTCCAGCAGCGCCCGCCGGGTGAGGAACTGCGGGAGGTCGTCGTCGTTGCCCAGCTCCGTGGCCAGCGCGATCGCCTCGTCGTAGGCGCGGGCCGCGGCGTCGTGGTTGCCGCTGACGTCCTCCAGCTCGCCGAGGGAGTGCACGGTCATGCCGAGCCCGAAGCGGTCGCCGGTGGCGGCGAGGGCCTCGTGCGCGGCGCGCAGCAGCTCGCGTTGCTCGCCGATGCGGCCCTGGTTCTCGGCGGCCTGGGCCCGCACCGTCAGCGCGAACCCGCGCACCCACGGGTCGTCGGCCGCCTCCGACAGCGCGACGAGCGGCTGGTCGTCGACGCCGCGCAGGACGGTGTTGACGGGACCGAGCAGCTGCACCAGCGGATGCCAGGGCCGGGGGAGCGTGGCCGTCGCCGCGACCGCCGCGTCGGCGAGCCGGGAAGCGGCCGCGGTGTCACCCTTCCCCGCGGCCATCAGCGCCTGGAACGTCCTGGTCAGGATCCGGGCCGGGGCGGGGGCCGGGCCGTCCAGCCCCTCGACGGCGGCGAGCCACAGGTCGGCCTCGTCGTTGCGTCCCCGCACCAGCCACGACCACGTCATCGCCGCGACGATCCGGTGGGCCGTCGCGGCATCCCCGGCGGACACCGCCCGGCGGAGGGCGATGTCGATCTCGGCCTCCTCGGCCCGCAACCGGGCGAGCCACACCAGCTGATCCGACGCCCGCACGTGCGGCTCGGCCTCCTCGGCCAGCTCCAGCACCACCCGGGCGTGCTCCGCCGCCACCCGCTCCCGCTCGCCCGCCTCGGTGAGCCGCTCGCCCGCGTACTCCCGGATCGTCTCCAGCATCCGGTAGCGGGTCGGCGCGCCGTCCGGCTGCGGCAGGGCGACCACCAGCGACTTGTCGACGAGCGATGCGAGCCGCTCGAACACGTCACCGGTAGCGATGCCGGGGCCCGCGCAGACCCGCTCGGCGGCCGCCGCGGTGGCCCCGCCCGCGAACACCCCGAGACGGCGGGCGACCCCGCGCTCGGGCTCGGCGAGCAGGTCCCAGCTCCAGTCGACGACGGCGCGCAGCGTCTGGTGGCGGGGCAGCGCCGTGCGGGCACCCGTGGTGAGCAGGCGGAAGCGGTCGTCGAGCCGGGCCAGGATCTCGGCGGGCGTGAGCGTGCGCAGCCGGGCCGCCGCCAGCTCGATCGGGAGCGGCTGGCCGTCGAGGCGGCGGCAGATCACCGCGACCTCCGGCGTCACCGTGAACCCGGGACGCACCGCCGCGCCGCGGTCGGCGAACAGCGCCACGGCGTCGGCGTCGGCCAGCGACTCCACCGGGTGCAGCACCTCGCCGGGCACGCCGAGTGGCTCCCGGCTCGTCGCCAGCACCCGCAACCGCGGGGACGCCCGCAGCACCGTCTCGGTGAGCGCCGCCGCGGCGTCGACGAGGTGCTCGCAGTTGTCCAGCACGAGCAGCGCGTCCCGGGCGGTGAGGGCGGCGACGAGCCGGGCGACGACGTCGGGGGCGGGCTCGTCCTGCGCGCGGAGCACGAGCTCGGGTTCGCCGACGGCGGCGAGCACGGCGGCCGGCACCTGCTCGGCCCCCGTCAGCGACGCGAGCTCGGCGACGATCGCGGGCCGTCCCGCGACGGCCTCGCGCGCCAGCCGGGTCTTGCCGGCGCCGCCCGGCCCGGTGAGCGTGACGAGCCGGGCGTCCGCGAGCAGGGTCCGCACGCGGTCGATGTCGGCGGCGCGCCCGACGAAGCTGTTGAGCCCGGCGTCGACGCGCGGGGGCGCGGACGCCTCACCCCGCAGCACGGCCAGCCGCGTCGAGACCAGCTCCGGACCGGGGTCGACGCCGAGCTCCTCGGCCAGCCGGGCGACGGTCCGGTCGACCACGGCCAGCGCGTCGGCCTGCCGCCCCGACGCGGCCAGGCCGCGGGCCAGCAGCGCCGCGGTCGTCTCCCGCAGCGGCGCCGCGTCGAGCTGGGTGGTGAGGGCGTCGAGCTCGGCGGCCGCGCGTCCGAGCCGCAGCGCGAGCCGGGCCTTCTCCTCGACCACCATGGCCCGCCGCTCGGCCAGCCGCGCCGCGACCGGCCCGGCGAACGGGAGCTCCAGCACGTCGGCCAGCGCCGGGCCGCGCCAGAGCGCGAGCGCCTCGGCCAGCGAGCCGGGGTCGCGGGCGAGCGCGTCGAACCGCAGGGCGTCCACCGCGTCGGGGTCGACGTCGAGCCGGTAGCCGCGGGCGTCGGTGGCCACCAGCCCGGCCCCGATCGCCCGCCGCAGCCGCGAGACCAGCGCCTGTAGAGCGTTCGTGGCGTCGTCCGGTGGCGACTCGCCCCACAGGTCGTCGACCAGCACGGACGTGCCCACGGGGCGGCCGGCGTCGAGCGCGAGGCGCGCCAGCAGCCCCCGCAGGCGCACCCCCCGCAACGCCACCGGCCCGGCGTCGGTCGCCACCTCCACCACGCCGAGCAGCCCGATCCGCACCGGCCCAGTGTGCCTCCTCGCGGGAGGGGTCAGCGGGCGAGCTCGGCGAGCAGCAGGGCCTCGGCCAGCACCCCGCGCCGGAACATGCCCAGGTCGAGGCTCTCGTCGATGCCGTGCCAGCGGCTCGCGGGGTCGCCGACCCCGGTGACCAGCACCGCCGCGCCGGGGAACGTGCGCGCGAACTCCGCGATGAACGGGATCGACCCGCCCATGCCCGTCTCGACCGCGTCGTTGCCGTACGCCTGCGCGAAGGCCCGCCGGGCGGCGTCGTAGGCCGCGCCCGTGCCCTCCAGCGAGAACGGCTCGGCGACGCCGGGCCCGAGCGTGACGGTCACGTGCGCGCCCCACGGCACGTGCGCCACCAGGTGGTCGGCGAGCGCCTTCTGCGCCGTCGTGGTCTCGTCGCCGGGGGCCAGGCGCAGGCTCACCATCGCCCGGGCGCGCGGCACCAGCACGTTCGACGCCTCCGCCACCTTCGGCGCGTCGATGCCCAGCACGGCGACGGCGGGCTTCCGCCAGGCGCGCTCGACGATCGAGCCGGTGCCGAGCAGCTCCACGCCGTCGAGCAGGGCGACGTCGGAGCGGAACGTGGCCTCGTCCACGTCGGGGGCCTCGGAGCGGCCGTGCACCAGCCCCGCGATCGCGACCTCGCCGTGCTCGTCGTGCAGCGAGGCGAGGGTGCGGCACAGCGCGGTGAGGGCGTCGCCGACCGGGCCGCCGAAGACCCCGGAGTGCGCGGGGCGTTCCAGCATCGACACCTCGACCACGACGTCGACGAGCCCGCGCAGGCTCGTGGTGAGCGCGGGGACGTCGACGGACGGGTTGGCCGAGTCGGCGATCACGATGACGTCGCAGGCCAGCAGGTCGCGGTGCTCGCGCAGCAGGGACGCGAGCGTGGGGGAGCCGGACTCCTCCTCGCCCTCGACGAACAGCGTGACCCCGATCGGCGGCCGGCCGTCGTAGGCCCGCAGCACGGCGAGGTGGGTCATCACGCCGGCCTTGTCGTCGGCGGCGCCGCGGCCGTAGAGCCGCCCGTCGCGCTCGGTGGGCTCGAACGGCGGAGTCGTCCAGTGCTCGTCGCCGCCGGTGGGCTGCACGTCGTGGTGGGCGTACAGCAGGATCGTCAGTGTTCCCTCGGGCGCCGGCCAGCGCGCGACGACGGCAGGCGCACCGCCCTCGGCGGCGATGATCGCCACGTCGGCGGCGCCGGCGCCGTCGGCCAGCTCCGCGACGGCCTCGGCGCTGCGCCGCGTGTCCTGCGCGTGCACGGGATCGGCCCAGATGCTGGGGATGCGCACGAGGCTCTCGAGATCGTTGCGGACCCGGGGCAGCACACCGTCGACGGCGGAGGTGAGACGAGCGGTGTTCGAGGCAGGAACCGGCACGGCGCCCGATGCTACGCCGCGCGAGTCGACCATCCGGGCACGCAGTCTGTGCCGATCAGGCACGTGCCGGATCGGCGAGAACGCCGTGTCGAAACGGTCGACTCGCGGGGCGGGTCACACCCCCGCGCGAGTCGACCTTTTGGGCACGCCGTCTGTGCCGATCGGGCACGTGCTCGATCGGCACAGTCACCGTGTCGGCGAGGTCGACTCGCGGGTGGGGGTTCGGGAGCCGACGCGAACCTTCCCGGACCGTAGGCTGCGCGCTATGTCCCGGTTCCTGGCGCTACTGCTGGAGTCCGCCGCCCGCTCGTCCCACGGTATGACGACCGGGGAGCCCTCGGCCCCGATCCGGCGCACCTGGCCCGAGGTGCACGCCACCGCCCTGCGGATGGCGGCGGCGTTGCAGACGGGTGCCCACGGCCTCACCCGTGGCGCCTCGGTCGGCGTGCTCGCCGGTGAACCGGCCGACATCGCCCCCGCCGCGCAGGCCGTCTGGCTCACCGGCGGCAGCGTCACGATGCTGCACCAGCCCACGGCCCGCACCGACCTGGCCGCGTGGGCCGAGGACACCGTCTCGGTCCTCAAGATGATCGGCGCCGAGCTGGTGCTGCTCGGCGCCCCGTTCGGCCCGCTGGCGCCGGTCCTCGTCGAGCGCGGCATCGCGTTCCGGGCCATCGAGTCCCTCGACGTCGATCTCCCGTTCGTACCCGACGTCGACGTCGCCACCGAGGACGACACCGCCCTCCTGCAGCTGACCAGCGGCTCCACCGCCGAGCCCAAGGCCGTCCGCATCACCCACGGCAACCTGCACGCCAACATCGGCGCGATGCGCGAGGCGGCCCGGCTCGACGTCGAGCGCGACGTGATGGTGTCGTGGCTGCCGCTGTTCCACGACATGGGCATGGTCGGCTTCCTGACCGTCCCGATGGTGACCGGCCTGGAGCTGGTCACGGTCACGCCCGTCGACTTCCTCAAGCGCCCGATCCTGTGGGCCGAGCTGATCTCGTCCTACGGCGGCACCGTCACCGCGGCACCCAACTTCGCCTACGCGGTGCTCGCGCGTCAGCTCGCCCGCTCCGAGGGCCTCGACCTCTCGACGCTGCGCATCGCCCTCAACGGCGCCGAGCCCATCGACGCCGACGCCGTCACCGCGTTCACCGACGCGGGCGCGCGGTTCGGGCTGCGCCCGGAAGCGGTGCTGTGCGCGTACGGCATGGCCGAGACCGTGCTGGGCGTCGCGTTCGCGCCGGTGGGGACGGGTCTGGAGGTCGACGAGGTCGACGCCGACGCGCTGGAGGCCGACCGCCTCGCCACGCCCGGCACCGGCCGCCGCTTCCCCAAGCTCGGGCCGCCGCTGCCCGGCATCGAGGTCCGCGTGGTGGCCGACGACGGCACGGTGCTGCGCGACCGGGTGGTCGGGGTGCTGCAGCTGCGCGGGCCGTCGGTCACGCCCGGATACCTGACGGTCGACGGCCCGGTCGCCGCCCAGGACGCCGACGGCTGGCTCGACACCGGCGACGAGGGCTACCTCGCCGAGGGTCAGGTGGTGGTCTGCGGGCGCCGCAAGGACGTGATCATCATGGGTGGCCGCAACATCTACCCGACCGACATCGAGCGCGCCGCCGCCGGCGCCGCCGACGTGCGCGCGGGCAACGCGGTGGCCGTCCGGCTGGCGGCGGGGGAGCGGCGCGAGTCGTTCGCGGTGGTCGTCGAGTCACGCAGGGCCGGCGACGCCGACGTCGAGAAGGCGATCCGCAAGGACGTGACGGCGCGGGTGGTCAGCGCGGTGGGGATGCGCCCGGCCGAGGTGGTGGTGCTGGGCCCCGGCACGTTGCCCAAGACCCCGTCGGGCAAGCTCCGCCGCGCCGCGACCGGCGACCTGCTGCGAGCGCGTTAGATCCACGGGACAGGCTTTAGCCCGAGAGCGCGTGGAACCGGTTCTGCGCCGGCTCCAGGCCGTCGGCCAGCAGGGCCTCCGCGGCGTCCGCCGCCAGGTCCACCGCGAACTCCAGTTCCTTCTTCTCCGCTCCGGAGAAACGCTTGAGCACGAAGTCGGCCGGATCCTGCCGGCCGGGCGGGCGGCCGATGCCGAAGCGGACGCGCAGGTAGTCGCGCGTGCCGATCGACGAGCTGATCGACCGCAGCCCGTTGTGGCCGCCCTCACCGCCGCCCAGCTTGAGCCGGACGACGCCGAAGCCCAGGTCGAGGTCGTCGTGCACGACCACCAGGTCGGCGGGGGCGACGGAGTAGTACCGCACGAGGCCGGCGACCGGCCCGCCCGAGACGTTCATGTAGGTGCGCGGCTTCGCGAACACCACCCGACGCCCGGCGAGCCGGCCCTCCAGCACGTCGGCGTTGCTCTTGTGCTTGGAGAAACGGCCACCGCCGGCCCGCGCCGCCAACAGCTCGACGACGCGGAACCCGACGTTGTGGCGGGTCTCGGAGTAGTCCGGACCCGGGTTGCCGAGCCCGACCACCAGGGCGGGGCCCGGCGCCATGATCAGCTCTCCGCGGCGGCGGCGGCCTGCTCCGCGTCGGACGGCTCCTCGACGACCCCGGCACCCTCGGTGTCGATCTCGGCCTCGAGGTCGGCCTCGGTCGGCGCGGCGACGATGTTGATGACGAGCAGCTCGGGGTCGGCGCTCAGCGTCGTGTTGGCGGGCAGGCGGAGATCGCCGGCCTGGATCTGGGTGCCGATCTTCAGCCCCTCGACGGAGACCTCGATCTGATCCGGGATGGACGAGACATCGGCGTCGACCTGGAGCGCGTTGAGCTCCTGGCTGACCATCGTGCCGGGCGCGGCCGCACCGGTGACGATGATGGTGACGTCGACGGTGACCTTCTCGCCGCGGCGGATCACGAGCAGGTCGACGTGCTCGATGTAGGGCCGGATCGGGTGCTGCACGACGGTCTTGGTCAGCGCGAGCTGCGGGGTGCCCGCGATGTCGAGCGTGATGACCGCGTTGCGGCCCTGCTCGCGGACGATCCGCTTGAACTCCAGCTCCGGGAGCGAGAGGTGCTGCGGATCGGTGCCGTGCCCGTACAGGACGGCGGGGATCAAGCCTGCTCGGCGGGTGCGGCGGGCGGCGCCCTTGCCGAACTCCGTGCGGGTCTCGGCGGCGATTACGGCCTCGGCCACGGTCATACTCCTCGATCGGCTCAGTGTGGACGCGGCGACGAGCGCCGGTCGGAGCCGGACTCACGTCGATAACGGCGGGCTAGAAGTACACCCGCCCTCGCCGCGGAACTGCCGACCACGATACGCGACGCCCCGACGGCCCCTGCCCCCACCCGCGAGTCGACGATTCCGGCACCCCACGGGTGCCGATCCGGCACGGCCGGTGCCGGTGTCGATCGGCCGATTCAGCGTGTCGAGGAGGTCGACTCGCGGCCCGGGGCGGGCGGCGCGCGAGTCGACGAATCCGACACGCGGTGTGTGCCGATCGGACGCGGGCTCGGTGTGGCCGAACGGCGAAGTCGGTGTGCCCGATCGGTCGACTCGCGGTTAGGCGTTGCCGTCGAACAGGCTCGTCACCGAGCCGTCGTCGAACACCTGGTGCACCGCCTCGGCGAGCAGCGGCGCGATGCTCAGCACCGTCATCGACGGGAACCGCTTCTCCTCCGGGATCGGGAGGGTGTCGGTGAACACCACCTCCCGGGCCCCGCAGCTCGCGAGCCGCTCGGTGGCCGGGCCGGAGAGCACACCGTGCGTGGCCGCCACCACCACGTCGGACGCGCCCTGCTCCAGCAGCGCCTGCACCGCCTTGGACACCGTCCCGCCCGTGTCGATCATGTCGTCGATCACGACGCAGAGCCGGCCGTGGATGTCGCCGACGACGCGGTTGGCCACGGCCTCGTTGGGCTTGCGCGGATCGCGGGTCTTGTGGATGAACGCCAGCGGGGTGCCGCCGAGCGCGTCGGCCCAGCGCTCGGCGAGGCGGACGCGGCCGGAGTCGGGGGAGACGACGGCGAGGTCCTGCCCGGCGTAGGACTGCTTGACGTGCTTGGCGAGGACGGGCAGTGCGAAGAGGTGGTCGACGGGGCCGTCGAAGAAACCCTGGATCTGGGACGTGTGCAGGTCGACGGTCATGATCCGGTCGGCGCCCGCCACCTTGAACAGGTCCGCCACCAGCCGCGCCGAGATCGGCTCGCGGCCGCGGTGCTTCTTGTCCTGGCGCGAGTAGCCCCAGAACGGCATGACGACGGTGATCCGCTTGGCCGACGCGCGCTTCAGCGCGTCCACCATGATCAGGTGCTCCATGATCTGGTCGTTGATCGGCGCCGAGTGCGACTGCAACACGAACGCGTCGCAGCCGCGGACCGACTCCTCGAACCGGACGAAGATCTCCCCGTTGGCGAACGAGTACGCCGACTGCGGGGTGATCGTGACGTCGAGGTGCTTGGCGACCTGCTCGGCCAGTTCGGGGTGCGCCCGACCGGAGAACAACATCAGGCTCTTCTTCGGTGTGGCCGAGATGGTGCTCACCGGTCTGTGGCCTCCATTGCCGCTGCTGCCGCTTCCGCGGCCGGGGTGTCCGGTCGGTTCTTCCCGACCCAGCCCTCGATGATCCGCTGTGACCCGCCCGACACCGCCAGCGCCCCCGGCGGCACGTCGTACTTCACCACCGTGCCGGCACCCGTGTACGCACCGTCGCCGACGTGAACGGGAGCGATGAACTTGGTGCCCGAGCCGGTCTTCACGTGCGAGCCGATCACGGTGTGGTGCTTGCGCACCCCGTCGTAGTTCACGAACGTCGAGGACGCCCCGATGTTGCTGTGCTCGCCGATCGTGGCGTCGCCGACGTAGGTCAGGTGCGGCACCTTGCTGCCGGCGCCGATGTCGGCGTTCTTGACCTCGACGAACGTGCCGATCTTGCCGTGCTCTCCGAGCCGCGCGCCGGGCCGCAGGTAGGCGAAGGGCCCGACCGACGCGCCGGGGCCGATCACGGAGTCGCTGCCGTGGGTGCGCACCACGGTGGCGCCCGCGCCGATCGTGCAGCCGGTGAGCGTGGTGTCCGGCCCGACCGCGGCCCCGGTCTCGACGACCGTGGCGCCGTGCAGCTGCGTGCCGGGGTGCAGCACGACGTCGGGCGCGAGCCGGACCTGCACGTCGACCCAGGTGGTGGCCGGGTCCACGACCGTGACCCCGGCCCGCATCCAGCCGTCCAGCACCCGGCGGTTGAGCTCGGCGCGCACGGCCGCGAGCTGCACGCGGTCGTTGACGCCGGTGACGTCCCACGGGTCGTCGCACCGGACGCCGCGCACCGCGGCGCCGTCGCCGCGGGCGATCTCGACCAGGTCGGTGAGGTACAGCTCGCCCTGGTTGTTGGACGTGCCGAGCCGCCCGAGCCCGGCCCCGAGGAACGCGCCGTCGAACGCGTACACCCCGGAGTTCACCTCGCGGACGGCCCGCTGCTCGGGCGTCGCGTCGGCCTGCTCGACGATCCGCGCGACGGTGCCGTCGGGATCGCGGAGCACGCGCCCGTAGCCGGTGGGGTCGTCGAGCTCGCTGGTGAGGACGGCGCACGCCGCGTCGCCGCGTTCGGTGAGCAGCCGGTCCAGCGTCTCGGGCCGCAGCAGCGGGACGTCGCCGTAGGTCACGACCACCGGTCCGGTGCCGCCGCCGGCCAGCGCGTCGAGCCCGCACCGGACGGCGTGGCCCGTGCCCAGCCGCTGCTCCTGCACCGCCACGACCACCGGCCTGCCGAGCTCCCCGGCGATGCCGGCGAGGGTCTCGCGCACCTGTTCGGCGCCGTGCCCGATCACGACGACGAGGTGCTCCGGCTCGAGCGCGGCCGCCGCGTGCACGGCGTGGCCGAGCAGGCTGCGCCCCCCGATGGGGTGCAGGACCTTCGGCAGCGCCGACTTCATCCGGGTGCCCTCGCCCGCGGCGAGCACGATGGCGGCGTGGGGCGGGTTGCGGTCCACCGGGCACTCCCTGGGTCGACGTCGCGGGACCGGTGCAGCGTACGGGGTGCGACACGTAACCCGGCCGGGGATCACTCGTTGTCATGACAGGTCGACGCTCCGTGTCGCGAAGTCGTGAAGGACGGTCATGGGTCAGCACTCCAGGGCACTCGCCGTGGCCGCACTGGCGGGTATCGTGGGCCTCGGCGTCGTCGGGACGGCCCAGGCCGCGCCCGATCCCGCGGCCGATCCCGTGCCGGGCACGCCGTGCACCGCGGTCGCGCGGGCGTGCGTCGACCTCCCCACGAAGCGGGCGTGGCTGATCGACGCGGGCCGGGTCGCGCGCGGCCCGGTGCCGGTGAGCACCGGCGGCCCCGGCGAGGAGACCCCCACCGGCGACTTCCGCGTCGAGTGGAAGCACGCCGACCACCGCAGCTCCGAGTTCGACGGGGCCCCGATGCCGTTCTCGGTGTTCTTCGCGCCCGGCGGGATCGCGTTCCACGAGGGCACCCTGTTCACCTGGTCGGCGGGCTGCGTCCGGCTGGACCGTGCGCAGGCGCAGGCGTTCTTCGACTTCCTGCAGGTGGGTGACCCGGTACAGGTGCGGTGACCGACCGCTCGTCGTCGATCTCCGACCGGTTGTCTCAGACATACCCGGGAACGTGAATTTTTCGGCCCCCAGGCCGGTTCCCCGTGAGACAAACACGTCCGAACGCACCGGCCTGGAGGTCATATGCCCACCCGCACCGCACGCACGGCCTGGAACGGAACGCTCGAGCAGGGTTCGGGTCAGGTCGAGCTCACCAGCAGCGGGGTCGGCACCTACGACGTCAGCTTCCCGAAGCGCGCGGCCGACGACGCCGGCGGCGCGACCAGCCCCGAGGAGCTGATCGCGGCGGCGCACTCGTCCTGCTACGCCATGCAGCTCTCGGCGCTGATCGCCGCGGCGGGCGGCACGCCGCAGTCCCTCGACGTGACCGCCGAGGTCACCCTCGGCCCGGACCCTGCGGGCGGTTTCGCCATCACCGGCATCGCGCTCACCGTGCGCGGCGAGGTCGACGGGCTCGACGAGGCCGGGTTCGAGAAGGTCGCGCAGGATGCGAAGGCCGGCTGTCCGGTCAGCAAGGCGCTGACCGGCACCACGATCACGCTGGACGCCGGCCTCGAGTGATCGGGCCGGTCTGGAGGAGGGGAAGCAGATGAGGTGCACGGGTAACGGGCGTCCGCCCGAGCCACCGGAGCCCAAGGGCCGCTGAGCACGCCGACCGGGGCGGGGCCGCACACGCGGGCCCGCCCTGTTGTCCTGCCCGGGGCCCGGTGACCGGGATCGGTCCGTGACCGCTGAGCCGACCCTGCCCGGCATCGACGTCGACACGCCCAACGCCGCCCGCATGTGAGGCCACCACCTGGGCGGCTCCCACCCGGGCCGACCTGCCGGGTTGCGCGACCTCTTCCGGCCCGTCGCGCTGCTGGCCGTGGCCGTCCTGCACCTCGTCCCCGACGTCGACGACCCCGCCGCGCTGAGGGGTCACGGCTTCGCCGGCCCCGGCGCCGCGGGAGCGGTGCCCGACGGCGGCTGCACCACGACGGTGGCCCGCCGCCACGCGGCGTCCTCGACCTCGTCCGGCGTGGTGGCGCTGTCCTCGCCGAAGTAGAAGATGTTCACCGTCGCGGCCGAACCGGCGAACCCGCGCAGGATGCGCTCGACCACGTGCGCCCGCTGCTCGGACAGGTCCCGGTTGCGCTTCCGCGTGGCCGTCCGCGAGGCGTACCCGGAGATCGTGATCGACCGGCGGCCGTTGCGGATCGCGTCCTGGGTGGCGGCGGGCAGCGCCTGGAACCAGGCCGCCACCGCCCCCTCCTGGCCGTCCTCCAGACCCGCGTTCCCGACCTTGAACGTCATGTCGGGGCCGCTGATCGGCTTGGGTTTGGTGGTTCGCAGGTTCACCGTGAACGTGCGCGACAGCCCGCCCGCGTAGTTCGTGGAGCTGCTGACCGGCGCGGACGCGCTGATCGGCCCGATCCCGGCGCTGCCGCCGGTGGTCGAACTGCCGGCCGCGGCGACGACGGCGGTGAACGTGGCGACCCCGCCGCCCGGGCTCCCCACGCCGGAGGCGGTCACGCTGAGGGTGGCCCCCGAGCCGCCCACGTCGCTGCTCACGATCGGGGGCCCGAAGGTGACCGTGTCGCCGGACACCCCGAGCGGGACGGTGCCGTCCCACGTGCCCCACTGGTGGTCGTCGAGCACCATGTTGTTGATCTCGGTCGACTCGAACAGGTGGAACGTGATCGTGCCGGAGGAGGCGTCCTCCCCGAGGGTGACGGTCTCGACCAGGCCGCCGCCGAACCCGAGGTAGGAGTTGCTGGCGGCCACACCACCACCGGTGGCGCCCGAGAAGCTGGTCACCTGGGCGCGGATGTAGTCCAGCTTGACCTCGTTCGGACCGGATCCCGATCCCATGTGGTTGACCTTGGCGCTCTCGGTGTAGCGCTGGAGCGCGACCAGGTCCGCCACGGCCTTGTTGCCTGCGGATCGCTGCAGCCCGAGGAGGGGGTTGAGCGGCTCTCCCGGGGGTCGACGGCCGGGTGCGTGCTCGGTCGGGCGGCCGCCCTTGCGCGACCGGTCGTCGGACTCCTGGCGGTCACGGGCCATGGCGCACCTCCACCCCACCAGCGTCGCGGTCGACGTGGGCCCGCAGGATCCCCGGCGCGCGATCGGAAGGGCAGCGTCGGCTGCCCGACGGGGCACGCGCCGCGCGTGTTCTGTGGGCCGCGCGCGCGGTGCGACGCGCGCGCCGAGGACGGGACGCGCGCATGCTCTGAGCTGTGGAAACTCGCCCGAGGCCGTCGACGCCCGGTGCGAGGGACGACGAGCTCTGTCGGCGCTACCCTCGGCGAGGGTGTGGCCCGGCGGCCGGACCGGGTCGGCGCCGCCGGTTGCTCGCCGCCGAACAGGTGTGGCCGCGGATCGGGCCGGCGGTGCCGTGTTGCCACCGAGCCCGGCCGCCACCGCCGTATCCACCCGATCGGGTTCGGCACGCGGAACCCGACGGCGATGGCGGCGCGGCGGTGGGGGGCACCAGTAACCTCGTCACGGACGAGGGGACGCTGCGGCAGGTGGCGACGACGACCGGCGGGGAGTACTCCGCCGCCGCCGCCGACGGGCTGCAGGGCGTCCTGTCCGACCTCCCCCGGCTGACAACAGCAACGAGCCCGCGCGACGCGGTCAGGCCGGCCTTGGCACCACATCGAGCCCGCGCGATGCGGTCAGGGCCGGGCGGGGCCGGGCGGGCTGGGCCGGGTGCGCGGCTCGGGCGGCTGTGCTGGACTTTGCGGCGCCGCCGCCGTCATCCCCGCCATGGGCTACGTCACACCTGCGTCACTCGCCCTGGCGCTCGGCGTCCACCCGCGCATCGTCGTGGAGATGACGCTGAACGTCTACGGCCACGTCAACCTCGACAGCCAGCGGGAAGCGCTGGACCACCTCGACGAACAGCTGTCCTGAGCTGTCGGAGCGATGGGCACCGCCCCTCACCAGGGGCTCCGCCGCCAGGATTCGAACCTGAACCATCTGAACCAAAATCAGAGGTGCTGCCATTACACCACGGCGGACAGGCCTCCATCCTGACATGCCGGGTCCGGCTCCGATCACCGGGTTTCCCGGCGGCCGGTGTGTGCGGTGCGTGATGTCCCCTAGCCTCGTACGGGTTACGGCCTCCCCCGCCCCCTCCCCGAGGAGACCCCATGCCCGCAGCCGTCACCGATGCCGGTGCCCCGCCCCCCGCCGGGCTCCCGGTCCTCTCGGGCCGCCGCACCGCGTTCCAGCACTCGATGATCTACGCCTTCGTCGCCGGTCCGATGATCGCGCTGGTGGCGGCCGTTCCGTTGGCCTGGGGCTGGGGGGTCGGCTGGCACGACCTCGGCCTCCTGGCCGCCTTCTACGTGGTGGCCGTGCTGGGCATCACCGTCGGCTTCCACCGCCATTTCACGCACTCCTCGTTCAAGGCGCGGCCGTGGCTGCGGGTGACGATGGCGATCGTCGGCTCGCTCGCCGTGCAGGGCAACGTGCTGAACTGGGTGGCCGACCACCGCCGCCACCACGCCTTCTCCGACCGCGAGGGCGACCCGCACTCGCCGTGGTTGCACGGCACGTCGCCCGCCGCGGTGGCCAAGGGCTTCCTGCACGCGCACATGACGTGGTTCTTCGAGCGCGACGAGACCA
>CAXTTN010000056.1:0-15046 GCA_964247105.1 uncultured Pseudonocardia sp.
CACGGTGGCGGCCGGTGCCGAACCGGACTCGGCGGCGCGGTCGGTCAACGGGGCCGGGGCGGCGGTGCCGGGCACCGCGACGGCGGCGGCCTGGGCGGTGGCGGTGGCGGTGGCAGCGGCGGCGGCCGGCGGCAGGTACAGGGTGGCGGCCGCCTTGGGGTCGACCGTGGCCAGCTGGTCGCTCAGCTCCTGTTGCTGCTGGTCGAGCGCGTCGTGCCCCTGGGCCGGTGCGACCTGGTCCAGCGTGGCGCGGACGGCGCGGATCGCCTCCGCCGCCTCGCTCGTGTGGCCGAGCGCCAGCGCGGTCCGGGCCCGGTTCAACCCGATGGTGACGTCGGCGGCGGCCTGCACGGAGCGGGCGTGCTCCGCGTAGAGCACCTTCGTCACCGGCCACAGGGTGCCGCCGGGCTCGGCCTGGTAGGCGCCGAGGGCGAGCCCCGAGCTGACGACCGCCACCAGCGACGCCGCCACCAGCGCCCGCCGCGCGTACCAGACCGGAGCCCGGTTCCGCCAGAACCTCCCGCCGGCGACCACCGCGTCGGGAGCGGGATCGGGATCGGGGGCCGGGACGGCCGAGACGGCGGCGGGGGCCACGGCGGGCGCGGGCAGGGCCGCGCTCTCGATCGCGGTGACGGTCTCGGGCCGGACGTCGAGCACCCACGCCGAGAGCATCGACCGCAGCTCCGCGTCGACGTCGGTGCCGCGCGGGCGGACGGCCGTGGGCTTGTGGATGGCGCCCGACATCAGGGACTCGATGAACTCGTCATCGGCACGGAGGGCCTCGATGTCGATCGGGCGCTCGGGCTCGGACCCGTCCCAGGGGTCCGCACCGTTGTCGCCAGGCCGCACTCCGGCCTCCGTTCGTGTGGTCACCCGGCCGGTGGCCGGAGGGGGCAGGCTACCCCTCGATGAAGCGTTCGGTGAGGATGTCGCTCCAGAGTGCCACGGTGTTTCAACACAGTCACATCGGGTGGGGGGTCACCGAGCGTCGGCTACCGCCGCACGACGAGCGAGACGGCCGAGGCCGCGTCCTCGACCCCCGAGACGAGCGCGCGGAGATCGACGGGCAGGGACGCGGCTGCGGCGGCCACCGCGGCTTTCACCGCGGCCCGGTCGCGGTCGACGTCGAGAATTCGGGCCACGTCCAGCGCGCCGATGATTCCCGCGAGCGCCGCACCGGGCACCTCGGTTTCCCGCGGGGTGCGCAGCATGTGTTCCAGCCGCAGTCGCGGGCCGCAGGCGCGCATCAGGTCGAGCGCCGGGAAACGGTCGGGGCTGCGGCGCAGCAGGCGCCGCCCACCCTCCTGACGGCGCACGACGCCGTCCGCGGTGAGGTTGCGTGCCACCAGCTCGTAGAGCACGTCGGCCAGTGCCTCGACCCAGCTGCGCACGGTGTGGCCGGACGGCTGGCGCTGGATGCTCTCCACCACGAAGGCGCCGATCTCGTCGTCGCCGGTTCCCCGCGTTTCCGCCACGACGACGCGGTCGTTCTCCATGCCGAGTCGGCGGGCGATGATCAGATCAGCCAGCTCGGCCGCGACCAGGGCACATTTCAGCAGGTCGTGCCCGATCTCGGGCTTCCCGTTGAACGGGTTGTGCAGGAGCAGGAACATCTTCCTGACCAGCATGTCCTGGGCCATTCGCGAATAGTAGCCATGAGCGCAGAGTGTCCATTCGAATGCGCTTCGTAATCATGTTCTTGTTTCCTTTCCGGTGGTACCGTCCCGCCTTCGCGCCCTTCTCCCCAGGAGCATGAATGTCGTCCGTGCACCAGCCGGTCCCACAACTGCGGCGTCGCCGCCTCGGCGTCATCCATCTGGTCTTCTTCACCGTGGCGGCCTCGGCGCCGCTGACCGTCCTCGGCGGCGGGGTCACCACCCCGTTCGCGGTCACCGGCATCGTCGGGGTCCCGCTCTCGTTCGTCCTGCTGGCGGGAGCCCTCGCCCTCTTCGCGGTCGGCTACGCGGCCATGAGCAGGCACGTCGCCAACGCCGGAGCCTTCTACTCGTACCTCGCCAGGGGCTTGGGCCCCAAGTGGGGTGTCTCCGGCTCCTTCGTGGCGCTGGTGTCCTACAACGCCATCCAGATCGGCCTCTACGGCCTGTTCGGCTACGGCATGGCCGGGTTCCTGTCCGACTTCGCCGGCGTCACGCTGCCGTGGTGGCTGCTCGGCTTCATCGCGCTGGTCCTGGTCGGGCTGCTGGGCGTGCTGCGCGTCGACCTCAACGCCCGCGTGCTGGCCGTCCTGCTGGTGGCCGAGTGCATCGTGGTCGTCCTCTACGACATCGGTGCGTTCAGCCACCCGGCGGGCGGGGTCGTCTCGTTCGTCGGCCTGAGCCCGGCCGCGCTGTTCGTCCCCGGCGTGGGCGCGGTGTTCGCGTTCAGCGTCGCCTGCTTCATCGGCTTCGAGTCCGGCGCGATCTACAGCGAGGAGTGCCGCAACCCGCAGGTGACCGTCGCCCGCGCGACGTTCGTGGCGCTCGCGTTCACCGGCGTCTTCTACGCGGTCTCGGCGTGGGCCATGACCGTGACGGTCGGTGCGGCCGACCTGCAGGCCCAGGCCACGGCCAACGGGCCGGGCCTCGTGTTCGGCGCGCTGGCCGAGCACTGGGGTGCCCCGGTGGCCGACATCGGCAACGTCCTGTTCCTGACCAGCGTGTTCGCCGCCCTGCTGAGCTTCCACAACGGCGTGGCCCGCTACCTGTTCGCGCTCGGGCGCGAGCAGGTGCTGCCCGCGCTGTTCAGCCGGGTCGGCTCCAGCTCGGGTGGCCCCGTCGCCGGGTCGATCGCGCAGTCCGGGCTGGCGGTCGTCGTGCTCGCGGTGTTCGCGTTCGCCGGCGCCGACCCGCTGCTGCAGCTGTTCACCTGGCTCTCGGGCATGTCCGCGATGGGTGTCGTGCTGCTCATGGCCGGGACGTCGGTGGCCGTCGTGGGCTACTTCCGCCGCCACCGCGACGCGTCGGCGTCGGCGTGGCAGCGGGTGGTGGCCCCGACGCTGGCCGCGATCGTGCTGCTGGCGCTGGTGGCCCTCATCGTCGCGAACTTCGACGCGCTGCTGGGCACCGACCCGACCTCGCCGCTGCGCTGGATCCTTCCGGGTCTCGTGCTGGTCGCCGCCGCGCTGGGCGGGATCTGGGGCGCGGTCCTGCAGCGCAGCCGTCCGGCTGCGTACCGGATGATCGGGCAGGGTGCGCTGGCACCCGAGGCGCTCGAGCCGTCGATCCAGCTGGCGGCGCCGCCGACCTCACACGGGCGGCGCTGAACCGGCCCACCCGCTCGGATCGTTCCAGGCCTGCAGACCCCGCCGCGTCGTGAAGCGGCGGGGTCTGCCGCTGATCGGGTCGGTGAACTCCAGCGTCGACGCCAGCAGCTGCAGCGGACGGGTGAAATCGTCGAGCGGCTTCTCGGTCAGCACCGGGTAGAAGTCGTCGCCGAGGATCGGCACCCCGAGCCCGCTCATGTGCAGCCGGAGCTGGTGCGTGCGGCCGGTGGTGGGGGACAGGCGGTACCGCCCCAGCGCGCCACGCTGCTCCAGCAGCTCGACGCGCGTCTCGGCGTTGGGCTCGCCCGGCTCGGTGTACGCGCAGATGACGCCGCGGTCCTTCACGATCCGGCTGCGCACGGTGCAGGGCAGGTCCAGCGCCGGGTCGTGCGCGGCGACCGCCTCGTAGGTCTTGTGCACCTTCCGGTCCCGGAACAGCGTCTGGTAGGCCCCGCGCCGCTCCGGGCGCACGACGAACATCAGCAGGCCGGCGGTGACGCGGTCGAGCCGGTGGGCGGGGCTGAGCGCCGGCAGGTCCAGCTCGCGGCGCAGCCGCACCAGCGCCGTCTCCACGATGTGCTGCCCGCGCGGGATCGTCGCCAGGAAGTGCGGCTTGTCCACCACGAGCAGGTCGTCGTCGCGGTGCACGATCCCGATCGGGAACGGCACCGGCTCCTCGACGGGCAGGTCGCGGTGGAACCACAGGAACGTCTCCGGCGCGTACGGCGTCGACGGGCCGATCGGCCCGTCCAGCCCGACGATGCGCCCCTCGCGCAGCATCGCGTCGACACGAAGTGGGTCGATGCGCGGCAACCGTTGCACAAGGTGGTCGCGCATCGTCGACCACGGCCCGTCGGCGGGCGTCCGCAGCCGGACGGCGTCGAGCCCGCCCCGCTGCGGGAGGGGAGAGGGGCGCCGGCGCCGCACTACAGCTGGTTGCGGATGGCCCTGAGCATCGACTCGGTGCGCGCGGGCGGATCGACCTGGGCGCAGAGCCGGTCCATCACCATCGCGTAGTGCTCGACGTCGGCGCGCTTCTCCAGGTACAGGGCGCTGGTGAGCTGCTCGAGGTAGACGATGTCGGGCAGATCGGGCTCGTCGAAGCGCAGGATCGTGAACGGGCCGCCCGCCGCCGCGTGGCCGCCGTAGCGCAGGGGCGCGATCTGCAGTGACACGTTGGGCAGCCGGTTCATCTCGATGAGGTGGTCGAGCTGGGCGCGCATCAGGGCCGGGCTGCCGATGTTGCGGCGCAGCGCGGCCTCGTCCACGACGGCCCAGAGCGTCGGCCCGCCGTTGATGAGGATCTCCTGGCGGCGCATCCGCAGCTCGGCGCGGCGCTCCACCTCCTCGGGGTCGGTGTGCCCGAGCGAGGTGACCGCGCGCGCGTAGTCGCGGGTCTGCATCAGGCCGGGCACGAACTGCAGCTCGTAGGTGCGGATCACCGACGCGGCCTGCTCCAGCCCCAGGAACGTCTCGAACCAGGCGGGCAGCAGATCGGCGTAGCGGTGCCACCAGCCGGGGTTGTTGGCCCGGCCGGCCAGCGCCAGGAAGGTGCTGCGCTCGGCGGGCTGGTGGACGCCGTACAGGGTGAGCAGATCGGCGACGTCGCGTTCCTTGAACCCGACGCGTCCCAGCTCCAGCCGGCTGATCTTGGCGGTGGAGGCGCGGATCGCGTCGCCCGCGTCCTCGCGCGTGACGCCTGCGGCCTCGCGCAGGCGGCGTAGCTGCGATCCGAGCGCGATGCGCAGCACCGTGGGGCCGCTCGACGCGCTACCCGTGACGACTCCGCCCGGCTCTGCCGCAGCGTCCGAGATCCCCTCTGACCACCGACCGCGCATAGTGCTCACTCTCGTGCTCCCCACGCCCACCTGCCACCGATCCGGTGAGTCCTTCGCATGATGATGGCCGAACGGTTCACTCTCCGTCGGCCAGATCGTCAAACTCGCCCGTTCGGGCGCCACGGATGAACGCCGCGATCTCCGCCCGTGAGTACACGATAATGGGTCCCGCCGGGTGCCTCGAGTTCCGCATCCCCACGTTCCCACCAGCGAGTTCTGCGAGCTCGACGCAGCTCCCGCTGGGGTTGCTTGCCGTGCTCTTGCGCCACCGGAGTCCCGTCGAAGAATTCTGCACGTGCAGATGTTCATGCACCAGCACTTGCGGATGCAAGGCCTTCTGGCCGACGATCGGGGTACTGCCGCGCCGCACCCGGGTGCCGGCACCGGGTTGTCGTCACCCAGGCGACGGTGTGGGGGAACGATGAGCTACTCGTGGGGGGTCGGTCTCAGCTCGGCACGCACGGAGGGCATCCCGGTCATCCGGCCGCCGAACGACCGCCCGCCGGTCGACGTCGGGCGCCGTCCGCCGCGTGGCGGACCCCCGGACGGGGCCGACCTGTACCCGCTCGCGGCCGAGCTCGCACCGATGGTCGACGTGTGGAGGCGGTTGCTGACCCAGCACGTCGCCGACCGGGCCGGCCGCTGCCGTACCTGCACGAAGGGCGGTACCGGGCTCCCCGCGGTGCCGTGGCCCTGCTCCCTGCACGGCGTGGCCGATCTCGCCCGCCGCCTCCACGACGCCGATCTGCTCGGCCGCGACCGGATGGGCAACGAGCGGGTCTCCTAGAGGACCCGGTTCGATCCCGGCAAGGTGGCCACCGGATGCGCTCACGGACGGCCGCACGGCACGGATCGGCGGCTGGATACTGATCCTGGAGACGGACGTGTACTCCGTCACACGGACGCAGTCCAGATACGGGAGAAGGCCGATTCCACGTCGCCACCGTCATTCCCGCCCGGTCGGCGCCCTCCTCGCCTTCGCCGCCGGTGTCGTTCTCGTGGTCACGGCGAGCTCTGCATCCGCCCAGACCGGCCACTCTCCGAAATCCGGCCCGAACCCGCCGTGCCACACGCTGGAGGTCGTCGGGCGATCGGGTGCCGGCGGTGTCCTGGGCGCCATCTCGCTGAGCCGTGCCGACGGCACCGAGCTACCCGAGGACTCCCAGGGCCCTGCCTATCCCGGTGCTTTCAGCGGCGCCTTCACCGTCGACGTCGGCCACAGCAGGATCCTCAGCTTCAAGAATGGGGGATGGGAGATGCTGCGCGGCTCGATCTACGACTACATCGTCGTGATGCAGTATTTCGACGACGTCGACCATGTCGTGTGGCGCCTCACGCTGCACGGAAGAATGGTGAAGCCACTCCCCGACTTCGTTCCGAACATCGCCCATGTTCCCGCGGACTTCAGCGGCTACTTCGCGCTGACCAAGGGTGGCGTTTTTACTCCGGTATATTCGGGATACTACACCGGTAAGTGTTACGAATGACCGGCCGATCGGTTCTGACACCGATCGTGATCGCGCGACTCGCAGATGGTGATCTTCATCGAGGTGGGCGGTTCGGCCGGCGCGCCGGTCGGGGTCAATGAAGAAGGCCCGTGACCGTGCCGCGGACGTCGGTGAAGACGATGCCCTGCAACGTGAACGTGCCCGTGAACTGAGGCTGGAGACCGAGGGCGAAGAAGGGAGGCCGGGTGATCGTACCGTTGATGGTCAGGACCCAGCTGAAACCGTCCTGGTCCCTGTACCGGAGGCGGATGTCGAGCTTGTCGCCGTCCTCCTTCCACTTCCCGTCACGGAACATCAAGTGTGTTTCCGTGATCCTCGATCGCACGACGAAGAATCCGGCGAACGTATCCTCCGTGCCGTTGTCCGCCCGATTCTTGTAGATGTCCTCTGCGCGCGGAATGACGTCGTGGTCCTGCTCCAGGGTCAGCGATCCCGTTGCCAGGCCGATGTCCGGGGACGTGGCCACGATCTGGAGGATGCCGTCGGCGATGCTGCGCCGGGGGTCGGCGGCCGCACGGTTCGGCACCAGAACGACGGTCGCAGCCAGGACGGCACAGCAGGAGGCGACTCCCGACCAGCGCATCACGAGTGAGTGAAATCGTCCCCCGGGCCGCCGCGACATCCTTGCCATCCCCTCTCTCGAAATATCGAAACGCGCGCGGCCGTCGACGGAGGCGGTCGGCCCCGCCCACCAAACCGACCGAACGGCGCACACCCCGTCGAAATGCCCATCGGGCATGGTGGCGGGGAATCGCAGGCCCGGGCGGTCCGGGCGGGGAAAGGTTCGAGCTGCGGCTGCCTGGTGCGGCTAAGGCGTGTCTGCTGGATCTCCGGCCGGCTGCGCGCCGCCGAGCCACTCCAGGGCGGCCGCCGCCGTCCAGGCCTGGTCGTGGCTCCCCAACGGCTCCCCGGTGATCGGCTCGTAGTACTCGGCGAAGGTCAGGTCGCCCAGCTGTTCGAGCGAGGCGTCGCGCAGGACGGCGCGCAGCTCCCACGCGCCGTCGCGGGCCGACGCCCAGCCCAGCAGCAGGTTGAGGAACGGCCACACCGGCCCGCGCCAGTAGGTGCGGCGGCGGAAGTCGGGGCTGGCCGGCGACGTCGAGGGCGGAAGGGGGTGGCGCAGCGCCGGGTGGCCCATCCAGTCGTCACCGAGCAGGATCGCCCGCTGACGCGCCAGCAGGCCGTCGGCGCCGCCCGCGACGAGCGGCGCGAACCCGGCGACGGTGAGCGGGCCGATCCACTCGCCCGCGCGCACGTCGACGTCGCGGGCCAGGCCCGTCGCCGGGTCGACGGTGGCGGCGACGCCCGCGCGGAACCGCGCGGCCACCAGCCGCTGCTCGGCGGCGTCGGCGTGGCGGCCCAGCTCGTCGCCGATGCCGGCCAGCACCTCGGCGGCGGCGGCGAGGATCCCGGAGAAGAACACGTCGCGGACGCGGAAGTCGATCGTGTCGAGGACGGCGCGGTCGTCGTAGCGCACCGCGCGCATCTGCTCGACCAGCCACAGGTACTGCGTGTACTCCTCGTCGCTGGGGCGCTCCGCCGACGACCCGACGTGCAGCGTGTCGCGCCGCACGAACGCCGGCACCTCGCCCGCGACGATGCGCGAGTAGGGCCCGTCCCAGCGCGGGGAGTTGTCGAACCCGGACTCCCAGCTGTGGTGGATCTCGACCAGGCCGACGCCGCCGGGGTCGCGGGCGGTCGCGAGCCAGCGGTGCCAGGCCAGGAGGTCGTCGAACGACTCCGCCGCGAACGCCTCGGCGACCTCCCGGTCGACCCCGCCGTTCTCGCGGCCGCGGTCGAGGATGTGGCGCACCGCGACGGCGTGCACCGGGGGCTGGCAGATGCCGGAGGTCTGGACCCCGGCGGGCTTGGCCGGGGCGTCGTCGGTACCCCAGCGGTCCGGCCCGGGGAAGTAGTCGCGGGCGCCGGGGGCGAACACGATGTGCGGGATCATCCCGGTCGACCACTGCGCCGAGAGCAGGCTGCGCAGCTCCGTGACGGCCCGGCCGACGTCCACGCGCGCCAGCCCGATCGCGACGAACGCGGCGTCCCAGCTCCACTGGTGCGGGTAGAGGTCGGGCGCCGCCGTGGTGACGGTGCCGAGGTCGTTGCGGTGCAGGACCGCCACCGCGGCCGGTCGGAGCACCCCCGCGCCGAGCATCGTGGTCATGGGGGTCCCTCCGAGGGCCACGGCGATGGTGCCGACTTCTGTCCAAGGGAAAGACAGAACTGGGGTAGTGTCAAGGAGCAATGACGGGAGTCACCAGCCACGGGTACCTGCTGGAGCTCGTCCGCACCAGCGGCGGGCTGTCGCGCCGGCAGCTCCTCGAGAGCACCGGCATGTCCCGCGGCACCCTCGTCGGCCGCCTCGACACGCTGACCCGCCTCGGCCTGGTCTACGAGGCGGAGAGCCTCGGGGCCACCGGCGGGCGACGGGCGCGGCGGATCCGGTTCGAGGACCGCGGCCGGGTCGTCCTCGCGATCGACCTCGGCCAGACCCACGCCCGCATCAGCGTCACCGACCTGCTGGGCACCGAGCTGCGCCGCGCCGCCGTGTCGCTGCGGGTGCAGGACGGAGCCGCCACCGTGCTCGGCCCGGTCCTGGAGCACGCGGAGAAGCTCGTGGCGGACGGGACCGGCGAGCGGGTCGTCGGGATCGGGGTGGGGGTCCCGGCCGCGACCGACCCCGCCGGCGGGGCGATCCTGCACCCGACCACGCTCAGCGGCTGGCCGGCCGGGGCCGTCGTCGAGGCCGTCGGGGCTCGGTGGGACCGGCCGCTCGTCGTCGAGAACGACGCGCGCGCGGCTGCCGTGGGGGAGTGCCGCTCCGACGAGGAGACGCTGGTCTACGTCAAGGTCGCGACGGGCATCGGGTGCGGCATCGTGGTGGGCGGGGACGTGCTGCGCGGCGCGAGCGGCGTGGCGGGCGACCTCGGCCACGTGCGGGCCGCGGGCGCCGGGGCGCTGCGGGCCTGCCGCTGCGGCCGCAGCGGGTGCCTGGCCGCGCACAGCTCCGGCCGGGCGCTGCTGGAACGGTTGGCGCCGCTCGGCGTCGGATCGCTCGCCGAGGTGGGCGGCCGCCTCGCCGAGCCGGCCGTCGCGGCCGAGCTCGCCGCCGCGGCCGCGGTGCTCGGCGCCACCCTCGCCACCACGGTCACCACGGTCAACCCGCACCGCGTGGTGCTCGGCGGCACGCTGGGCGTCCTCCCGGCGCTGGTGGACGGCGTCCGCCGGGAGATCGACGGCATCGTCACCGAGCTGGCCCGCCCGGCCGTCGAGGGCAGCGCGTTGGGCGACCGCGCCACCATCCGCGGGCTGGCCCGGCTGGTGACCCGGCGCGTGTTCTCGCCGGAGGCGGTGGACGCGGCGGTCGGGCGCTCGTAGCGCCCCACGGCTGCGGGGCGTCGGGTGCCGGATCGTGCCAGGCTGGGACCGTGGCTCACGAATGGTGGCGCACCGCCGTCGTCTACCAGCTCTACATCCGCAGCTTCGCCGACGGCGACGGCGACGGGCTCGGTGACGTCGCCGGCATCCGGGCCCACCTCGGACACGTGCGCGACCTGGGCGTCGACGCGGTGTGGATCAACCCGTGGTACCCGTCGCCGATGGCCGACGGCGGTTACGACGTGGCCGACTACTACGCGGTCGAGCCCGCGTTCGGCACCGCCGAGGAGGGGACGGCGCTGATCGCGGAGGCGCACGCCGCCGGGCTGCGCGTGCTGCTCGACATCGTGCCCAACCACACCTCCGACCGGCACGCCTGGTTCCGCGCCGCGCTCGCGGGCGACCCCGCGATGCGCGAGCGCTACCTGTTCCGGCCCGGACGCGGGGACCGGCCCCCGAACGACTGGATGAGCGTGTTCGGCGGCCCGGCCTGGACGCGCGTCCCGGACGGCTCCTGGTACCTGCACCTGTTCGACGCCGGCCAGCCCGACCTGGACTGGACCAGCCCGGCGGTGCGCGCCGAGTTCGAGTCGATCCTGCGGTTCTGGTTCGACCGGGGCGTGGACGGGTTCCGCATCGACGTCGCCCACGGCCTCGTCAAGGCCGCGGGGCTGCCCGACCTCGGCGACGACCACGGCCAGCTGCTGTCGGTCGCCGACGTCCACGGGCACCCGTTCTGGGACCAGGACGGCGTCCACGAGATCTACCGCGGCTGGCGCGCGGTCGCCGACTCCTACGCCGGCACCCCCGAGGGCCCGCGGGTGTTCGTGGCCGAGGCCTGGGTGCCCGCGCCCGGCCGGCTCACCCGCTACCTGTGCCCCGACGAGCTGCACACCGCGTTCACCGGCGCGCTCCTGGACGCCGGCTGGGACGCCGTGGCGCTGCGCGAGGGCATCGACGGCGCGCTGGCGGGCGCCGCGGCCGCCGGGGCTCCCGCGACCTGGGTGCTGGCCAACCACGACGTCGTGCGCACGGTCTCGCGCCTGGGCCGGCCCGGCGCGAAGGGGCACACGCTGGCCGCCCTGCCGCCCGTCGAGACGCTGGACCGCGACCTGGGCACCCGCCGCGCCCGCGCCGCCACCCTGCTGATGCTCGCGCTGCCCGGCTGCGCGTACGTCTACCAGGGCGAGGAGCTGGGGCTGTGGGAGGTCGAGGACCTCCCCGACGCCGTGCTGGCCGACCCCACCTGGGAACGGTCCGGGCACACCGACCGCGGCCGCGACGGCTGCCGCGTGCCGCTGCCGTGGTAGGGCACCGCGAGCCCGTTCGGCTTCGGCCCCGCGGGCTCGGTGCCGTGGCTGCCGCAGCCCGCCGACTTCGCCGCCGTGACCGTGGCGGCGCAGCAGGCCGATCCCGGCTCGATGCTGGCCCTGCACCGGGCGGCGCTGCGGCTGCGCCGCTCCGTCGACGGCGCGCTCACCTGGCGCCCGAGCGAGCCCGGCGTCCTCGCGTTCGACCGCGGGTCGGGCCTGACCTGCGTGGTGAACCTGACCGACGAGCCGGTCGCGCTCCCGCCCGGCTCCGAGGTGCTGCTCGCCTCCGAGCCCCTCGACGGGGGGCTGCCGCCCGACGCCGCCGCCTGGCTCAGCTGAGCGGGTCGTCCGGGTCCGGTTCGTAGATCCACCGCTCGCCGCCCGCGGGGTGCGGACCCCGCCGGCGGTAGCCCCGCTCCGGGATCCGGATGGGCATGTGGCCGGTGTCCTCGGTGTAGACGGTGGTCTCGCGGTGGCGCGGGATGCGGGCCGGTGGCAGCCCGTCGGCGCCCAGTGGCACGCGCTCGACGTGGCCGTCCCACGGCCCCCCGACCAGCATGGCCTCGACCGTCGTCGTCACACCGCCGCCCGGTGCCGGCGGGCCAGCAGGGCGCCGCCCAGCAGCACCGCCGCCAGCCCGATCACGGAGACGACGAACGGGAGCGACGCGGGATCGCCGCCGTACGCGCCGACGGCGACGAACGCCGTGGCCGCGGGCAGCATGCCCACGGCGCTGCCGAGCGCGTAGTCCCGAAAGCGCAGGGCGGTGAGCCCGCACGCCACGTTCAGCACCGCGAACGGCACGATCGGCGCGAGCCGCACGCCCACGACCGCCAGCAGCCCGCGGCGCCGCAGCAGCGCGTCCAGCCGGGCGAGGCGACCGGCGGCGGGCTGCAACCGCAGGACGCTCTCCCGGCCGAGGCGGCGGGCCAGCCCGAAGCCGAGCAGCGCGCCCGCGATCGCGCCGGCCATCACGACCGGCACCCCGACGGCCAGCCCGAACAGCACCCCACCGCCGACGCTGAGCACGCTCGCCGGGGCCGGGGTGAGCGACAGCCCGGTGTAGAGCGCCGCGTACAGCACGGGCCCGGCCCACCCCGCCGCGGCGACCCAGGCGCGGATCTCGGCCAGTGGGGGCACCCCGACCAGCACCGCGACCGCGACGGCCGCGAGCACGGCGACGGCGAGCAGCGCGGGCCTCCACCAGCGGATCCCGGTCATCTCCTGAGCCTAGTACTCCAACCGTCGATCGTTAGGCGGTTGGAGATCCGAACCCGGGGCGCTGGTAGTGGCTGATCTCGGCGCGGTACCGGCGTCGGCGGCGCCACTGTGACCGGGCCAGCAGGCGGGTCAGGATCCCAGACGTCCGGACTGCCTGTCTATCGTGGCGGGGTGCGGTTGAAGAGACTTCCTCGCGACCAGCGTTTGCCGGCTGCGCTCTCGACGCCTGCGACAGCCGCTGTGTGCCGTCCGGCGGACGGCCTGTTGGGGGCGGTGCTCGAGGACCGGACCGTGGTCCTGTGGAACTTGCATCAGGGCCGGCAGGTCGGGCCTGCCGCGGCTGTGCCCTTCGAGGTCGCGTGCGTGGCTCCGCTCGATTGCGGCCGGACGATGGTGTCCGGTGCAGCAGACCGGCTCGTCGTCGCCGTGCACGGCGTTAGCGAGCCGGACCGCGTGCAGCTACTCGATGCTCACTCCGTCGCGCGCGAAGGAGTGAGGAGCGTTGCGGGGCACGGCGATCTCATCGCCGCGTTGGCCGCTGAAACAGTGCTGGTGTGGTCGGTCGCGAGGGCGGAGCTCGTCGCGTCGCTTGCGGTACCGAGCCCTCTGGACCGCATCGGGTTCACGCCGCGCGGGCACCTGGTCGGCCTTGGACCCGGAGGCGCCCTGGCCTGGGCCGCCGATGATCTGGTCGGGCCGGTGTCTCTGGTGGTGCCGCCGAACGGGCCGCGGTGGCCGCTTCTGAACGAGGATGGGTCATGGGCGGCGATCGGGGGATCAACAGCGGAGACGCGGAATCTGGCCGGGGATGAACTGCTGACCGGTAGACCGCCCGTGCACATGCTCTTCTATCAGGGCGGTCGCCTCGGCGTCCGGTACAGGGACGCGACGATCGTGGCCCACCCACAGTTCGCAGCCGTCTCTCCGTGGCAGGTCGATGATCAGCGAATCGTTCCCATTGCCTACGTCGGGCAACTGGCTGTGGGGGAGGTGGCGGCCGTCGTAAGCGGTCGTGACGGGCTGCTGGCTTTCGCGACACCGCGAGGGCAACTCACCGTGGTCGACGCCACCCGGGAGAAGTGGCTCAAGCGGGAGCCCAAGCCACCCAAGCCCAAGCCTGTCGCCGCGCCGCCGGGAACCTACCCGGCCCACCGCGTCATCACCAGTGAGACGTCCATCGACGCGGACGTCTTCTGGAAGCTCATCGAGACCTCACATCGACTTGCGGCCAGCGCGGACAACGAGGACCTCAGCGATCAGGCCGACCGGCAGGCCGAAATCTTGGAGGATCTCCTGATCCAGCGGACACCCGAGGAGATCGCAGGCTTCGACCAGTTCTTCTGCGACCGGTTCGAGGAGTCGTACCGCAGCGAACTGTGGGCCGTCGCCGAGATCGCCGGTGGCGGGTGCTCCGATGACGGGTTCGAGTACTTCCGTTGTTGGCTCATCGGGCAAGGCAAGCGGTACTACCAGCGGGCTCTGGCCGACCCACAGCGGGCAGCGGACCGCATCCGCGAGGCCGGAGACCTCCCGGGAAGCTGGGACCTCATCATGGCCGCCGACAGCGCGTATGAAAGTGTCACAGGACAGCCCATTCCTGCCAGGAAGAGACTACCTGCGCGGGAGCTCACCGGCGCCCCGTACGAAGCGCCCGAGGACTTCTTCCCCCGACTCAACAGACGATTCTGGGGCGACTGAACCAAATACGATATACACCGCCAGCACTCGTCCCGCAAGCCGAACGACGACCGGGACGATCGCGATGTCAATGTCCGAGTTCGGCTGGGCAGATTCAGCCGGCCGAAGCATTCGACCCGACGAGTTCGGTGAACAACTCGGAGGGCTTCTTCCGGGCTGCTCACGATCCCGCGAGGCGTCGCTTGTCGCCCTGGGCCCGCATCCGGGCCAGCACCGGCAGCCCGACGCGCGGCACCAGGCCCCCGATCCGCGCCAGGCCGGCGCGCCCGGCGGGCATCGACCGCACGACCCGCCTGCCGTCGAGCATCGCGACCGCCGCGTCGGCCACCGCACCCGGCGAGAGCAGGGCCTTCTGCGAGAACAGGATCGCGGTGTCGCAGTGCGACTGCTCGTCGCGCACGAGCGCGGTGTCGGCGGCGTCGGGGCACAGCGCGTGGACGCGGATCGGGATCCGCTCCAGGTCGAGATCGCCCTGCAGGCTCGTGCTGAACGCGAGCACGCCCGCCTTCGTCGCCGCGTACACCGCGAGGCCGGGCACCGGGCCGTGCGCCGACATCGAGGCGATGTTGAGCAGGTGGCCGCCGCGGCCGCGCATCGCCGCCACGGCCGCCCGGGACCCGTGCACCACGCCGGACAGGTTGGCGTCGATCATCAGCGCGACGTCGGCGTCGGGGTGCTCCCAGGCCTTGCCCGCGCGCAAGACCCCGGCGTTGTTCACCCACACCCCGACCGGCCCCAGCTCGGCGGCGGCCGCGGCGACCCTCCGGTGGTCGTCGGCCACGCGCGCGTCCGCGACCATGCCGGTGGCGCCCAGAGCCTGGG
>CAXTTN010000056.1:15056-27965 GCA_964247105.1 uncultured Pseudonocardia sp.
TCCCCTGGTACTTCAACCATCAGATGAACGCGGGCCTCCTCGGCGTCGAGGTCGGTGATCAGGACCCGGTGCCCGCGGGCGACGAGACGGGCCGCGATCTCGCGGCCGAAGCCGCGGGCGGCGCCGGTGACCACAGCGGTGCTCGTCTGCATGGCCTCACCCTGCCATGATCAGCACCGCGCGCAGCTCCGCCAGCCCGCGTTCCACCTCGGCGAAGCCGGTCGAGAGCGGGGCCAGGCCGATCCGGATGCCGTCGGGCTCGCGGTAGTCGGGGATCACACCCCGCTCCCAGAGCGCGTCGAGCACGGACCGGAACCCCGCGCGGCGCAGCGTCAGGTGCCCGCCGCGGCGCGCCGGGTCGCGCGGGGACACGACCTCGACGCCCAGCGGCACCAGGTCGGCGTCGACGATCTCCAGCGCGAACGCCGTCAGCGCGCTCGACTTGGCCCGCACCGCCGCGATCCCGGCCTCCTCCAGCATCTCCAGCCCGGCCAGCAGCGGGACCATCGCGAGGATCGGTGGCGTGCCGCTGACGACGCCGCGCACCCCGGCCGCGGGGGCGTAACCGGGGCCCATCCCGAACGGGTCGCGGCGGCCCATCCAGCCCTGGATCGGCTGGCGCACCACCTGCTGCAGCGCGCGGCGGACGTAGGCGAACGCGGGCGACCCCGGCCCGCCGTTGAGGTACTTGTAGGTGCAGCCGACGGCGAGGTCGACGCCCCACGCGTCCAGCTCCAGCTCCACCGAGCCGGCCGAGTGGCTCAGGTCCCACAGCACGAGCGCGCCGGTGTCGTGCGCGATCCGGGTGATCGCGGGGGCGTCGGCCAGCCACCCCGAGCGGTACGCGACGTGGCTGCCCACCACCAGCGCGGTCGCCGGGCCCACGGCCGTGGCGACCTGCTCGGGCGTCAGGCCCGCGGCCGGGTCGGTCTCGACCCAGCGCAGCACGGCCCCGCGCTCGGCGGCGATGCCCTCCAGCACGTAGCGGTCGGTGGGGAAGTTGTCGGTGTCGACGACGATCTCGCGCCGCGCCGGATCGCGCTCCATGGCCGCGTCCACGGCCGCCCGGGCGAGCTTGTAGAGCAGGACCGTCGTGGAGTCGGCGACGACGGTCTGCCCCGGCGCCGCGCCCAGCGCGGCCGCGGCCAGCCGGTCGCCGACCCGTTCCGGCCACTCCATCCAGGCTCCGTCCGCGCCCCCGGCGGACCACCCCCGGATCAGCCGCCCCGCCCACTCCTCGCGGACGAACCGCTCCAGCCGCTCCGCCGTCACCACCGGCGGGCGGCCCAGCGAGTTGCCGTCCAGGTAGGCGACGACGTCGGGGCTGGGCAGGAAGCGGTCCCGGAACCGGGCGAGCGGATCGGCGGCGTCGAGCTCGGCGGCGTCCGGTCGGTCGGCCGTCACCGCCCGATCTCCGTGCGCACCGCGTACAGCTCGGGGAAGAAGGTGAGATCGAGTGCCTTCCGCAGGAACGCCACGCCGCTCGACCCGCCGGTGCCCGGCCGGACCCCGATCGTGCGCTCCACGGTCTTCAGGTGCCGGAAGCGCCACAGCTGGAAGTTCTCCTCCAGGTCCACCAGCTCCTCGCACGCCTCGTAGGCCTCCCAGTGCTCGGTGGCGTCCTCGTAGATCGTGCGGAACACCCCCACCAGCTCGGGGGTGAAGACGTGGGCGCGGGTCACGTCGCGCCGGAGGAGCGTGGCGGGCACGGGGTGGCCGTGCCGGGCCAGGTAGCGCAGGAACTCGTCGTAGACGCTCGGGCGCTCCAGCAGCGCGGTGAGCTGCGCGCGGGCCCGCGGGTCGTGGTCGAACAGCTCCAGCATGGCCGCGTCCTTGTTGCCCAGCACGAACTCCACGGCCCGGTACTGGTCGGACTGGAACCCCGACGACGTGCCGAGGAAGCTGCGGAACTCCGAGTACTCCGACGGCGTGAGCGTGGCCAGCACCGACCACTGGTCGGTCAGCGTGCGCTGGATGTGCTTGACGCGGGCCAGGCCCTTCAGCGCGGGCCGCAGGTCGTCGGCGGCGAGGTGGGCCTGGACGGCGTACAGCTCGTGCAGCACCAGCTTCAGCCACAGCTCGGACGTCTGGTGCTGGACGATGAACAGCAGCTCGTCGTGGTGCTCGGGACGGCTCACCGGGTGCTGGGCGGACAGCAGCTCGTCGAGGTGCAGGTAGGCGCCATAGGAGAGGTTGACCCGCGCGCCCTCCCGCTCGCCGAAGTCGCGCACGATCCCGTCCTCGATGCGCCGCGTGCCCATGCGCGCACTCTAGGACGTGGGCGGGGTGTCGGGACGGTAAGCAAACCCTTCCCGAGGGGTACCCGAACCGCCCCGTCGCGGCGATGCCCCGGCACCCCCTCGCGGGCGGATGCTTCCCCACGGCGCCCCGAGGGCGCGGACCAGGGGAGACACCATGAACGACTTCGGCCGCCAGATCCCGCAGCAGTACGCCTCCGCCGGTGCCGGCGGCCGCCCGGCCGGACCGCCCGCGCGCCCGCCGATGCCCGGCCAGGGTCGCCCCGCGGCCCACCCGCGGCAGTACTCGGCCCAGCAGTTCCCGGCCCACCCCGGCCCGTCCCGGCCCCAGCAGGGCCCGGTGCGGCAGGGTCCGGTTCCGGCCCAGCGCCGCCCGGTCCAGCCGCCCCCGGCGCAGCCGCAGCCCGGCCCGGGTGCGTGGCCGTCGGCGCAGTCCTCCGGCCCGGCGTGGCCGGCCCCGGCCCCGATGCCCGCGGCCCCGATGCCCGCCGCGCCCGCGCCCGTGGACGACCCCAACGCCGTTCCCGTCCGCAAGCGCGGCAAGGCCGGCAAGATCATCGGCATCCTCGTCGTCGCCGCCGCGCTCGGCGGCGTGGGCTGGGTGCTCGCCACCGGCCCCCAGGAGCCGGTCACCGCAGCCGTGGGAGAGTGCGTCACCCAGACCGGCACCGACGACATCGCCGTGGTCGGCTGCAGCGAGCCCGCCGCCCAGTTCAAGGTGGCCGGCAAGCTGGAGAACAAGACCGTCATCGACGCGAGCCTGTTCGCCTGCGCCGACTTCCCGGACGCCACCAGCTCGTACTGGCAGGGCGTCGAGGGCAAGCCCGGCACCGTGCTCTGCCTGGCGCCGGTGAAGCCGGCCGCCCCGGCCACGCCCTGATACCCGGCCGGGCCCCGCTACTCGAGCCTCAGCGCTCCGGCCGAGATCGTGGTCCTCTCTGTCGGGCCCGGGCAGCAGAGATGTGCAGTCGCCGCCTGCGGCTCTCCGCTTCGGATCCGCCGGGCAGCGAGGCGACGGCGTCACGCTCCCGGACATGCCATTCAGGGTCGGGCGGTCGGTAGCGCTGGCGTCGTGCTGCGCGTTGCTCGCAGCAGTGGCGGTACTCCTGCCGAACGTCGCGTCGGCCAACCCGGCGCGGGTGGCCGGCCGCACCGTCGAGCTCGTCGTCACGTGCCCGAACGTCGCCGTGGTAAGCGGTCCCTTGCGTCTTCTCGCCACGGGCCAGGTCGACGCGCCCGCCCCGGACGCAGACCCGAACGAGCAGTCCTTCTCCGGGTTCATCTACGCCACCAACCGGAACTACCCGCTGAGTTTCCGCAGCGGAACCTGGTCGATGCCGGACGATGACGAGCTCACCATCACCCTCAACTACCGGGACGACGGCAACGTTCTCTGGACCGCCACCATCAGCGGAACCATCACGTGGCCACCTCCATGGTTCTTCGGCACCGTCAAGCCCCTGTACGCAGGGACTTTCCGGCTCGGCACCGTCTACGAGAACCTGGTCTTCTGCCGGGCGCTGGGCAGGTTCCGGTGAGTCTGCTCAGAAGTGGGTGCCGAACCTCGGCTCCCGCTCCGCCGCGAACGCCGCCCCGATCCGCGCCAGCACACCCGGCCCGAGCGTGGTGAGCAGGCCGGCCCGGGCGAGCGTGTGCGCCCGGTGCCCACCCAGCAGCAGCGATCCCAGCGCCTGGATCTCGATCTCGGCGTCGGCCGCGGCGTCGGTCGGCTCGCAGGTGGCGCCCTCGGGCCCGCCGCGCAGCCGGAACCGTCCGCCGCGGTCGAGGAATGCGTCGTGGACGGTGAGCACGACGTCGATCTCCGCGCCGTAGGTGCGGGCGCGCAGCGCCGCGGGCACGTCGAGGATCCGGGCCCACACGCCGTCCGGGAGGCCGCCGGTGCGCACCTGCCGGGGGTCCGTGAGCAGGAAGGGCAGCGGGTCGTCGACCGGCACGTCCCCGGCCGTCACCGTGCCGACGAGGTCGAGGCCGAGCAGGACCCGCCAGAGCGCGGCGTGCGCGTCGTCGGTGGCCGCGAAGAGGTCGACGACGCGGGCGCCGCCGTCCTCGGTGGTGCGGTAGGCCGCGTAGCCGTCGGGGTGCACGAGGTGGAACAGCGCCGAGCCGCCCCAGCGCCGGTGCTCGCGGTCGAGCATGAGGTTGTCCCACCACCGGTCGCTGCGCGAGAGCGCACCCGGGGTGACGGCGCACCAGCGGCGGTGGACGTCCGGGGCGAGCTTGCGCGCGGTGTCGGTGTCGACGTAGCGGACCCCGCCGGGGTCGGGCGCTCCCGGCCGGAACTCCGCCCGGCGCCGCTCGATCGTGACCAGCCGCTCGACCGTCGCCGGCCCGTAGCCGAACCGCCCGTAGATGCCGGCCTCGCTGGCGGTCAGCAGCGACACCGCGACCCCGCCCTCGGCGTAGCCGCGGTGCAGGTCGGTCATCATCGCGCGCAGGATGCCCCGGCGCCGGTGCGTGGCGCTGACCGCGACCCACGTGACGCCCTCGACGGGCATCGTCGCGCCGCCGGGGAGGGTGAGGTCGAACGGGAAGGAGCCGGCCAGGCCGACGATCGCGCCGTCGGCCGGGTCGCATGCCAACAGGAACCGGTGCGGGTCGAACAGCGGCCGGAAGTCCTCGACGTCGGTGTCGGTGTGGTGGTACCCGAACGAGCGGCCGTCCGTGACGGCGAGGGCGGGCAGGTCGTCGGCGGTGGCGCGGCGCAGCAACGGGGTCACGGGCCGCCAGTGTGCCGGTGTCGCGCCGCGCCCGTCGAGCGGATTCAGGAACGGGCGAGCACCGACTCGTACACCTGCTTGAGCCGGCGCGCCCAGCCCACGGCCTCGAACGCGGTGAGGAAGCGCGCGCGGGCGGCGGCGCCCAGGAGCGCGCGCCGCCCGGCGTCCTCGGTCAGGGTGACGAGCGCGTCGGTGAGCGCGTGCGCCGACAGCGGGATGAGGATGCCGGTACCGGGCGTGACCAGCTCCGGTACACCGCC
The DNA here is from genome assembly GCA_964247105.1 of uncultured Pseudonocardia sp. Lineage (GTDB taxonomy): Bacteria > Actinomycetota > Actinomycetes > Mycobacteriales > Pseudonocardiaceae > Pseudonocardia. The sequence goes on from CAXTTN010000056.1 coordinate 20,313, forward strand.
GACCCGCGTGGCGATCGCCGGCAGCCCCGCCGCCATCGCGCGGATCAGCGCCGTGGGCTGCGCGCCGGCCCGGGACGTGTGCAGGGCGATGTCGGCCGAGGCCATCAGCTCGGTCGGGTGGTGGCTGCGGTGCAGGAACCGGACCCGCTCGGCGAGCGCGTCGGTGGAGTCCACCCGCGACTCCAGCCAGGGGCGCAGCGGGCCGTCCCCGGCCAGCGCGACGACGAGCGGCAGCCCGTCGGGCAGCGCCTCCACCGCGTCCAGCAGCAGCTCGTGGCCCTGCTCGCGGCGCATCGGCGCCATCGACAGCGCCAAGACGTCGTCGTCGTGGACCTCCAGCGCGCCGCGCCGCCGCGCCCGGGCGGCCGGGTCGGCCTCGCCGGGATCGGTCACCCCGTTGGGCACCACGACGATGTCGGTCTGCGGGCCGCCCAGGCCGTGGTACCACTCGACCTGGACCTGGGAGACGGCGATCGTGCGCGCCATGAACCGCTGGCGGGCGAAGATGCGCGCGGTGCGCTTGAGCCGGTCGGCGCGGTCGGCCACCTCGGTCCCGACGCGGTGCAGCGTCGACACGGCGGGGATCCGGTTGCGCACCGCCGCCGATGCGCCGACGACGTCGGCCTGAGGCAGGTGGGTGTGCACCAGCTCGGCGTGGTGGTCGCGCAGCAGCTTCGCCGTCTGGGTGACCGCCCGCGGGTCCCACGGGGCCAGCCCCAGCTCGTCGACCGGCACCCCGGCCCGGCGCAGCGCGCTGACCTCGGTGGTGTCCGACGTCGAGGCGATCGCGATCACGTGCATCTCGATCCCCACCTCCCGCGCGGCCCCGGCGAGGTCGCTCAGCCCGATCTCGGGGCCACCGGGGTGGAGGGTCGGGACGAGGTGTGTGATCTTCATAGGCGCTCCGGACGCTCGACGGGGTGAGACGGCCGCCGACCCTACCGCTGTGTGACCGGCCCGGTGCCCGTGATGCGCGGCCCCCGGCGGCTGTCGACCACACCCCTGCCGGCCCGCACCCCCCGCCCGACGCAAGACCCCTCGTCGACGGGGCGTGTCGAGTCTGCAGGGGGTGTGTGGGCCCCGGCACACCTGTTCGGCGGGGGGTGCCGCCGCACCGGGGGCGCGCGCGTCGCGGGGCGGCGGCCGGCGCGTTCCACCGGACGCGCGGATGGGACAGGATGTGGGCGGACGGGGAGGGCACACATGGACGTGGCAGCGGACGGGGCTCCGGTGGTCGTGCTCGTCGACGTCGTGAGCGAGGTCGAGCGCGGTCTGGTCAAGGACTGGTTGGCGCAGTCCGGGATGCGGCCGGCGGCCGTGCTGCCGGTGCGCGGGTCCGCACTGGCCCAGCCGCTGTCCGGCCTGGGCGACGACGCCGTCGTGACGCCCGTGCGCGTGGCGTGGCTGCCGCGCGAGCGGGCCGGGCAGCGGCGGGTGCGCGTGCGCGACGTCGTCTCGCTCACCAACCCGCGCCACCCTCCGCTCCGCGCCCAGGCCCGCATCGCCCGGCGCGAGCCGGACCGGGCCGCGGTGGTCGTCGCCGAGGCCGCCACCGTCGCGGACCTGCGGCGACGGTTCGGCCGCCGGGCCGCGGGCGCCGATCTCGCGTTCGGGGACTTCGTCGCCCGCCAGGCCGGTCTCGCGCTGGAACGGGCCGAGCGGGCGCTCGTGGGCGACCGCTACAAGGTGCCCAAGCACATCGTCGAGGCCGTGGACGGCAGCCCGGAGTTCCGCCGCGAGGTCCGGGCGCTGGCGGAGCGCCTCGACCTGCCCGAGGCCGAGGTCGCGGCGCGGGCGGCGACCGACCTGCACGGGCTCGTGGCGTCGATGAGCCCGATGGCCGTCGACCTGCTCTCCGGCGTCCTGCGCCCCCTGCACTCCCGCGCCTGGAACGTCGAGGTGGACGACGCGGGCCTGGCCAAGCTGCGCGAGCTGAACAAGCGCCACGCGCTGGTGTTCCTGCCCAGCCACCGCTCCTACGCCGATCCGCTGCTGCTGGCCGACGTCCTCGCGGAGCACGACTTCCCGCGCAACCACGTGCTGGGCGGCGACAACCTGCGCTTCTGGCCCGTCGGGCCGCTGGCCAAGCGCGCGGGCATCGTGTTCATCCGGCGCAGCTTCGGCGACGACGAGATCTACAAGCTCGCCGTGCGCGAGTACTTCGCGTTCCTGCTCTCGAAGCGGTTCAACATGGAGTGGTACATGGAGGGCGGCCGCTCGCGGACGGGCAAGCTCCGCCCGCCGCGCTACGGGCTGCTGGCCAACGTCGCCGAGGCGGTCGAGCAGGGGCGCACCGAGGACGTCTACCTCGTGCCGGTGTCGATCACCTACGACCAGCTGCGCGAGGTCTCGGCGATGGCCGCCGAGCAGGTCGGGGCGCCGAAGAAGGGCGAGGGGCTGGCCTGGCTGGCCCGCTACGCGAGGGCGCAGCTCTCGCCGATCGGTTCGGCCTACGTCCGGTTCGCCGACCCCATCTCGCTGCGCGGGGCGCTGCCGGAGCAACCGGGTGACGACGCCGCGCGCCGGCTCGCGCTGCAGAAGGTCGCGTTCGAGGTGTCGGTCGGCATCAACCGCGTGACGCCCGTGGTCGCGACGGCGCTCGTGACGCTCGCGCTGCTCGGCGTCCGCGACCGCGCCCTGACGCTGGGGCAGGTGCGGCGCGTCCTGCAGCCCGTGCAGGCCTACCTGGACAAGCGCGGCCTCGTGGGGTCCACCCACGCCCTGAACAGCGAGTCCGGCGTGCGGCGGGTGCTGGCGGCGCTCACGCAGTCCAAGGTCGTCACCACCTACACCGGCGGCGACGAACCCGTCTACGCGATCGAACGCGGCCAGCACCTCATCGCCGCGTTCTACCGCAACAGCGCCATCCACCACTTCGTCGACCGCGCGATCGCCGAGCTCGTGCTGCTCACCGAGCCCGCCGGTCGCTTCGACGACGCCATGGCGCTGCGCGACCTGCTGAAGTTCGAGTTCTTCTTCCCCGACCGCGAGACCTACCGCACCGACCTCACCGCCGAGCTGGCGCGCCTGGGCGCGTCGTGCGAGAGCCTCGACGGCGAGGCCGCACTGGCCGGTGCCGATTTCCTCATCGCCCATCGCGTGCTGCGCTCGTTCCTGGACGCGCAGCTCGTGGTGGCGCTGCGGCTCGCGGCCCGCGACCCGCGGAGACCGGTGGTGGAGAAGGAGTTCCTCGACGAGTGCGGCGGCGTGGGCCAGCAGATGCTGCTGCAGGGCAGGCTGCACGGGCCGGAGTCGCTGTCGCGGGAGCTGTTCGCGAGCGCGCTGAAGCTGGCGGCCAACCGGGACCTGGTCGACGCCGGCCGTGACGAGCTGCGCGCGCGCCGCGAGGCGTTCGCCGCGCAGTTGCGTGACACGGTGGCGCGGGTGGCCCGGATCGACGAGATCGACGCCGCTCAGCGGCGGGAGGTGGTGGGTGTTGAGCCCTGAGACGAGCTTGCGAGTCGAACATGAGCGCTGACGGCGAATGGGACGAGGCCCGGCTGATCGCCGACGTCGAGGCGGGACCGCGAGGCCCCGGGATCGCCGCGTTCTTCGACTTCGACGGCACGCTGATCGACGGCTACTCGCTCGGCGCCTTCGCCCGCCACCACCTGCGCTCCGGGCACGTCACCCCCGCCGACATCGGCCGGATGCTGCTCATCGGGCTGCGGGGCGTGACGACCGAGGAGGACTTCGAGCGGTTCTTCGTGCTCGGCATGCGCTCGTGGGCGGGGCGCAGCGAGGACGAGCTGGTCGAGCTGGGGGAGCGGCTCTGGTCCGAGGGCATCGCGGGCTCGCTCTACCCGGAGGCGTGGCGGCTGGTCGAGGCGCACCGGCGCGCCGGGCACACCGTCGTGCTGGCGTCCTCGGCCACGCGGTTCCAGGTGGAGCCCGCGGCGCGCGCGATGGGCGTCGAGCACGTGCTGGTGACGCCCGTGGAGATCGAGAACGGGCTGTGCACCGGGCGTCCCGGCGGCCCGCCGCTGTGGCGCGCGGGCAAGGCCGCCGCCGTCCGGGAGTTCGGGGCCGCGCACGGCATCGACATGGCGGGCAGCTACGCCTACTCCAACGGCACCGAGGACGAGGCCTTCCTCGCCGCCGTCGGCCGGTCGCGCGCGCTCAACCCGGAGCCGGGCCTCGCGGCCGCCGCGGCCCGGAGGAACTGGCCGGTCGCGCACTTCCGCTCCCGGGGCCGGCCCGGCGCGCGCGAGATCGCCCGCACGCTCGGTGTCGTCGGCGGGACGCTCGGCGGCTTCGGCACCGGCATCGCGCTGGGCGCGGTGAACGCGCTGGTGGGCACGGGCACCCGCCGCGAGGCCGTCGACCTCGCGCTCACCCTGGGCGGCGAGTTCGGCACGGCGCTGGGTGGGGTCAAGCTCGACGTCCGCGGGGCCGAGCACCTCGTCGACACCCGGCCCGCGGTGTTCCTGTTCAACCACCAGAGCCAGCTCGACGTGATCATCATCGCCAAGCTGCTGCGCAGCGGGTTCTCCGCGGTCGCCAAGAAGGAGGCGGCGAACGTCCCGGGCTTCGGGCTCGCGTTCCGGTTGGCCGACGTCGCGTTCGTGGACCGCTCCGACACCGCGTCGGCCAGGGCCGCCCTGGAGCCCGCCGTGCAGCGGCTGCGCGAGGGCGTGTCGCTCGTGATCGCTCCGGAGGGCACCCGCTCGGCCACGCCGGCGCTGGGGCGGTTCAAGAAGGGCGCGTTCCACGTCGCGATGCAGGCGGGCGTGCCGATCGTCCCGATCGTGATCCGCAACGCCGGCGAGCTGATGTGGCGCGGCGCGTCGACCGTCCGCGAGGGCACGGTGCAGGTCGCGGTCCTGCCGCCGATCCCGACCGCGGACTGGACGGTCGACGAGCTGGACAAGCACGTCGAGGAGGTGCGCGACCGCTACGTCGAGACGCTCTCGGGCTGGGACGGCCAGCGGCCCGGTGGCCCCGTGTCGGTGACGCACGGGCCGTCCGGGCCCGTCGACGCCCCCCTGGACTGGGGCACCGCGCCCGAGATGAACGCGCTGGAGACCGCGATGTGGCGCGGCGAGAGCGGTGATCCGCGGCTGCGCTCGAACGTGACGGTGCTGGAGATGCTCGATCACGCGCCCGACTGGGAGCGGTTGCGGGCTGCGCACGAGTGGGCGTCGCGGATGGTGCCGCGGCTGCGCCAGCGGGTGCTCGACCCGGCGCTCGGCGTCGGCGCGCCCACCTGGGTGACCGTCGACGAGCTCGACCTCGGCCACCACCTGTCGCGGGTGCACCTGCCGGTGCCCGGGTCGATGCGGCAGCTGCTCGACGTCACCGCCGAGTTCGCCGCCGCCCCGTTCGACCGGGACCGGCCGCTCTGGCGCGCGCTGCTCGTCGAGGGTCTCGCGGGCGGCGGCGCGGGTTACGTCGTCACCACGCACCACTCGGCCACCGACGGGCTCGGCGCCGTCCAGCTGATGGCGCGGCTGCACAGCCGCACCCCCGACCACGACCCGCGCCGTCCCGAGCCGCCGCTGCCGACGGCCGGGCAGGCGTCGCCGGTCGGGCTCCTGGCCGGGCAGGTCGAGCGTTCCGTGCGGGCGGTGCCCGGCGAGGTGCTGCGTCGCGGCGCCCATGCCCTGAGCAGGCCGTTCGCCGCGGCGTCCCGGGTCTTCGACGGTGCGCGGGCGCTGGGGCGGGTGGTCGAGCCCGGGCCGCCGGGCTCGCCGCTCCTCGCCGCGCGCAGCGGGGAGTGGCACTTCGAGGTGCTGGAGGTGCCGCTCGCGGCGTTGAAGGCGGGGGCGAAGGCGGCGGGCGGGTCGCTGGGCGACGGGTTCCTCGCGGCGGTGCTGGGCGGGTTCCGGCACTACCACCGGGCGATGGGCGCACCCGAGGTCACGACGCTGCCGATCGGCATCCCGATCAGCCTGCGCACCCAGGACGACCCGCAGGGCGGCAACCGCTTCACCGGAGCCCGCTTCCCGGCCCCGCTCGACGAGCCCGATCCCGCCGAGCGCGTCCGCCGGGTGCGGGCCTTCGTCCTCGACGCGCGGGCGGGCACGACCGTCGACGCGGTCGGGCTGCTCGCCCCGGCACTGGCGCTGCTGCCCGGCGCGCTGGTGGGCGCGGTGTCCGGGCGCATGACCGCGGCCAACGACGTCCAGGCCAGCAACGTGCCCGGCGTCTCGCACCCGGTGTTCATCGCCGGGTCGCGGATCACCCGCATGTACCCGTTCGGGCCGCTGCCCGGCTGCGCGGCGATGATCACGCTGATCTCGCACGACGGCACCTGCTGCATCGGCGTCAACGTCGACCGGGCGGCCGTGACCCTCCCCGACGTGTTGCTGGAGGGCCTGCAGGCCGGGCTGGACGAGGTGGTGGCGCTGGCTCCATGATCACGGGCGTGCTGCCCCTGGACGGGATCGTCGTCGTCTCCTGCGAACAGGCCGTCGCCGCCCCCTTCGCCACCCGCCAGCTCGCCGAGCTGGGCGCGCGGGTGATCAAGGTCGAGCGGCCCGGCGACGGCGACTTCGCCCGCGGCTACGACGCGACCGTCCGCGGCATGTCGAGCCATTTCGTGTGGCTCAACCGCTCCAAGGAGAGCATCGCGCTCGACCTCAAGGCCGACCGCGACACGATCGCCCGCCTCGTCGCGCGCGCCGACGTGTTCGTCCAGAACTTCGCCCCCGGAGCCGCCGAGCGGCTCGGGCTGGGGGCCGCGGAGCTGCGCGAGCGGCACCCGCGGCTGATCACCTGCTCGATCTCCGGGTACGGACCGGACGGCCCGTACCGCGACGCGAAGGCCTACGACCTGCTGATCCAGTCCGAGGCGGGGCTCGTGTCGGTCACGGGCAGCGAGGACGAGCCCGCCAAGGCCGGCATCCCCGCCGCCGACATCGCCGCGGGCATGTACGCGTTCTCCGGCATCCTCGCCGCGCTCTACGACCGCGAGCGCACCGGCGCGGGCACGCACCTGGAGATCAGCCTGTTCGACGCGCTCGTCGAGTGGATGGGGTTCCCGCTGCAGTACACGGCGGGCTCGGGCGCAGCCCCGCCGCGGCGGGGCACCAGCCACGCCGCGATCGCGCCCTACGGCACGTTCGCGGCGGGCGACGGCACCGAGGTGGTGATCGGCATCCAGAACGAGCGCGAGTGGGTGGCGTTCTGCGCGGGGGTGCTGGGCCGTCCCGGGCTGGCCGTCGACCCGCGTTTCGACGCCGGGGCCCGGCGGGTGGCGAACCGGCCCGCGCTGCACGCCGAGATCGACGCGGTGCTCGGCGGCCTCACCGGGCAACAGCTCACCGCCCGGCTGGCCGACGCCCGGATCGCCTACGGCCGCCGTCGCGAGGTGGCGCAGGTGCTGGAGCACCCGCAGCTCGCCGCGCGCGACCGCTGGATCGACGTCGGCTCGCCCGTCGGGCCGGTGCGCACGCTGCTGCCGCCGATCACGCTGCCCGGACGCCCGCCGCGGCTGGACCCGATCCCGGCGGTGGGGGAGCACACCGAGCAGATCCTCGCCTGGCTGGAGGACTAGCTCAGCGCGGGAGCTGCGCCCTCATCCGCTTCGTCTCGGCCGCCACGGCCGCGGCCGGAGCGAGGGCCAGTTGCTCGCCCTCCAGCGGCACGGCCGTCGCGATCACGGCGTCGGCGAACAGGTCGATGCGGCTGATCGTCGGTGTCGCCACGGTG
>CAXTTN010000057.1:0-26933 GCA_964247105.1 uncultured Pseudonocardia sp.
TGCGAGGTGGATGTCGAGATCGCGGGGGACCTGTGCGTCGATCGCGCGCAGGACGGTCGCGCACGCCACCCCGAGGCGCTCGGCAAGCGTCGCGGTGGACCCACCCTCGGCGGCCGCGAGCACGATCCGGCTCCACAACACACCCGACGCGCTCGTCCTGCGACGAGCCCAGGACTCCAACTGGGCCCGTTCATCATCGGACAGCACGATCACCTGCGGATGCCGGGACGGCGTACCGCACCCCGACGACTCAGGACACCAGCGCCTGTCCCGCGGATCCATGCCGGCTGGAGATCCGCGGGACAGGGTCCAGGGTCGTCGACCCACCGCAGCGGCGCAGCACGATCAGACCGGTTCCTGTTGTCGCCGGGTGCGACACACCCGCTTCACCACGGGATCGGTCGGCCGTCGCGGAAGAACCCGCCGGTGGGTCCGGTGTCGGGCAGGGTCGCGGCCCAGACCACGCCTGCGGCGCCCTCGGCGACCGGACGCCCGCCGGAGCCGCCCATGTCGGTGGCGACCCAGCCGGGACACACGGCGTTGACGAGGATGCCGCGGCGGGCGACATCGGCGGCGAGCTTGACGGTGAGCATGTTCAGCGCCGCCTTCGACACGGCGTAGGCGGGGGTGCCGCCCGCGCCACCGGTCTCGGCGAAGGAGCCGGCACCGCTGGAGACGTTGACCACGCGTCCGGGGCCACCCATCTGCGGGAGCAGGGCGCGGCAGGTGCGCCAGGCGCCGAACAGGTTCACCTCCATCGCTTCCCGCACGGTTCGCCAGTCGGCGTCGACGGCACGTTGTCCGGCGTCGTAGTGCACGCCGGCGTTGTTGACCAGTACCTGCAGACCGCCCGGTTGCCCGCGCAGCCACTCGGCCAGCGTCGCGACGCTCGTGTCGTCGGCGACGTCGAGGGGATGAGCCAGCGCGTCGGGGAGCCGGTCGGCGACCTGCTTCGCCGCTGCAGCGTCCCGGGCGCACACGACGACCTGCAGGCCGTGGTCGGCGAGCTGCCGTGCGACCTCGCGGCCGATGCCGCGGTTGGCGCCGGTCACCACGGCCAGTGGTGCGCGCCCGGGCGACGCCGTCACGCCGGCCGACCGTGGTGCGCGGCGCGGTCACGGGCCAGGACGGCGAACCGGGCAGGCCAATCGGGCGGGTCGACCTCGGGGGCGTCGTAGAGCTCCATGGTGCGGCCGTTCGCCTCCGGATGGACCAGCGCGGCGACGCAGACCTCGGCGACCGTGGCGCGGGCGATCCGGCCGTCGCCGCGATCGCCCTGGTCGAGGTGGACACCGCCGGCCGGGCCGTCGTGCAGCCACGAAGGGCGGATGATCGTGTACGGGCCGCCGGCCGCACGCACCGCCTGCTCGCCGCGGCTTCGGGCAGCCACGACGCCGGCCATGCCCGGCATCGCCTCCGGTCGGGTGACGTAGATCTGGCTGACCAGCACCAGCGGAACTCCCAGTTCTGCCGCCCGGTCGGCGACCAGCGCGACGCCGCGGTGCAGGACACGGTCCGCGCCGGCGTCGTCGGTGGGCGGTTCGATGCTGACCACGACGCCGTCGACGCCGTCGACGGCCTGGGCGACGGCGTCCGCATCGGCGATGTCGCCGATGACGGCAGGAACCCCGCGTCGGGGACGGCGGGGGCGGCGGCTCATCACCCGGGGCTCGTCCCCCCGGTCCAGCAGGCGTCGCACGACGTGATCGCCGGTCCGCCCCGCCCCGCCGATGACCAGGAATGCAGCCATGGGGTTTCCCTCCTCGCTCTCGGAAGAATTGTCCGCCCGTCGCGGATCTGCATGCGGCCGAGCCCAGGTCCTGGTGGCGGATGGCGAGTTCGGCCGGTGCCCGCCGTGGCACGCTGTCCCGTCGTGGACGACGACCTCGATCCGACCGACGTCGCAGGCGGCCTGTGGCCGCCGGAGCTGATCGCGGCCGTCCTGGCCGACCGCTGGGAGCAGCTCACCGGAGCCGAACTGGACGAGCTGAACGCCGAGGACGGCGAGATCCACCTGTGGGACCCGGTGGCGCGTGTCGAGATCGACCGGTCGGGGACGGGGAAGGGCGGGATCCGGGCCCTGGCGGCGTTCACCCCGCCGAACGGTCGCCCGCTGCTGGCTGTCAGTTGCCGGGACCTCGCGGTCCTGGACCTCGTCGCGTCCGGATCCGTCGCGGAGGATCAGCGGTCATGATCCTTCCGACGACCCGGGACCCGCGCTTCGTGACGATCCGCCGGGGTGGATCCCTGACCGATCCGGATCACCGCCTTCTCGCTCTGTGGGCAGCTGCGTGCGCGGAGCACGTCCTCGGCCTGTTCGAGTCGGTCCGACCCGAGGACCGGCGACCGCGTCAGGCGATCGAGCACGCCCGCGCCTGGGCGCGCGGTGAGGTCACGATGATGCAGGCCCGCGCCGCGGGCGGCCACGCGATGGGCGCGGCGCGAGACCTGCGTGGAGCCGCCCGGCATGCGGCCTACGCTGCGGGCCAGGCCGGGGCCGTCGCGCACGTCGCCGCCCACGAGCTCGGTGCCGCTGCCTATGCGATCAAGGCTGCGCGCGCGGCCGCACCCGACGGTGCGGGGGAGGCCGCACGGCGGCGTGAGTGCCGGTGGCAGCGTGACCAGCTCCCGGAAGCGATCCGCCGGCTCGTGCTCGACGACCAGCGGTTGCGGAACGACCTCTGCTGGTCGGTGTTCGATAGGTGAGGGCCCGGACTCGCCGCCGAGCACGTCGCGGCGAGAAGACGGCATTCCAATAGTCCGTACATATAGGGGGTGGCAGGCCGGATGCCGTCCTAGACTGTGGACGTGCCCGAACCCGCGGATCGCCCGTCGGAGCGGATGCGGGTGCCGCGTCCGCTGATCCCGCGCCGGATCGCGTCCGGGCGTGGGGCCACCGAGCAACCCAATGCCTGTGGCGACGGTGAGGCGGTGTTGACGCCCCGGTTCTGGGCGGCGGTGGTGCTCACGGGTGTGGCGGCGGGGCTGTTCGGGGTGGCGATGATGGTGCTGCTGACGACGGTCGAGCACATCGGGTTCGGCTACGACGACGGCAGCTTCCAGTCCGGGGTGGAGCAGGCGTCCGGGGTGCGGCGGGCGGCTGCGTTGCTCGTCGCGGGCGTGATCGGCGGCGTCGGCTGGTACCTGTTGCGGCGCTTCACGACGGGCCAGCGGGCGGAGGCCGACGAGGCCGCCTGGTTCGGGTCGCCGCTGTCGTGGCCGCGCAGCCTGGGAACCGCGGTGCTGTCGGAGATCGTGATCGGGCTCGGCGCGTCGCTGGGGCGGGAGGCGGCGCCGAAGCTGATGGGTGCGGTGTCGGGGAGCCTGCTGGCGCGCTGGGGTGGCCTCGACGCCGGCCAGCGTCGGCTGCTCGTGGCCTGTGGGGCCGGCTCGGGCTTGGCCGCGGTGTACGACGTGCCGCTGGCGGGGGCGTTGTTCACCGCGGAGATCATGATCGGGGTGGTCACGCTGCCGGTGGCGTTGCCGGCGCTGGTGTGTTCGGGCGTCGCGACGGTGACGGCGTGGGTGTACCTGCCGTCGCAGGCCACCTACCTCGGCGTCCCCGACTACCCGACCACGGTGTCGGCGGTGGTGTGGGCGGTGGTCGCCGGGCCGGTGTTCGGGCTGGTGGCCGTGGCGTTCATCCGGCTGATCGCGTTCGTGTCCCATCACCGGGCTCGCGGGAAGCTGGTGCTGGTCGCGCCGCTCGGGGCGTTCGGGGTGCTGGCCGGTGTCGGGCAGTTCTTCCCGCAGCTGTTCGGCAACGGGAAGGGCATCGCGCTCGACGCGTTCCTCGGGAACAGCGGGGTGCTGCTCCTGCTGGCGCTGTTCGTGCTCAAGCCGCTGGTGACCGCGCTGTGCCTGGGCAGCAGCGCCTCCGGTGGGCTGCTCACCCCGACGCTGGCCACCGGTGCGGCGTTGGGCGGGTCGTTCGGGATCGCGTGGTCGCTGCTGTGGCCCGGCACCCCGGTCGGGGTGTACGCGATGATCGGCGCGGCCGCGATGCTCGGTGCGGGGATGCAGGCGCCGCTGACCGCGCTGGTGCTGGTCCTGGAGCTCACCCACACCGGTTTCGCGTTGGTGGTGCCGCTCGTGATCGCGACGGCGCTGGCCACCGCCGTGGCGCGTCGGGTGGACGGCTACTCGATCTACTCCGGGAGGCTCCTGGCAGTGCCGCCGTCCTGATCCCGGATCGGCTGCGGGGGCCGGCCGGCCCCTACAGGGAGATCAGGCCCGTGACGCTGCCGTGGATCGTCCTGTCGAGACCGTTGCTGAGGGTGAAATGCCCGTTGAACAAGGGTTTGTACCCGGTGGGCGACGGGATGACCTTGCCGTAGATGAGGAGCGTCCACGGTGCACCGTCGTTCCCGAGGTAGGTCAGGGTGATGGCGAGCTGGTCCCGGCGTACCTCCCACACGCCGCGCTGGAAGGAGGTGACGACGATGCGGGAGTTCTCGAACACCCCGGTCAGCCCCGTGGGGACCGCCGACTTGTCTTTCGCGAGCTCGACCGCGCCGACCGCGATGCCCTCGTGTGTCCCGGCCGTGGCGGCGATCTCGATGGTCCTCCCGCTGACGTCGGCGTCGCTGAGCTCGGCGGATGCCGGACCGGCCAGGAGGACGGTCAGCACCGCCAGGACGGCGCCCAGCGTCATCATCATCACCACCGCCGGTCGTCGCCGACCACTGTTCTGAGCGCGCACCCGGGCCTCCTCGTCGGTCCGGGGGACGCTAACGCCCCCCGGTCCCGGCCCGGCGGTTCCGAAGGAGCGGCTGTGCGACGTCGTTGCCCGGTCGGGGCGGGCTGGGGCGAGCTCGCGTACGCACAGCTGCGAGGCCGACGGGACCCTCGGCGCGGTGGAGGGGACCGAGGACCCTGCCCGGCGCGGTGACGCCGCACCATGATCGGCCTCGGCACCCGTCGACGAGGAGAAGATCATGAGCAGCCCTGTGCTGGTGGGGATCGACGGGTCGAGATCGGCCCTGCACGCCGTCCGGTGGGCGGCTCGGGAGGCGCAGCGCAGGCACGCCGGGCTGCGCCTGGTCGAGGCGTTCGGCTGGATGCCGGTCGAGGACGAGCCGGGGAGCGACCACGTCGACCCGTCGTACGGCCAGGTGCTGCTGCGGACGGCGCGTGAGCGCCTGGCGGTCGCGGCGGCGGCGGCCACCGCGGCCGTGCCGGGGATCGAGGTCGTCACCGAGGTGCTTCCCGACCAGCCGGTCCCGCGCCTGGTCGCCGAGTCGGCCGGCGCCCAGCTGCTGGTGGTCGGGGACCGCGGCCTGGCCGGCATCACCCGGCTCCTCGTCGGGTCCGTGGCCACCGGGGTGTCGGCCCGCTCCGCCTGCCCGACGGTGGTGGTCCGCGCGGCGCGACCGGGCGGGCCCGTACCCGACGACGGCCCGGTGGTGGTCGGCGTCGACGGTTCGCCGCTCAGCGAGCCCGCGCTCGCCTTCGCGTTCGACGCCGCCGCCGCCCGCCGGGCCCCGCTGGTGGCGGTGCACATCTGGCGGGACACGCTGGTCGACGCGTCGGTGGCGCCGCTGATCGACTGGGACGCCGTCGCGCTCGAGGAGCAGCAGGTGCTCGCCGAACGCCTCGCGGGGTGGAGCGCGAAGTACCCCGACGTCGTGGTGGAGCGGGTGGTCGAGCGCGACCGGCCCGCCCACGTGCTGCAGCAGCGGTCGGTGGGCGCGCAGCTGCTCGTCGTCGGCTCCCGGGGCCGCGGTGGGCTCGGCGGCACGCTGCTGGGGTCGGTCAGCCAGGCGCTGCTGCACCACGCGGCCTGCCCGGTCGCGATCGTGCGGCCCGACCCCGACGGGGAGCCGCGGTGATCGTGCGGGACACGTGACGACGGTCCGTGGCGGCAGGGGCCGTCCGACGCGGTGGCGGCGTGCCCCGGCGACGAGCGTCGACCTGGTCGGACGGGAGCGGACGAGGGAGGCCGCTTCTGACCGAGGCCCTCAGCGGGTCTCGCCGCGGCGCAGCTCGGTGGCGTAGACAGCCGCCTCGGTGCGACGGGCGAAGCCCAGCTTGTGCAGCAACGAGGAGACGTAGTTCTTGACGGTCTTCTCGGCCAGGTACATCTCGGCGCCGATCTGGCGATTGGTCAGGCCGTCGGCGATGAGCCCGAGGATGCGGCGCTCCTGCGGGCTGAGCGACTCGTAGCGGGGGTCGACCGGGTCGTGGCCGGCCCGCAGCCGGGCGAGCACGGTGGTGGTGGCCTTCGGGTCGAGCAGCGATCCGCCCGCGGCGATGGTGCGCACCGCGCCGACCAGGTCCACGCCGGCGACCTGCTTGAGCAGGTAGCCCGCCGCCCCGGCCATGATCGCGCCGAAGAGCGCCTCGTCGTCGGAGTAGGAGGTGAGCATCAGGCACGCCGGTGGGGGGTCGAGGGCGGCGCGGATGTCGCGGCACACGGAGATGCCCTCGCCGTCGGGCAGGCGCACGTCGAGGATGGCGACGTCGGGGCGCAGGGCGGGGATGCGGGCCATGGCCTGGGCGGCGGTGCCGGCCTCGCCGACGACCTGGATGTCGTCCTCGGTCTCGAGCAGCTGGGCGATGCCGCGCCGGACGATCTCGTGGTCGTCGAGCAGGAACACGGAGACGGACACGGCTCGGCCTCTCGTCGTCGATCGGGCAGGGGCTCGACGGTACCGCCGAACCTCGAAGCCTCCGAACGACTGCTAGTATCTCTGGCAGATATAGCTCTGCCAGAGAGGTTGCAGTGTCCGAGGAGCTGACCCCCACGGCCCGTACGATCCTGGGCTTCCTGTCGTCGCACCCACGCTCCGGCTACGAGATCCGCGAGGCGGCGAAGCGGGCCGTCTCGTTCTTCTGGGGCGTGAGCGACGGCCAGCTGTATCCGCAGCTCAAGATGCTCGCGGCGCGCGACCTCATCGAGGCCGTCGACCAGCCCGACGGGCCCCGGGCACGGCAGGTCTGGCGGCTGACGGCACAGGGCCGCGAGGCGTTCCTGGCCTGGCTGCGGGAACCCTCGGCGCCGCCCCAGACCCGCGACGAGAACCTCGTGAAGATCCTCTTCGCGGCATCGCTCGACCGCAGCGAGGCGGTCCGACTCGTCCGGGAACGCCGCGCGTCGTTCCAGTGGTTGCGTGATCACCTCGAACCGGTCGTGCCGCGGACCGGCTGGCCCGACGAGGAACGGCAGGCCTCCCTCCCCACGCCCGACTTCATCCGCGACTACGGCCTCGCCTTCGCGCAGTCCGCGATCGACTGGTGCGACACGGTCGAAGCGGAGCTGGGAAGGAGCACGCCATGAGCCTCGCGCGGGTCCTCCTCACCCTGTCGGGGTTCGTCTCCGTCGTCGACGGGGTGGTCCAGCTCGGCCCGGACGCCCGTCCGCCGGCCGGGGCGGTCGGTGTCGCGCTCGTCGCGGTCGGCCTGCTGACCTGGGCCCTGGTCGGGTGGATGCGCCGCCCCGGCCCGACGCCGGGGAAGGCCGTGCCGATCACCGCCGGCGTGCTGGCGGTGCTCACCGCCTCGGCGCTCGCGTTCGCACTCGTGCCGGCCGACCTGCCCGCGTCGGCCGCCGCTCCGGCGCTGAAGGACGACCAGAGCCCGACCACGCCGCCGGAGCCCGACCCGACCGGGTACGTCGCGGCGACCGACGGCACCGCACTGGCCTACTTCGCCGACGTCCCGCCCGACCCGGTCGCCACGCTCGTCTTCTACCACGGGTCGGGTGCGAACGCCGGGGCCGGTTACCTCGACTTCGGCAGGCAGGTCGCCGAGCGGTACCACGTCGCCACCTACCTGTTCGACATGCGCGGCCACGGCCGGTCCGGCGGCCCCCGGGGCGACGCACCCAGCCGGGACCAGATGTTCGCCGACACCCGGAGCGCGGTCGAGTTCGTGAAGCACGCCGACCCGCTCGTGCCCGAGTACGTCGGTGGCCACTCGGCGGGCGCGGGACTGGTGCTCAACAGTGAGGACCGCATCGACCCCTACGTCGCCGGCTACGTCTACCTCGCGCCCGACTTCGGCCTGCACTCCGACACCGAGGTGCAGTCGGAGGGGTCGAACTTCGCGACGATCAGCCACCGGGCGCTGATCGCCGACGTGGTCACCAACGGCCTGGTCGACGCCCACGCCTACGCGGTGAGCTTCGCCTACACGCAGGAGGAGATCGACCGGGCCGGGCTCGTCAGCCGCTACACCACCACGATGGCCATCGCCCAGAACGCCGACGACAGCGCGGCGATCCTCGCCGGTACCCGCAAGCCGGTCGGCGTCTGGATCGGCTCCGCCGACGAGGTGCTCGACGCCGCGAAGGTGCTCGCCTGGGCCGGGCACGCCCCGCACGCGACCACCGGCACCGTCGCCGGTGCCGACCACCTCGGCGTCATCGACCGTGGCGTCACCGCCGTCGGCACCTGGATCGACCGACAGGCTGCCCCGTAGACGACGGCGCGACCTACCATCGGTGGCGACGACGCGGAGTGTGGAGGAAGGGGCGCGGATGGCCGTCGTTCTGGACGCCGCGGCTCATCCCGCCGGTGAGCGCTCCGGCCTCGTGCGCGAGGCCATCGCCAACAGCGGGGCACGGCGTCGGGTCGCGCTGAACGAGCGCGCCGAGTTCGTGAGTCTCCGTGCGGAGGCGTGGCAGCTCGGCGCCACCCGCGTGTTGCGCACGGTCGGCACGGGTCTCACGCTCACGCGGACCGAGCACGACGTGCGCCGGGATGCGCCGGACCTCGTGGCGATCGCCCTGTCGCCCGGCCGGAGCCGGTACCGCGCACGAGGCGTGGCACAGGCTCTCGGCCGCAACGGCGTGGTCGTCGTCGACTTCAGCACGCCCTACGTGTTCTCCCACGCCGGGCGCAGCGGCAGCTCGTTTACCACGCACATCTCCCACGCCGACCTCGGGGTCCCCGTCGATGTCGTGCGGGCGGCCATTCCCCGGTTGATCTCCAGCCCCCTGCTGCCCCTGGTCCGCGGGCACCTCGTGCGGTTGTCGGCGGCGATGGGGGACATCGCGGAACCCTCGGCCGTGGCGGTCAACCTGGGGGCGGCGACGACCGATCTGACGCGGGCCCTGATCGTCTCCGCCGCGGGGGACCGCCGGGAGCGTGACGTCCTGCACGAGACGTTGCGGGCCCGGATCGTCGCCTACGTCGAGGCGCACCTGCACGAGGCCGATCTGACGCCGCACCGGATCGCCGCCGCCCACAACATCTCCCTCCGCACCCTGTACAACGCGTGGGGTGAGCCGGGTGGTGGGGTGGCCGACTGGATCATCCGGCAGCGGCTCGAGCACATCCGACGTGAACTGCTCGTCAGCCGGCCGGGGGTGAGCGTCTCCGCCGTCGCGAGGCGGTGGGGCTTCGCCGATCCCACCCACTTCGGACGGCGCTTCCGCGCGGTCTACGGGGCCCCGCCCACGGAGTGGCTGCGCCACTGCGTCGGGGACATCCCGTAGGCGGCACGGAACCGGCGGCTGAAGTGCTCGGGATCGAAGAAGCCCCACCGCCGGGCGATCGCGGCCACGGTGGCCGCCGGCAGGTCCCCCAGCTCGCGGCGCGCCCCGTCGAGCCGCTGACGCGTCACCCACTCCATGAGCGTGGTCTCACGCCCGGACCACACGCGGTGCAGCGTCCGCACCGAGATGTGATGGGCGTGCGCGACGAGCTCGGGCGTGAGGGCGGTGTCGGCGAGGTGCAGGCGCATGTAGGCCTCGATCCGCGCCGGGAGCGTCTCGTGCAGGACGTCCCGCTGTGCCGGGTGCTCGGCCGCTGACGTCAGCAGCCCGCTGACCAGCTCGGTCGTGGCCGTTCCGAGCGAGAGTGCGGCCACGCCGTCCCCGACGACCTCCGCGCTGCGGTCGAGGTGGAACAGGTGATGGCGGACGAGGTCGTAGAGCGGGCTGGCGCGCAGCCGGTGCATGGCGCGTCGCGCGACGTCGACGTCGACGCGGAGGTCCTGGTAGGAGATGTAGGTCGCGAGCGTCGCCGGGCCGGTGTCCGACTCGTACGTGCCGGTGAGGTCGCACAGGACCAGATCCCCCGCGTGGGTCACCTGGGTCCCACCGCCCTGCCGGTGCAGACATCGCCCCCGGAGCTGGACGATCATCGACACCACCTCGGGGGCCTCCTGGCGGACGTGGCGCGCGGTGCGGAGCAGCCGGACCGCCCGGCCGTCGTTGCGCAGCGCGCTCACCCGACCCAGCTGCCAGGTGTCCATCCGCGTGGTGAGCGATTCCGGGCCGAGCAGCGACACCTGGGTCGGGACGCTCATCCGCTCGACGACGGCGCGGGCGGCGTCGTCACGCCGGCCGGCCGGGATCCCGGCGGTGTCGAGCAGGAGGGTCACGATGGCTCCGCCGGTCGGGTCGGTCGCGGGCGGGAGCGGCCATGATAGTGCCTCGGCATGCCGACCGACCCGTGACAACGTGCACGCTCGGCCGAGCCCGTGGCGCCGTCGGTCATGTCGCTCCGCCCGCGCCCGGGCCACGCTTGCCGCACCGAGCGAGCGGAGGGCCGTCGACATGGACGCGGAGTTGTTCGAGCACGACCAGGCACTGGTGAGGGAGGCGAACGCCACGGGTCGCCGTCCGGTCGTGTTCGTGCACGGCCTGTGGCTGTTGCCCTCCAGCTGGGACCGGTGGCAGGAGGTGTTCCGCGAGGCGGGCTACGCGCCCCTGGCGCCGGGCTGGCCCGACGATCCCGCCACCGTGGACGAGGCGAACGCGCGCCCCGAGGTCTTCGCCGACAAGGGCGTCGGGCAGGTGGTCGAGCACTACGGCGCGCTGATCCGGCAGCTGGACCAGCCCCCCGCGGTGGTCGGGCACTCCTTCGGCGGCCTCTTCGCCCAGATCCTCGCGGGCGAGGGCCTGTCGGTAGCCACCGTCGCGATCGATCCCGCCCCCTTCCGGGGGGTGCTGCCGCTGCCGATCTCGTCGCTGAAGGCGGGGAGCCCGATCCTCGGCCACCCGGCGACCCGCCACCGCGCCGTCCCGCTGGCCTACGAGCAGTTCCGCTACGCCTTCGCCAACGCCGTCGACGAGGACGAGGCCAAGGCCCTCTACGACGAGTTCGCCGTCCCCGCGCCGGGCCTGCCGCTCTGGCAGGCGGCCGCCGCGAACCTCAACCCGCGCACCGAGGCCGCGGTCGACGTCGACAACCCGCACCGCGGACCCCTGCTGATCGTCTCCGGCGAGAAGGACCACACCGTCCCGCGCGCTCTCGCCCACGCCGCGTACGTGCAGTACCGGAACAACCCCGCAACGACGGAGTTCGTCGAGATCCCCGAGCGCGGTCACGCCCTGACCATCGACCACGGCTGGCGCGAGGTCGCCGAGACCGCCCTGACGTTCATCGCACGCCACGCCTGAGCCCGGCACCGCGCTCAGGTACTGCTTCCGACCGGTGCCAGCCGCCGTTCGTAGTAGAGGTGGGCGAGGACGATCAGGGCCAGGCAGATCACGATGGTTCGGCCGCCGGCGTCGGTGACGAGCAGGCCGAGCAGGAGCGGGACCACGATGCCGGTGGTGATGCGGGACAGCGTTCTCTGCAGGTCCGAGCTGTGGCTCGCGACGCCGGTGAGGACGCCGAGGGCGAAGTAGGCCGCGACGGCACCGCACAGGAGCCAGCGACTGTGGTCGGGCAGCGGTCTCGCACCGTCCTCCATCACCAGGGAGAGCGACACGGCGACGGTGGCGACGACGCCGGTGACCAGGCAGTGCAGGGCGAGGGCCGCGCGAGCGGGGATGCGGCCGGCCCGCAGGTGCGGCAGGCCCGCGTATCCGTGGACGACCGACAGGCCGAAGATGCCGGACAGCAGGGCGAAGGACGCGATGCCGGTCATCAGCAGACCGATGTCGTAGTGCGCGGCGGCGGCGGTGTCGACGACCAGCACCACCGACTCGCCGAGCACGATGATCACGAAGAGTCCGAGTCGCTCGGAGAGGTGCGCCGGATCGACCGACACCCCGCGGAGGGCCGGGGACCTGCCGTCGCGCGGACGACGGGATCGGGGGCGTCGCCGGGCCGCGGCTCGCGCGGTGAAGCGTGCCTGGAGGCGTTCGAGGACCTCGGGACCGGACACGGCCAGGATCAGGACCAGGTCCAGAGCGACGCCCACCGCCCAGAGGACGAGGTTCCAGGGCGTGTCGACCCAGATCGACACGACCCAGGGCAGCAGCCCGAACGAGTACTGCACCACCGGGAAGTCGAGCACGATCTCGCCCCGGCGCCACGACTGGGACCCGTAGACGCGGGTGGCGATGTAGGCGATCGCGAACACGGAGGGCGGGAGGGTGTCGTGGCCGTCCTCGAGGACGGTGTGCGCCACGCCCGGCACGGACGCGGCCATGACCCCCAGGCCGAACATCCCCACCAGCAGCCGCAGGACCCGGGTCCGTCCTGCTGCGACGTTGCCGTAGAGCATGAACGTCGTCCACGACAGCCAGAAGCTCAGGAAGAGCAGCGCATAGAGGCCGAGCGCCACCGCGCCCGGGTCGGGCCCGAGCACGTGCGCCAGGGCGGCGACACCGGCGGCCGCCACGAGGTCGAAGAACAGCTCGGCCCAGCTGGCGTGCCGCTCGGTCCTGGCTGCGTCGGGTTCGTCGGGGGCGTTGACGTCAGTCATGGGCTCGGGCGAGGGCTTCCGGCCGGACGGCGGTGGATGTGGCGAGCAGGCCCTGGTCGATGAACTCGATGATCCAGGTGAAGCTGTCGTCGACGGATGCGTCGACCTGGAAGCCGCCCTCTGCTTCCAGCGTCGCGAACCCGTGCAGGATGCTGCGGATCATCCGCAGGCCGTGGATCTCCTGGGCGGCGTCCAGATGGTAGCCGCGCAGCATGGCCGCCCAGGAGGTGAACAGCCGCTGGACGGCCGGGATGAGCGGGTCCTCGGGCCCGGTCACGCGGGCGGCGTTGCCGGCGGCGTAGCGGCCGGGGTGTCGCTTCACGAACGTGCGCATCGCCTGCGCTCCCGCGAGGAGGGCGTCGATGCCGGCTCGGCCCTGGGTGGCGTCGCGGATCGCGTCGGCGAGCTCGGTCGCGGCCAGGACGGCGATCCGATGGGCGAGGTCGGCCTGGTTGGCGACGTGCTTGTAGAGCGACGGGGTCTTGACCCCGAGCCGGTCGGCGAGCAGGCCCATGCTCAGCGATGCGAACCCGACCTCGTCGACCAGCGCGGCGCCGGCCTCCGTGACGGCCGCCGGGGTGAGCCCGGACCTAGGCACTGCGCAACGTCGTGTCGAGGAACGGCAGGGCCGGCGCGCGCCTCGGGGCGTCCCGGTCGGCGGGCTTGACCGGCACCGCCACGTCGAGGTACTTCAGCCAGTTCGCCAGGCGTCCCCGGGCGATGACCAGTGCCAACCGGGTGTACCCGGCCCGGAACCGCCGGACCCGGATCAGCCCGCCGAGGTCGAAGGGCTGGACGCGGGTGAACGGCGCCAGCTCGACGAGCGGGCCATCGCCGATCAGGTCGTAGGCGATGGTGTTGCCGGCGATGGTCACGTGCTCGGTCACGTCGTTCGCTCCACTGGCTAATGTCGTTAGCCTGGAAGCTAGCAGCACTTCCCGGCGCTGTCGAGCGTCCGGCGGGCTCCCGGCCTCCCTGTGCGGTTCGCATTCTCCGCAGTTCAACGGGCTATTCCGCGAGGAAATCGATATCAGGTCGGCTGAATGTCGAGTCATGGGCCGCGGCCACCAGCGCGTAACGTCTCTCGTCGCGCCGACGAGTCCTCGTGCACCGATCCCTATGGAAACCGAGGCCACGTGGCATTGAAGATCTTCCTCAGCCATGCACAGGAGGACGCAGAGCTGACGGAGACCGTTCGCGGCTGGCTGGACGAGCAGGGCTACGACGTCTTCGTGGACACGCGAGACCTGCACGGCGGCGACGATTGGGCCGAGAAGCTCTACGCGCAGCTGCGGTCGACGAGTGTACTGGTGTGCATCGTGACAAGACGGTCCGTCGAGTCCCGCTGGTGCGCGATCGAGATCGGTGTGGCGCGCTTTCTCGGCACCCGCATCGTGCCCATCGCCGGTGAGCTTTCCGTCACCGACCCCGAGCTGTCGAAGCTTCAGCACATCCGCTACGCGGTCGACCCGGCCGCGGCCCGGACCGAGCTGCTCGACGTACTGCGCACGATCGACCCGATGACCGGCTGGCCGGACGATCTCTCGCCGTACGCCGGTCTGGATCCGGTCGACACCGACCGCCACCAGGTGTTCTTCGGCCGCGAGGCCGAGGTGACGAACTTGGCGAACGCGCTGCGATCGCCCGCGGGCCGGGGCGACGGCAGCCTGCTGCTCGTCGTCGGGCCTTCCGGCTGCGGCAAGTCCTCCCTCCTGCGCGCAGGCCTCGTACCGGCGTTGCGCGCCGACGACGAGTTGCTGGTGCTGGACCCGATCCGGCCGAATGCGAATCCCACGTCCGGCCTGGTGAGGGTGATCGGTGAAGCGGCTCGGCGCATTGGTCGAGAGTGGACGGACGAGGAGCTCGAACAGATGCTCGCGCAGCCGTCCGGGCTCACCACGACAGCCGAGGAACTGCTGCGCATCGGCGGCCGCTCCCGCCGCCGCGTGGTGATCGTCATCGACCAGTTCGAGGAATTCTTCCGGCCGGGGATGGACCGCGAGCGCGAAAGGTTCTTCACGCTGTTGCCGCCCGCTCTCGGCTCGACGATTCAGCTGGTCGGGACACTGCGCTCGGAATCGGCCGACCAGGTGACGAGCGACCCCTCCATCTCCCGGTACGCCACCTTCGACTACATCCGCCCCCTCGGCACGGAAGCACTTCGGCGCGTCATCCGGGAACCCGCCGCACGGGCCGGTATGGAGCTCGAGAACGGCTTGGCCGATCTGCTCCTGGACGACACCGGCAGCGGGACGGCGCTCCCGCTGCTCGCCTTCACGCTGGCGAGCCTGGCCGACGAGGCCCGGCCCGACCAGCGGTCCTACCGCGGCGGCGTCCTGTCCGTCCGACGCTACCGCGAGCTCGGCGGTGTGCAGGGGACGCTCACCCGCGCCGCGGACACGGCGCTCGCGGAGGCGGCGGCGGTGAGGCAGGAGGGGACGACACGATCGCGCGCCGAGTGCGAGCACGCCGTCATCACCGCACTCCTGCAGCTGGCGGGAGTCGACCCCGACGGCCGCACGAGCCGCCGCCGCGTCGCCCGGGCCGAGCTCGCCGAGGCCACCGTCGCCGACTTCGCCCCTTTCGTCCGCAAGCGACTGCTCGTCACGTCACAGGAAGCCCCGGGCGGACCGGTCTTCTTCGACGTCGCGCACGAGCGGTTGCTCACGGAGTGGAAGCCGCTGGCCGATGCGATCACCCGCACGGCCGGGGCCCTCCGGAGTCGCGACGAGGTCCACGTAGCGGCCGGCGTGTGGGCCGACGCCGCGCCCGGCGCCGGATCGGGTTGGCGCGCGCGGCTGTCCAACCCGCCGAGAAGAGCGCTGTGGGACGACAACCGGGTGGGCGCCGCGCTCGTGGCGCTGGACGCGCGCGTGCGCCCGGAAGGCCCGCTGCGCAGGCCGAGGTCGATCGCCGTCGACCGCGTCCAGCTGGACGACCGCAGCCGTGCCTTCCTCCTCGCGAGCTACCGGCGATACCGTTCCCGCCGACGTCGGTGGTACGTCGTGCTGTCCGCGCTGCTCGTGGTCGCCACCGTCGGCGCACTCGTGGCGTCCTTCCTGGCGGCGACCATCTCGCGGCAGCGCGACGAGGCGTTGTCGAGGTCGGTGGCCGCGCGAGCCGAGCTGCTCGACGGCAGTGATCCGGCCCTGTCGCGCCTGCTCGATGTGGCCGCGTACCAGATATCACCGACGGCCGAGGCGACGAGCGGCCTGCTGAGCCGGGCCTTCCTGCCCCAGGTCACCAGGGAGCTCGACTTCACCGGTTCCAGCTTCGCCTCCGCGGTGAGCCCTCGACGCCGCCTGCTCGCGACGGGTGGCGCCGCCGGGGGCGTCCACCTCTGGACGCTCGACGATCCGACCCGGCCCGCCCGCGCGGCGACGCTCCCCACGGGCAGCGCAGCGGTCTCCGCCATCGCCCTCAGCGCGGACGGAACGCAGCTGGCGGCCGGTGACTACGACGGGACCGTGTCGCTGTGGAGCGTGCGTGATCCCGCGAACCCCGTCGTGGTGCTCCCGCCCCGTACCCCGGCCATCGGCCGGATCAGCGCCGTCGCGCTGAGCCCCGACGGGCGGACGCTGGCCGTCGCCGGTGCCGACGATCCCCGGATCGTGCTGCTGAACATCACCGTCCCCGGAGCCCCGACCCGGTGGCGGCCGCAGCTCGACGGCAACCTGGGCGGGGTCAACGCCCTCGCGTTCAGCCCCGACAGCCAGATCCTGGCCAGCGGCGGCAGCGACGCGACCCTGCGGCTGTGGAACGTCGCCGATCCGGCCAACCCGGTGGCGCGGCCGCCGCAGAACGCCCACGCGAACGGCGTGGCGGCGCTGGCGTTCAGCCCCGACGGCCGGACTCTCGTCACCGGCGGCGCCGACTTCGTCGCGCGGCTGTGGCAGGTGGCCGACCTGTCCGGCCCGAATGCCGCCGCCCGCGCCCTGTCCGGGCACACGAGCCGGATCTTCGGCGTCGGGTTCAGCACGGACGGGTCCCGGGTCGCGACCACCGGCAACGACCAGACGGTCCGGGTCTGGGACACCGCCACCGCGGCCGCCGTCGCCGTCCTGCCCCACCACCAGCCCACGCAGTCCGTCGCCTTCCTGGACGGGGGAACGGAGCTGGCCAGCACGGCCAACGACGGCGTGCTCCGGGTGTGGCACCTGGCCGGACCTCGGCTGACCGCCGGCACCGGCGGTGTGCTCTCCGCGGTCAGCCCGAACGGCCGGCTGGTCGCGGCGGGTGGCGAGGACGGGGCCGTCCGGATGTGGGACGTCGCCGACCCGGACCACCCGGCTCCGCTCGGTGAGCCCTTCGCGAAGATCGACGCCGACGTCCAGCGGATGACCTTCAGCCCGGACAGCCGGCTGCTCGCGGTGCCGCGCGGCAACGGAACCGTCCAGCTGTGGAACGTCGCCGAGCCGGCGCGGCCCGCCCTGCTCGGCTCCTTCCCCGCCAGCAGCGGCAGCGTGACCGCGGTGGCCTTCGACCCGCGGAACGCCTCGATCGTGGCCACATCGGGCACCCGCGGGGAGATCAGGATCTGGGACATCGGCGACCCGACCCGACCGGTCGCGGCCGGCGCCGCACCGGATCGGTCCGGCGCGGTCTTCGACCTCGCCTTCAACGCCGACGGCACGGTCCTGGCCGCAGGCGGCGGTGACGAGAGGACCCAGCTGTACGACGTCACCGCGTTGCCGGCCGTCGTCCCCGTCGGCAGCCCGCTCGCCGGGCACACCGGGTACGTGCAGGCCGTGGCCTTCGCCCCGGACGGTGCGACGCTGGCGACCGCCGGCGCGGACGGCCAGGTTCTCCTGTGGGACGTCACCACCAGGACCAGCCCCGCCGGACCGACGGTTCTGCACAACGACGGCGGCCCGGCTCTGGATGTGGCGTTCGACGCGGCGGGGCAACTGGCGATGGCGAACGGCGACGGATCGACCTGGTTGTGGGACCTCCACGGCGGCCCGCCGACAGTGGTCGCGAGGTTGACCGGCCCGCGGGGGCCGGTCTACTCGGTGGACTACGACCCCGGGCGCCCGGCCGTCGTCACGGGTGACGCCGACGGGCACGTGGTCGTGTGGCGGACCGACACCGCGGCCGTCGTGGAGACGATCTGCCGGACCGCGGGTGCCGCCCTGACCAGCGCGGAGTGGGCGCAGTACGTACCCGGTGGACGCGCGGAGCCCGCATGCGGCTGACAGTGCCGGACTTCTCGGACCGGCCTACGACGCCGTGCGGGCGACCGAGCGGGCCGCGACGAAGTCGCGGAACACCGGGTAGATCTCGTCGTTCCAGCGCGAGCCCGCGAACACCCCGTAGTGCCCGACGCCCGGCTGCAGGTGGTGATGGTGGTCGGCGGCGGGGATCCTGTCGCACAGCGCGTGCGCGGCCGCGGTCTGCCCGGGCGAGCACATGTCGTCCTCGGCCCCCTCGATGGTGAGCAGGGCGGTCTGCGAGATGGCGGAGGGATCGACCCGCCGGCCCCGCCAGGTGAACTCGCCGCGCGGCAGGTCGTGCTCCATGAAGACGTGTTGCAGGGTCTCCAGGTAGAACTCGTACTCGTCGTAGAAGTCGCGGATCCGCGCCGCGGTCGCGCCGTCGCCCGCGACCAGGTCTCGGTAGAGCTGCGCGTACGAGCTCAGGTGACGGCGGGTGTTCATCGACATGAACGCGGTCAGCTGGGCCAGCCCGGGGTAGACGCGGCGGCCGGCACCGGCGTACTGGCGCGGCACCCGGGAGATGAGGAACCGCTCGTAGAACGACAGGGGTCGGCGTTCCGCGAGTTCGTTGATCCTGTTGGGGTTCACCCGGGTGTCGACGGGGCCCGCCATGAGCGTGAGGCTGCGCGGCTGGGCGGGATCGTCCGCGGCCGCCAGCACGGCCACGGCCGCGAGCACCAGTGGTGCGGGCTGGCACACGGCCAGGGCGTGGTGGTCCGGACCGAGGTGGCGCATCGCGGACAGCACGTGGTCGATGTACTCGTCGAGCCCGAACCGGCCCTCGGCGACGGGGATGTCCCGGGCGTTGTGCCAGTCCAGCACGTAGACGTCGTGATCGGCCAGCAACGTGGCGACCGTGGGGCGCAGCAGGGTGGCGAAGTGCCCGGAGATCGGGCCCACCAGCAGCGTCGGCGTCCGCCCGGTGACACCGGGCGTGGCGAAGTGGAGCAGGGTGGCGAAGGGCGTGGCCAGCACGGGCTCGACGGTGACCGGGACGGGCTCGCCCGCGACCGTGACCGAGTCGATCCCCCAGTCGGGTCGGACGTGGGTGGGACGGGTGCCCGCGACGATCTCGCTGACGGCCTTGAGCCTGCGGGTCCCGGCCAGCTGCGCGACCGGCGCGGGCAGGCCCGACAGGGTGCGGTGCAGGAGCTTCGACGAGATCCGAGCCGGTTCTGCCAGCCGCCGCTGCCACTCGTAGGCGGGGTAGAGCATCCGCCCGAGCCCGGTCCGACCTGTAGCCTGTGTCACGTACTCGACGGTAACCGACGGCGCCGGAATCGACCACAGCTGATGTCGTCGCCGGGGTTTCAGGCCGACGCGGCCTCCCACGCGACCTTCACGATCGTCCCGTCCGGGGTCCGCACGACGCCGCCGTATCCCCAGAAGCTCCTCGCCACCGGCTTCAGCGCCGTGGCCCCACCGGCGAGTGCGGTGCCGACGAGGCTGTCGACGGTGCTCGGCCGGGCCACCACCAGCGACAGCGCGAACCCGCGGAAGCCCGTGGTCGGCGCGTCCGAGGCGTGGGTGCCCACCGCGCCGTCCAGCCCGAAGGCGGAGGCGTAGAAGGCGGCGGCCGACGCGGGGTCCGCGACCCCCAGGGTGACGGAGGTGATGGGGATGGTTCCGTGGTGGTGGCCGGTGTGGGCGGCCTGCTCGGTGTTCGTCATGCCGTTCACAGTGGCGGCTGCCCGGCGGTGGACGCTTCTCGATTCCTGACCGGTCGGCGATCTCAGTAGCCGGGGAACACCCGGCGGAGGTCGTCGAGGGTCACATCGCCCGTGACCGCGACCGCGGCGGGTGTGTGGTCCGCGCCGAGCCGGCCGCCGATCAGGCGGACGGCGGCTTCGAGCGGCCCGGCGAACGCGGCGGTCGGCGCGGGCACCGCATCGGTGAGGCTGACGCCGTCGGCGACGACGATGCCGAACCCGCTGTCCCGGATCTCGACGGCGGCGGGTGCGGCGAGCGCGTCGGCCCTGCCGATGAAGCCCGTCAGGAACCGCAGCTCCCCGGACAGGTGCTCGGCCAGCAGCTGGGCCACGTCGTCGGGCAGGGTGGCGTCCGGATCGAGAGCGACGCGGACGTCCCAGCTGTGCTGCGCGGCCTCGTTGAGGCGCATGCCCGCGACGGAGGCCACGGCCAGCGGCGCCGGCAGGAAGCCGAGGTCGACGCGCAGGGTCTCGCGCTGCACGGGGGTGAGCGCCTCGTAGGCGGTGACCAGGCGGGCGTCGTGGTCGAGGAAGCCCGCGGCCTGGTCCGGCGGCGTCATCGCGTTCCAGCGGTCCCACACCTGGTGGTTGAAGTCCTGGCCGGGCGCCGCCCCGCCGTCGAGGGTCGCCGTGAGGCCGGCGAGCGCGATCTCCGCGCCGCTGCCGAGGTGCGAGAGGACCTGCGCGACCGTCCACTCGGCTGCGCCGGACGGGCCGCGGAGCTGGTCCTCCGACAGCGTGGGTACCAGCGCCGCCAGGGTGTCGTGGGTGGTTCGGAGCGCGGTGATCGTGCGATCGGCCAGGGTCGTCATGGTGGGCAGAACCTCGGCGGCGGCCGGGTTCTTCCGGCCCCGCCTCCGGAGCGTCCTCGATCGTAGGACTGCTGCCGAATGGTCTAGTCAACTAGTCTATATGGACTAATGTCGTAGTCTTCCCGTCCGAAAGGCCCCGACGTGTCAGACACCCCTGTGGACCCGCCCGAGCGGCGACGGCGCCTCATCCTGCTCGTCGTCGCCACCGGCCTGGTCGGCGCCGTGGTCATGTCCCTGGCGATGACCAACACCTTCTCCGCGTTCGTCGCCTCGATCACCAACTCGAACGACACCGCCGCCACCGGGTCCCTCGTGCTCCAGGAGACCGGGGCCACCGGCACCGCGGCCTGCAACAGCACCGACGGCACGGGCGGCTCCGTCAGCACCAACGCCTACGCCACGTGCACGACGTTCAACAAGTACGGCGGCAGCACCACGATGGTCCCCTCCAACGCGGCGGGCACCACCAACACCCAGACCACGACGGTCACCTTCAAGAACACCGGCTCGGCCGCCGCGACGTCGTTCACGATGGGGTTCGGGGCCTGCACCCAGAGCGCCAACGGGACCGCCACCGGCTCGGCCACCGACTTCTGCACGAAGCTGCACGTCAAGGTCGTCAGCGGCGCGACGACCGTCCAGGCCGACACCACGGCCGCCGCCCTCGCCACCACCACCGTGGCGCTGCCCGCGGCGCTGATCCCCGCGGCGAACAGCGGCTCGACGGTCCCGTTCACGTTCACGACCTACATCGACAGCTCGGCGGGGAACACCTACCAGGGTCTGCAGGCCTCGCAGCCGATCACGTGGACTCTCTCTTCCTGAGGCGTACCTGGCTGCCTACCGCGCTGATCGCGGCGGCCGTCCTGCTTCCGTTGTGCGCGAGCGCGGCCTGGTACGTCACCGGCGGGCGCGCGGCGATCGTCGCGACGCCGTCGATGGGGAGCGCCGCTCCGGTCGGCACGGTGGTGCTGACGCGACCGGCGCAGGACATCCGCGTCGGCGACGTGATCACCTATCGGCCGCCGAGCCCGCTCGTGCAGCACACCACCACCCACCGGGTCGTCGCCGTCGACGCCCGCGCCCCGGGCGGACCCGTCTACACCGCCCGCGGCGACATCAACGGCGCCGACGACCCGTGGGCGATCCGTCCGGGGGACGTCGTCGGGCGGGCGGTCGCGCTGGGGTGGGGCCTGGGCTGGCTGGTCCGCGCGGCCCCGGCTCTCCTGGTCGGGGGCCTGCTGATCGGGTGGGTCACCCGGCGCTGGACGACGCCCTTCTGGCGGGTTCCGTTCCGGGTGCTCGGGACCTCGCTGCTGATCGCCGCCGTGACCGCGTGGCTGCGGCCGTTCGTCGGCGTGGTCACCCTCGCGACCACCGCCGACGCCGCGGGCTCGCACATCAGCCTGGTCTCGACCGGGCTGCTGCCGCTCCGGGTCGCCGCGGCCACCGGCGGCCACGTGGACCTCACCGACGGGCAGACCGGGGTGCTCACCACGACCCTGCCCGACGGCGCGAGGGGCGCCGTGCTCACCAGCGGCGTGCACATGCCGTGGTGGCTCTGGGTGGTCATGACGCTGGTCTGGCTGACGCCGATGGCCTGCGGGCTCGTGGCCGCTCTGCGGAACCCGCAGCCCGGCGATCGGGGACCCGGCCGTCCGCGGTCCGGGAGGGGCCTGCGCACCGCCGGGGTCGGCGCGGCCGTGGTGGCGTTCACGGCGGTGCTCGCACCGGCGACCTCGACGACCACCTCGGCCTTCGGCGCCACCGTCACCAACTCCGCGAACACGGCCGGCAGCACCGCGTACTTCACGTGCCGAGGCGCGGCGACCGGCGTCGCCGCCGCCTTCCTGGTCTGGCCGCTGGCCGACGCGGTGGTCCTCCCGCTCTCCACCGCGGCGGACGTCTCGGGCAACGGCCGGACCGGCACCTACCTCAACCTCTTCACCGGCACCACGAACGCGCCGTGCCCGCGCGACACCCCGGTTCGCGCGGTCACCCTCACCCCCACCGCCCTCACCCCGTCGTACGTGACGACCGCCGGTCTCACGCCCGCCCGGAGCAGCAACGTGTTCACCGTCGCGATCTGGTTCCGCACGACGACGACCACCGGCGGGCGCCTCATCGGGTGGGGGAACGCGCAGCTCGGCCCGTCCACCGCGGCCGACCGGCACCTCTACATGACCAGTGCCGGGAACGTCGTCCTCGGCGTCAACCCGGGCTCGGTGAGGACCGTTTCGAGCCCGCAGAGCTACAACGACGGCCGGTGGCACCTCGCCGTGGGCACGCTGTCCCCCGCGGGGTTGGCCCTCTACCTCGACGGGGCGCCGGTGGCGACGGACGCCGCGACCACCACCGCGCAGGGCGGCACCACCGCCACCGGCTACTGGCGCGTCGGGTGGGACGGGCTGGGCGGGTGGACGTCGCAGCCGGCCACCGACTACTGGACCGGCAGCCTCGCCTACGCCGCGGTCTACCCGTCCGCGCTCGCCGACGCGCAGGTCCGCCAGCTCTACGCGGCCGGAACCTGAGCTGCGAGGATCAGGACACGGTGAACCGGACGGCCGGCCATCCGGTGGCGCCGTCGGGGATGACCCCGACGCGCTTGTCGGTCTGGGTGTGCCCGCTCCGGTCGGTGGCCCGCGCCTCGGCGGTGTGCTCGCCCGCGGGCAGCGCGAGCTCGAGGTGCCACATCCGCCAGGTGTCGACGGAGACCTCGGCCGAGAGGGCCGCGGGCCGCCACGCGCCGCCGTCGACGCGCACCTCGACCGAGGCGATGCCGGTGTGCTGGGCCCAGGCGACACCCGCGACGGTGACGGTGGAGCCGGTGACCGTCGCGGCGTCGCGGGGCGCGTCGATCCGCGACATCGTCTTGACCGGCCCGAACCGCGACCAGCCGTTCTTGAACCAGAAGCCCTGCCGGAACGGGTCGGTGAACGTCGTGGCCTCGATGTCGACCACCCACTTCGTGCCGGACACGAACCCGTAGAGGCCGGGCACGACCATCCGCACCGGGAAGCCGTGCTCGGCCGGCAGCGCCTCGCCGTTCATCCCGATCGCGAGCAGCGCCCCGCGGTCGGGCTCCATCACCACCGACGTCGGCGTGCCGGTGTACCAACCCTCCGTGCTCCGGCTGAACAATTGGTCGGCGGCCGGGTCGACACCCACCTCGAGGAGGAGGTCGCGCAGCGGGACGCCGATGAAGTTCGCCGTCGACACGAGGTCGCCGCCGACCGGGTTCGACACGCACGTCATCGTGATCGGCCGCTCGACCAGCGGGCGCGCGATCAGGTCGGCGAAGCTCACCGTGAGCTCCCGCGCCACCATGCCGTGCACGCGCAGCGTCCAGTCGGCGGCGGCGAGCGTGGGGATCCGCAGCGCGGTGTCGATCCGGTAGAAGTCGCCGTTGCCCGTCAGGAACGTCGGGGTGCCCATCCGGGGGAAGGCCGCGGCGGCGGGGAGCGGGGCCGCCCGCTCCGCGTACGTCGCGCGGGCGAGCGCGGCGGTGACGTCGGCCCGCGAGGCCCGGACGTCCCGCGCGACGAGCGCACCGCCGCCCGCCGCCGCCAGCGCCCCGAGTCCGACGGCCGCGGCCGCTCCGAGCAGGGACCGCCGCGAGGCGTCCGCCGCCCGTGTCCGCAACCCGAGGTGGTGCAGCCAGCAGAAGGCGCCGATCCCGGCGACCATCGCCACCAGCGGCGCGACCAGGTCGAGCTCGGCGTACACCGGCGCGAACCACACCGCCGCCGCGGCGAGGCCGCCCATCGCGGCCAGCGTCCCGATCCCGTGCCGGGGCCGCGCCCGCGACAGCAGGCCCGCCGCGGCACCGGCCAGCGTGACCACCACGAACACGCCGGCGAGCAGCACGAGCTTGTCGCTCGTGCCGAACGTGGACGTGGCGAACCCGACGAGCGGCTCGGGTGCCAGGCGGACCACCGCGTCGCCGACGGCGGGCAACGGCGACGAGGCGGTCGAGATCAGACCGGCCGTCAGGTGCCCGGCGCCGAGCGCCGCCGACACCGCGAGCACGCCGATCCCGGCGGCGACCGGCCGCGACAGCCGCGAGGTCGCCCCGGTCGTGGTCACCCACCCATTCTGGGGTCTGTGACGGGGGTAACGAAGTTCCGTCGGGGTCCGAATCCTCTTCCGAGTCGAACCCCCCTTGGAGGATTGCTGTGACCACGCCGGACCCGCTCGAAGACCGGATCGCGAAGATCGAGAAGAGCGTGCAGCGGATCGAGAGGATCCTCGGCCTCCAGCGGATCGGCGGTGTCAGCACGGACGAGCCCGACGAGGGCGGCGCCGACGGCGGCGGGCTGAGCACGCGCTCGGTCGGCTGTGCTCACAGCACCATCAGTCTCGCCTGCATCGAAGAGGCGATGGCCGAGGTCTGATCCCTCGCCCGTGGACACCCAGGACTACGGCGCCCGCCTCGAGGCGCTGCTCCCGGACGGCTGGCGGACCCTGCGGCGCGACATGTGGGTGCACGCGATGTCACCGCGTCCCGGTGCCGCCGATCCCACGCCCGACCAGGGTTTCAAGATCCACGTCTCGGCCACCGAGGAGCACGCCGCGCGGATCCTCGAGCTCGTCGTCCCGGAGTGCATCGAGGCGGGGGTCGACTTCAAGGTGGTCGCGGACCTCCGGCGGCACCGTGATCTGAACGGCAAGCGCCAGCGGCGGGAGTCGTCGGGGAAGTTCATGACGATCTACCCGACGGAGCAGGGCTTCGTGCCGCTGATCGCGCAGTTGCACGAGCGCACCTGTGGCGGGCACGTCGCGGGTCCGCGCGTGTTGTCCGACCGGCGCTACGAGGACAGCGAGCTGATCTCCTACCGCTACGGCGGATTCCGGCCGATGAGCCGCGTCCGCTACGACGGCACGATCGAACACCTGATCTCCGCTCCGGACGGCACGCTCGTCGCCGACGAGCGCAGGCCGTGGTTCCAGCTGCCGGAGTGGGTGACCGATCCGTTGGAGCGGCGGGTCGACGAGCCGCTGATCGGCCCGGAACCGCAGGTCGTGCTCGACGAGCGGTTCGCGGTCGAGGGCTACCTCCGGTTCTCCAACTCGGGCGGCATCTACGCGGCCACGGACCTGTCGACCGGGCTCCCGGTCGTGGTGAAGGAGGCCCGGCCGCACACGCACGTGTGGACGACGACCGGGCAGCCGCGCGACGCCGTCGACCTGCTCCACCGCGAGCACGCCGTTCTGGTCCGGCTGGAGGGGCTGGACGTCGTGCCGCGGCCGGTCTCCCTGTTCACCGAGGGCGGCCACACGTTCCTCGCGCAACAGCGCATCCCGGGGGTCACCTTCACCGCCTTCTGCGCCTCGCACGAGATGGTCATCGCGCCCTACCTGCACCGGCCGGAACGGATCGCGCCGTGGGCGGAGGCGTTCTTCGTGCTCGCGGGGAACCTGCTCGACGCCGTCGGCGCGGTGCACGGGCGCGACATGCTGATCGGCGATCTCTCGCCGGGCAACCTCATGGTCGACCCGGAGACCCGGCACGTCAGGTTGGTGGATCTGGAGAGCGCCGTCTCCGCCGACGACGACCCGGTCGTCCTGCGGCACGCCGCCCGCTGGGTGACGCCCGGGTTCTTCCGGCCCGGACGGCTGTCGAGCGCTCGGCCGACCGTGGCGGACGACCTGTACGCGGCGGCGATGGTGCTCTACAGCGCGCTGTTCCCGGTCACGCCGTTCTTCGCGGTGAAGCCGGCGGCGTACGAGGAGTTCCTGGACTTCTTCGTGCTGCGCGGCGTTCCCGTCGAGGTGCGCGAGGTGATCGCGGCGCTGGTCGACGGCTCGGTCGAGGACGCGCGCGCGGCGATCGGGCGCGGGGCGCGATGACCGGCCCGGACGACGAGTTCGAGGTCCGGCTCGGGGCGGCCCGTTTCGATCCGGCCCGGCGGTCGGCACCGGACGAGGACGAGCCGACCGGTGACGCGGTCTCAGGGTGGCTCGTGCAGCTGGTGGGCCCCCTGCAGGCCGACGAGGCCGGCCGGCTGCGCGCGCTGGGCCTGCGGTTGCGCGACTACGTGCCCCCGTTCGCCTACATCGAACGGCTGCCCGCCCGGACGGCGGCCGCGCTGCGCGACGATCCCCGGGTCCGCGCCGTCGTCGAGCTGAGCGCCGAGATGAAGACGGCCCCGGCGGTGCGCTCCGCCGCCACCGACGACGACGCGGTGGCCTACCGGGCCCTCGCCTTCGAGGACGTCGACGCCGACCGGGTCGTCGCGCAGCTGGTCGGCTTCGGCGCCACCGAGGTCCGGCTCGACGACCGCCGCGCGGCCGGGGGCCGTCTCACCGTCCGCTTCGTGATGGACGCCCAGCGCCTGGCCGACGTCGCGGTCATGGGGGAGCTCCAGTGGATCGAGCCGCTGCCCCGGATCGTGGCCGACGCCCCGCCCGGCGTCGCGGCGCCGGGCCAGGCCGCGACGGCGGAGCACGCCGTCGCCTGGAACCAGGGCCTGCACGGCGAGGGCCAGGTCATCGGCGTCATCGACGACGGGCCCCCCGCCACCGGGCACTGTTTCTTCCGCGACGCCATCGACAACACGCCGGGCCCGAACCACCGCAAGGTGCTCGCG
>CAXTTN010000057.1:26943-27806 GCA_964247105.1 uncultured Pseudonocardia sp.
GCTCGCGGTGCGCAACGCCGCGCAGCAGGGCGGCCGGCCCCACGCCACCTTCGTCGCGGGCTGCGCGGCGGGCGACCAGCTCGACGCCCCGGGGCAGGCCGCCGACCGCGGCGGGGCGTGGGCGGCGAAGCTGGTGCTCGGCAACTTCAACGACATGGCCACGTTCGGTGCCGACCCGGCCGACGGCGCGACCTCCCTGCACGACGAGCTGAGCCGCGCCGCCGCGGCCGGCGCGACGATCCACACCAACAGCTGGCACGCGGTGGTCGCGGACCCCCACGAGCCCGCGCCGTACGACCTGCTCGCCGCCGACGTCGACGCGTTCACGTGGGACCGGGAGGAGCAGCTCGTGCTGGGTGCGGCCGGCAACTCGACCGAGCAGCAGGGCTCGCCGGGCACCGCGAAGAACGCGATCTGCGTGTCGGCGGCGACGGCGGCCGGAACCGCACTGGGTGACGGGGCCCCCGGGCCGACCACCGACGGCCGGCACAAGCCCGACCTGATGATGGTCGGCTGCGGCGTGCGGTCCGCGCTCTCGGGCACCGGTTGCGACACCGGCCCGCGGTCCTCGTGCGCCAGCAGCTACGCCACCCCCCTCGCGGCCGCCGCCGCGGCGCTCCTGCGGCAGTACCTCGTCGAGGGCCGGTACCCGTCGGGGACGCCGAACCCCCTCGACGCGCGCCTGCCGTCCGGGGCCCTGCTCAAGGCCCTGCTGATCGGGTCCACGGACGGCGCCGCGACGCTCCCCGGCGCCGCCACGGGATGGGGCACCGTGCGCCTCGGGCGGTGCATCGGTGCCGGGTCGTCCGGCCTGGTGCTGTGGGACGTGCGCAACCTGGACCAGGTGCTTCATGCCTTATGGT
>CAXTTN010000058.1:0-27239 GCA_964247105.1 uncultured Pseudonocardia sp.
GTGCGCAGGTGGACCTCGTCGGGGCCGTCGGCCAGGCGCAGGGCGCGGGCCCAGACGTAGAAGTAGGCCAGCGGGGTGTCGTCGCTCATGCCCGCGCCGCCGTGGATCTGGATCGCGCGGTCGATCACGTCGCAGGCGATGCGCGGGGTGATCACCTTGATCGCGGCGATCTCCGTGGCCGCGCCCTTGGCGCCGAACCTGTCGATCAGCCACGCCGTCTTGTAGACGAGCAATCGGGCCTGCTCGACCTCGATCCGCGACTGCGCGATCTGCTCGCGCACCACGCCCTGCTCGGCCAGCGGCTTGCCGAAGGCGACGCGGGCCTGGGCGCGGCGCACCATGAGGTCGATGGCCCGCTCGGCCATCCCGATCAGGCGCATGCAGTGGTGGATACGGCCCGGTCCGAGCCGCGCCTGGGCGATGGCGAAGCCGCCGCCCTCCTCGCCGAGCAGGTTGCTCACCGGCACCCGGACGTCGTGGAACTCCAGCTCCGAGTGCCCGTGCTGGTCCTGGTAGCCGAACGTCGGCAGGTGCCGCGTGATCGTCAGGCCGGGGGTGTCGCGGGGCACGAGCACCATCGACTGCTGACGGTGGGTCGCCGCGTCCACGTCGGTCTTGCCCATCACGATGAACACCGCACACCGCGAATCGGCGGCGCCGGAGATCCACCACTTCTTCCCGTCGATGACGTACTCGTCTCCCTCGCGCCGGATCGTGGTCTGGACGTTCGTGGCGTCCGACGACGCGACGTCCGGCTCGGTCATCGCGAACCCGGACCGGATCTCACCCGCCAGCAGCGGCTCCAGCCACTCCTGCTTCTGCTCCGGCGTGGCGAACAGGTGCAGCGTCTCCATGTTGCCGGTGTCGGGGGCCTGGCAGTTGATCGCCTCGGGCGCGATCACCGGTGACCAGCCGGAGATCTCGGCGACCTGGGCGTAGTCCAGGTTGGACAGGCCGGAGACGTCGGGCAGGAACAGGTTCCACAGCCCGCGGGCCCTGGCCTCGGCCTTCAGCTCCTCGACGACGGGCGGTAGGTCCCACTCCTGCGGCGTGCCGCGCCGCTCCGCGCGGAACGCCTCGTACCCGGCCTCGGCCGGGAGGATCTTCTCGTCGAGGAAGGCGCGCATGCGCTTCGTGTAGTCGGCAGCGACGGCGCTGGGTTCGAAGTCCACGGTCACGAGCCAACCACAATGACAGGGCGGCGTGGTCAAATGCGCAATCGCGGACTTAGGATCCGCTTCGTGCCGCAGTTCAGGATCGTCGACGCCGCCCGGCTGCTGGGCGTCAGCGACGACACCGTGCGTGGCCGGGTCGACACGGGCACATTGCCCGTCCAGGCCGACACGTCCAGCCGCACGGTGATCCACGGCGCGGCACTCGCGGCGCGGTGTGGAGCCGGGCGTGCTGGCCGTGGCCGTGATCACGTCGACGAACGCCGTCGTGCAAACCCCGGAGGAACCTCGTGATGAAGCGTGTCATGGCCGTGGCCGCAGCGGCGGGCCTGGCGCTCGCCCTGGCGGCGTGCGGCTCGTCGTCGACCAGCACCGGATCGGCGGCGACCTCGGCCGCACCGGCGGCCCAGACCCTCACCGTGCTGGCCGCGGCGTCGCTCACCGGCACGTTCACCGACATCGGCAAGCAGTTCGAGACCGACAACCCGGGTGTCACGGTGAAGTTCAGCTACGGCGGCTCCTCGGACCTGGCCCAGCAGATCGTCAACGGCTCGCCCGCCGACGTGTTCGCCGCCGCCAGCGACGCCACCATGAAGACGGTCACCGACGCGAGCCTCACGACCGCGGCGCCGACGGTCTTCGCCACCAACGTCCTGCAGATCGCCACGGTCCCGGGCAACCCGAAGGGCATCGCGACGTTCGCCGACCTGGCCAAGCCCGACCTCAAGGTCGTCGTCTGCGCGGCCCAGGTGCCGTGCGGGGCCGCCGCCGCGAAGATCGAGAAGGCCACCGGCGTGACGCTGAAGCCGGTCAGCCAGGAGCCCGACGTCAAGTCGGCGCTGAGCAAGGTCACCACCGGCAACGCCGACGCGGGCCTCGTCTACGTCACCGACGTCGCCGCGGCCAAGGGCACCGTGCAGGGTGTTTCCTTCCCGGAGGCGAAGCAGGCCGTGACGAACTACCCGATCGCCGTCCTCAAGGACTCGAAGCAGGCCGATCTCGCGGCGAAGTTCGTGGCGGCCGTCACCGGTGAGTCGGGCCGGAAGACCCTGCAGGCGGCCGGTTTCGGCGCGAAGTGAGCCGTCCCGGCGCCGGGTCGGCGCAGTCGTCACGGGACCGCGGGTCGTCCGTCGCGCTGCCGGGGTGGCTGTGGATCCCGGCCGCGCTGGCGTTCGCGCTCATCGCGCTGCCCGTCGTGGGCCTGCTCCTGAAGGCCGACTGGCCGCGGGTGCCGGAACTGCTCGTCAGCGAGGCCTCGCTCGATGCGCTGAAGCTCTCGCTCGAGACGGCGGCGGTGTCGACCGGGCTCTGCATCCTGCTCGGCGGCCCGCTGGCGGTGGTGCTGGCCCGCGGGCGGCTGCGAGGGCTGCGGTTGCTGCGCTCCGTGGTGCTCCTGCCGCTGGTGCTGCCCCCGGTCGTCGGCGGGCTGGCGCTGCTCTACCTGCTCGGCCGCACCGGCCTGGTCGGGCGGGGCATCGATCTCGCGTTCGGCGTCACGATCCCGTTCACCACCGCGTCGGTGATCGTCGCGCAGACGTTCGTGGCGATGCCGTTCCTCGTGGTCAGCCTGGAGGGCGCGATCCGGACGGCCGGGCAGCGCTACGAGGCCGTCGCGGCCACGCTCGGAGCGTCGCCGGCGCTGGCGTTCCGGCGCGTGACGGTGCCGCTGCTGCTGCCCGGGCTGGTCTCCGGTGCGATCCTGGCCTTCGCCCGCGCGATGGGGGAGTTCGGCGCGACGATCACGTTCGCGGGCAGCCTGCAGGGCGTCACACAGACCCTCCCGTTGCTGGTCTACCAGCAGCGCGAGGTGGACGTGGACGCCGCGGTGACGACGTCGCTGCTGCTCGTCGTCGTGTCCGTGATCGTGATCGCGCTGGCCCGGCCGCGCACCGTGACGGGCCTCGCGTGACGCCGGGCCTCGACGCGCGCGTGCTGGTGCGGCGCACGGCGTTCACCCTCGACGTGTCGCTGGACGCCGAACCCGGCGAGGTGCTGGCCGTGGTCGGGCCCAACGGCGCTGGCAAGTCGACCCTGCTCGCGGCGCTGTCGGGCCTGCTGCGCCCCGACGGCGGGCACGTCCGGATGGGCGAGGAGACCGTCACCGACGTCGAGGCGGGTGTCCACGTGCCGCCCCACCGGCGCGGTGTCGGGCTGCTCGCCCAGCAGGCCCTGCTGTTCCCGCACCTCACGGCGCTGGGCAACGTCGCGTTCGGCCCGCGGGCGCAGGGTGTGGCGCGTCGCGCGGCCGAGGAGCGGGCGCGCGAGCTGCTCGCCGCCGTCGACGTCGCGGATCTCGCCGACCGGCGGCCGTCGCAGATGTCGGGCGGCCAGCAGCAGCGGGTGGCGCTGGCCCGCGCGCTCGCGCCCGGCCCGGAGCTGCTGCTGCTCGACGAGCCGCTCGCCGCCCTCGACGTCGACGCCGCCCCCGCGATGCGCTCCCTGCTGCGCCGGATCGTCCGCGACCGCAAGCAGACCGCGCTGCTCGTCACCCACTCCGCACTGGACGCGCTGGTGCTGGCCGACCGCGTCCTCGTGCTGACCAGCGGCGCACTGGTGGAGCAGGGCCCGACGCGGGAGGTGCTCTCCCGGCCGCGCAGCCCCTTCACGGCGCGGATCGCGGGCCTGGACCTCGTCCCGGGTGTCGCCTGCCCGGACGGCCTGCGCACCGCGGACGGCTTGCTCGTCTCGGGCCGGCGTGACGGGGTGGACGACGGTGAGTCCGCAGTGGCGGTGTTCCCGCCGTCGGCCGTGGCCGTGTACGCGAACCGGCCCGACGGCAGCCCGCGCAACGTCCTGCCCGTGCGGCTGGCGGCGATCGAACCGCGCGGTGACGTCGTGCGGCTGCGCGCGGGCGCCTCCGCCACCGGCCCGGCCTGGGTGGACGGCCTCGCCGCCGACGTGACGCCCGCGGCCGTCGCCGACCTGGCCGTGGAGCCGGGGGCCGAGCTCTGGTTCGTGGTCAAGGCCACCGAGGTGGGGATCCACGCCGCGAGCAGTTGAGCCGGGGCCGGGCGGGCGTGGCGACGCGGGCGGGCGTGGCGACGCGCGCAGGCTCGTCGTGGCGGTGATCGACGGTTCGGGGCGGGGGGCGGCGTGGGGCGCGGTCCACGGTCCCGAACGGCCGATCACCGGGCGCGGCCCTGGGCGCGGCCGGGTGCCTGCCAGCGGGGAGGCGCCGGCCCGCGCGGGTTCGGTGCCTGGCGCGGGCGGCGCTGCGCGTGCTCGGCGACAGAACGTGCGCGCTGGCGTTGCTGTGCCGCGGCCGCGCTCGCGTTGTGCCTGCTGCGCTGGCGTTGCTGCGCGCGCGTGGTGAGGCGAGTGTGCGCGTGGGCGGCTGGGTGTGGCTGTGTCGCCGCGACCGCGCTCGCGTTGTGCCCACCGCGCTCGCGTTGCGATGCGCGCGTGGTGAGGGGGACGCGTGCGCGGCGCACGGCTGGGCGTGGCTGTGTCGCGGCGGCGCTCGCGTTGTGCCCGCTGTGCTCGTGCTGCTGTGCGTGCGTGGTGAGGCGAGTGTGCGCGGGCACGGCTGGGTGTGGCTGTGTCGCCGCGACCGCGCTCGTGTTGTGCCCACCGCGCTCGCGTTGCGATGCGCGCGTGGTGAAGGGGACGCGTGCGCGACGCACGGCTGGGCGTGGCTGTGCCGCCGCCGCGCTCGCGTTGTGCCCACCGCGCTCGCGTTGCGATGCGCGCGTGCCGAGGGGACGCGCGCGTGGTCGGGGCGCTAGAGCACGTCCACCACGAGCCGCGGGGGTGCGTCGAGGGTCGAGACCTGGAAGCCGGTGCGGGCGTTGACGCCGGCGGCCCAGGCCATCACCCGCTCGAAGTCGCCGAGCATCACCAGCTCGGTGACCTGGGTGGCGGTGCCGCCCGGGATGCGGCTGGGGCCGGTGAAGGCGGGCTGGGTGTCGCCCACCGTCGCGAAGGCGCTGGCCCCACGGAGCCAGATCTGCAACGCGGCGCCCCCGGCGACCGGCACCACCTGGCCCGCCGGGTCGGACGTCACCGGGAGATCGGTGTAAGAGATCGCGTAACCGGGCACGGAGTCGGCGAAGACGAAAACGATCCGGTCGGCTCCGTCCTGCCGGCTCACCTGTACGTCCTTGAGCAGGCCGAACCCCTGCCCGTCCGCGCTCGCGTCGGTGACTGTCGCCATCCGGCAGAGCGTACACGTCGTCACATCAGCCCCTATCGTGTCTCTGGCCCCACCCGTCCCACCTGGGTACCGTCGCTCCACGTGACACGGCTGCTCCTCGGGATCGTTCCGGTCCTGGCTCTCCTGGTCGGCACGGGCAGCGCCACCGCCGCCGACGGCGCCGACTACGTCGTGCAGATCGGCGGGGCGCTCCGGGCCGTGTCGGCCGCCGAGGCCGTCGGGGTCCGTCCGACCGCGACGTTCTCCGCGGCGTTCACCGGCTTCACCGCGCGCCTGGACGCCGCGCAGCTCGCCGCCCTGCGCGCCGCGCCGGGCGTGCTCGCCGTCGAACCGGACGCGCGTGTGACCCCGCTGGAGACGCCGAGCGTCACCGACAGCACCGAGACCGACCCGCCCAACTGGGGCCTCGACCGCATTGACCAGCGCACCCTCCCCCTCGACGGCCGCTACACCACGGCGGCGACCGGCGCGGGCGTGGACGTCTACGTGCTGGACACGGGCGTCGACACCACCCACCCCGAGTTCGGCGGGCGCGCCGCCCAGGTCGACAACACCGTCGACGCGACCGGCGGCGACTGCGACGGGCACGGCACGGTCGTCGCCGGGATCGCCGCGTCGTCGCTGCACGGGGTGGCGAAGCAGGCGAACGTGCGGTCGGTGAAGGTGCTCGACTGCAACGGCTCGGGCACGCTCTCCACGCTGCTCTCGGGCATCGAGTACGTCGCGAAGAACGCGCGGGGCCCGTCGGTGGCCGTGATGTCGTGGAGCTACGGGGCGTCGGACGTGCTGGTGTCGGCGGTGTCGAAGCTCGTGGCGCAGGGCGTGTTCGTGGCGTCGTCGGCGGGCAACACCGGCGGGGACGACTGCGCCGTGGCCCCCCGCGCGGTGCCGGGTGTGCTCGTCGCCGCCAACTCCACCATCGACGACCGGCGCGCGCCCAGCTCCTCCACCGGCCGCTGCGTCGGCCTCTACGCCCCGGGCACCGGGATCGTCGCACCCGTGCCGGGCGGCAGGACGGCGTCGTACTCGGGCACGTCGATGGCGGCGCCGTTCGTCGCGGGGGTGGCGGCGCTCTACAAGCAGACCTACGGCGACGCCCCGAGCGCGACGGTGCAGAAGTGGATCATCGACCACGCCACGCCCGGTGTGATCGACGGCGGCGGCGCGGGCGGCACACCGAACCTGTTGCTCACCACGGGCGGCCTGTGACCCGTCGCGGCAGGGCCACCGTGGCGCGATCTGTGATCGGATCACCCGGTGACGGGATTCGACTTCCTCGCAGGCGAGATCAGCGCCGCCGCCCCGGTGTCGCCGAGCGAGGCGCGGGAGCTGGTGGCGCACCACTTCGGGCTGGACGTCCGCGCGCACCCGCTGGGCAGCCAGCAGGACACGAACCTGCTGCTCACCACCCCTGACCACGAGCCGCTCGGCGTGCTCAAGATCGCGAACACGGTGTTCACGGCCGGCGAGGTCGCCGCCCAGGACGCGGCCGCGCGGCTGCTCGCCGGCACCGGACTGCGCGCGGCCACCACGCTGCACGGGCCCGTCACGTTCGGCACCCCCGACGGCCCGCGCCTCGCCCGCATCCTGCGCCATCTCGGCGGCGGCACGCTCACCGGACGCGGTTACCTCGCGCCGGCCGTGGTCGCGGCGATGGGCCGGGTCGCGGGGCAGGTCAGCACCGCGCTCGCCGCGTTCGACCATCCCGGGCTGGACCGGACGCTGCAGTGGGACCCGCGCTTCGCCGGCGTCGTGGTGGACCGGCTGGCGGGGTACGTCGCCGATCCGGAGCGGCGCGCGCTCGTGCAGCGGGCGGTCGCGGGGATCCGGATCC
The DNA here is from genome assembly GCA_964247105.1 of uncultured Pseudonocardia sp. Classification (GTDB taxonomy): domain Bacteria; phylum Actinomycetota; class Actinomycetes; order Mycobacteriales; family Pseudonocardiaceae; genus Pseudonocardia. The sequence continues at coordinate 7,160 of CAXTTN010000058.1, forward strand.
CGGACCTCCCGCGCCAGGCCGTGCACCTCGACCTCACCGACGACAACGTCGTCTGCACCCCGCGGGACGGCCGCCGCGTCCCCGACGGCGTGATCGACCTCGGCGACCTCACCCGCACCTGGGCCGTCTCCGAGCTCGCGGTGACGATCTCCTCGGTGCTGCACCACGCCGCCGCCGAACCGGCCTCGGTGCTGCCCGCGGTGCGCGCCTTCCACGCGCTGCGCCCGCTGTCGGTCGACGAGGTGGAGGCGCTCTGGCCGCTGGTGGTGCTGCGCGGGGCGGTGCTGGTGGTCAGCGGGCACCACCAGGCCGTCATCGACGGCGACAACGCCTACGCCCTGCACGGCCTCGACGCGGAGTGGGAGATCTTCGCCCGGGCGACGTCCATCCCGTCCGCGGTGATGACCGCGCTCCTGCGCGACGCGGTGGGCCTCGCGGCACCCCCGCTCGTGGTGGGCGGGCGGCTGCTCCGCGAGGTACCGGTGGTGCTGGACCTCTCGACCGGCTCCGACGCCGTCGACAGGGGGGCCTGGCTGAAGCCCCCGAAGTCCGCCGCCGAGGCCGCCGAGGCCGCTGAGGCCGCCCGCAGCATGGTGGCTTCACTCCAACCAGGTTGGAGTGAAGCCACCATGCTGCAACCAGGGGACGGGGCACCGCCCGCCGTCGCCACCCTGTACGGCCGGCCGCGGCTGGCCGGGTCCCCCGTCCTCGCGGACCTCTCCCCGGCGTCCACACCCACCGGGATGGACCTGTGGACCGACGCCGAGCTGCTCGCGCCGTGGCCCGCGACCGTGACCGAGTCGAGCGGGAACCGCCTGGTCCTGGCCTCGGACGAGCACCTCCTCACCGTGACGGGGAAGCTGAGCACTCCTGTGGACAACGGGGCGCGGGTGGCGGCCGGGGACCGGCTGGGCGGCGCCTCCGGGCGGCTGCACGTCGGCGTCCGGCGGCCGGGCAGCCCGCCACCGCCGCCGCTCGTCCGGCCCGAGTACGCGCCCGGCTGGCTCGCGCTCACGGCCGATCCGGCGCCGCTCCTGGGCCTGCCGGCCACCGCGGACGAGCCCGACGACCTGCTCGCCCGCCGCGCCGCCGCCCTCGCCGGGGTGCAGGAGCACTACTACGCCGACCCACCCCGCATCGAGCGCGGCTGGCGTCACCACCTCGCCGCCGCCGACGGGCGGGTCTACCTCGACATGGTCAACAACGTGGCCGTGCTCGGCCACGCGCACCCGCGCGTCGAGGAGGCGGTGGCCCGGCAGCTGCGCCGGCTCAACACGAACTCGCGGTTCCACTACGCCGCGGTCGTCGAGTTCTCCGAACGCCTCGCCGCGCTGCTCCCGGCCCCCCTCGACACCGTGTTCCTCGTCAACTCCGGCTCCGAGGCCGTGGACCTCGCGCTGCGGCTCGCGATGGCCGCCACCGGGCGCCGCGACGTCGTCGCCGTGCGGGAGGCCTACCACGGCTGGACCTACGCCACCGACGCCGTCTCGACCTCGACGGCCGACAACCCCGACGCCCTGGCCACCCGCCCGGACTGGGTGCACACCGTCCCCGCCCCCTACCGCGACGGCACCGCGGCCGACGCCGTCGCCGTGATCGACGCGCTGGAGCCCGCGGCGTTCGTCACCGAGGCCGTCGCCGGCAACGCGGGCGGCATCCTGCTGCCCGAGGGCTACCTTGCCGAGGTCTACGCGGCGGTCCGGCGCCGCGGCGGGCTGGCGATCGCCGACGAGGTGCAGGTCGGCTACGGGCGGCTCGGGCACTGGTTCTGGGGGTTCGAGCAGCAGGGGGTGGTGCCCGACGTCGTCGCGGTGGCGAAGGCGATGGGCAACGGCCACCCGCTCGGCGCGGTGGTCACGTCCCGCGCGGTCGCCGACCGGTACCGCGCGGGCGGCTACTTCTTCTCGTCGACGGGCGGGAGCCCGGTGAGCTGCGTCGTCGGCTCCACGGTCCTCGACGTGCTGCGCGACGAGGACCTCATGGGCAACGCCGCGCGCGTCGGCGACCACCTCAAGGCCCGGCTGGAGGCGCTCGACCACCCGCTCGTCCACGCGGTGCACGGCGCGGGGCTCTACCTGGGCGTCGAGCTCGTCCGGGACGGCGTGCCGGCCACGGCCGAGACCGCGGCGATCTGCGAGCGCCTGCTCGAGCTGGGGGTGATCATGCAGCCGACGGGCGACGACCTGAACGTCCTGAAGATCAAGCCCCCGCTCTGCGTCGACGCCGAGGCGGTCGACTTCTTCGCGGCCATGCTGACCCGTGCCCTCACGGAGGGCTGGTAGCGGACCTCAGCAGGGTGGCACCGCTGCGGCTCAGATCCGGCCCTGCACCGCCTTGGCCAGCGTCGCGGCCGCGCCCTTGTCGCCGCCGTCGGCCGTCTCGTTCGTGGCGACCTGCACGTAGCAGGAGCGCCCCTTCGCCGCGAAGTCCACGGCCCCCGCGAAGTACCGCATCCCGTCGGGCAGCGGCTCGGCCGTGCCCAGCGCCGGGTCGATCTCCGGGAGACCGTTGACCGCGGTGCCGGTGGCCCCGACGTCCACGGTGACGGAGTACTGGTTGTCGGTGTTCGTCCAGACGCACTGGCCGCCGTCGCCCACCGGCCCGGGGGCCTTGCCCCCGTCGTTCGCACCGATCAGGGCCTTGATGTCGGCGGCGGGGACGAGGGCGCAGGCGTCGAACGGCGCGCCGCCGCCCCCGCCTGCGGCCTCGGCGGGGGCGGTGGCGGCGGAGCCTTCCGGGCCCGCCGATCCCGTGACCGTCGTCGCGCCGCACCCGGCGAGGGCCAGCGCCAGCGCCAGCGCGGCGAGGGGGAGGAAACGGATCATGTGCCCGAATTCGCGGATCGGGTCCCCGGCGTTACTCGTACTTGCTCATCACGTGCTTGACCCGGGTGTAGTCCTCCAGCGAGTACGCCGACAGGTCCTTGCCGTAGCCGGACTCCTTGAACCCGCCGTGCGGCATCTCCGCCACGAGCGGGATGTGGCAGTTCACCCAGACACAGCCGAAGTCCAGGGCCCGGGACATCCGGATCGCGCGGCCGTGGTCGTTCGTCCACACGCTCGACGCCAGCCCGTACGGCGTCCCGTTGGCCATCGCGACCGCCTCGGCCTCGCTGCCGAACGTCTGCACGGTGATCACCGGGCCGAAGATCTCGGTCTGCACGATCTCGTCGTCGTGGGTGACCCCGGAGACCACGGTCGGCGGGAAGAAGTAGCCCGCGCCCTCGGCCGGGGCGCCGCCGCACAGCACGTTCCCGGTGCTCCGCGACACCAGCCCCGCCACCTTCTCCAGCTGTGCGGAGTTGTTGATCGGCGGGATGAAGAAGTCCTCGGCGCCGGGGGTCTCGTCGCGCGAGAACAGCACCGACGCGGCCTCGGCGGCGAGCGCGTCGGCCAGCTCGACGGCGAGCGACTCGTGCGCGATCACGCGGGTCGCCGCCGTACAGTCCTGGCCGGCGTTGAAGAACCCGGCGACCGCGATGTCCGCGGCCGCCCCGGCGATGTCCGCGTCCTCGAAGACCACGACCGGCGCGTTGCCGCCCAGCTCCAGGTGCACCTTCGTGACCCGCTTGGACGCGGCCTGCGCCACCGCCTTGCCCGCCGCGACGCTGCCGGTGATCGCGACCATCGCCGGGATGTCGTGGTCGGTCATCGCGGCGCCGGTGGTGCGGTCGCCGCACACGACGTTGAGGACGCCGGGCGGCAGGATCTCGGCGAAGATCTCGCCCATCCGCACGGTGCTGGCCGGGGTGGTGTCGGACGGCTTGAGCACCAGCGTGTTGCCCGCCGCCAGCGCCGGGCCGATCTTCCAGATCGCCATCATCATCGGGTAGTTCCACGGCGTCACGGCCCCGACGACGCCGAGCGGCTCGCGCCGGATCGACGACGAGTGCCCCGCCAGGTACTCCGCGGTCGCGCGGCCCTCCAGCTGGCGGGCGGCGCCGGCGAAGAAACGGATCTGGTCGGCCATCGGGCCGACCTCCTCGCTCAGCGTCAACCCGAGCGGCTTGCCCGTGTCCTGCGCCTCGACGGCCGCCAGCTCCTCGCCGTGCGCCTCGATCGCGTCGGCCATCCTGAGCAGCGCGTTCATCCGGTCCGACGGCGTGGTGTCGCGCCAGCCCTCCTCGAACGCGCGCTTCGCGCTGGCGTAGGCGGCGTCGACGTCGGCGGCGCCCGACAGCGGGGACGTCGCGTACACCTCACCGGTCTTGGGGTCGTGGATGTCGAGGGTGCGGCCGTCGGCCGCGGGGGCCGGCTTGCCGTCGATGATGTTGTGGAACGTGGTCATGGGTTCCCTACTTCGTTGTGGCGCCGGCCGAGTCGCCGGAGAGCCGGTTGGCCAGGTACACCGGTACCACCGAGACGGCCACGAGCACCACCGCCGCGACGTTGACGACCGGGGACTGGTTGGGTCGGAACAGGTTCTGGAAGATCCAGAGCGGCAGCGTCTGCAGCCCGGGACCGGCGGTGAACGTCGTCACGATGATCTCGTCGAAGCTCAGCGCGAACGCCAGGAGCGCGCCCGCCAGCAGCGCGCCGCGCAGCGCCGGGAACGTCACGAGCCGCCAGGTGGTCCACGGGCCCGCGCCGAGGTCGGTCGACGCCTCCTCGGGCGTGCCCGACATCCGCCGCAGCCGCGCCGAGGCGTTGTTGACCACGATGACGATGCAGAACGTGGCGTGCCCCGCGACGAGCGTGAAGAACGTCAGCCCGCCCAGGGCCTGGGTGAACAGCGTGTTCAGCGCGATGCCGGTGACGATGCCGGGCAGCGCGATCGGCAGCAGCACCAGCAGCGACACCGCGTCGCGCCCGAAGAACGAGTACCGCACCAGCGCCATCGACGCGAGCGTGCCGAGCACCACGGCGATCACCGTCGCGGCCGCCGCCACCTGCACCGACGTGACGAGCGCGGTCCGCACCCCCTCGTTGGACGCCGCGGCCTGCCACCACCGCAGCGTGTAGCCCGGCGGCGGCCAGGTGAACGTCACGCTGGTGGAGAAGGAGTTGAGCAGCACCAGCAGCAGCGGCACGTAGACGAACGCCAGCACGAGCCCGGCGGCGGTGCGCAGGGCCCAGCGGGCGGCGCTCGAGAGGATCACAGCCGCTCCAGCGCGCCGGTGCGCCGGATCGTCACGAGGTAGGCCGCCATGACGATCAGCGGCAGCAGGGCGACGGCGGCGGCGAAGGGCAGGTCGGTGGAGAAGTTGGTGTAGACGATGTTGCCCAGCATCTGGTTGGTGCCGCCCACCAGCTGGACGGTGATGTAGTCGCCCAGCGACAGCGAGAACGTGAACACCGACCCGGCCGCGACGGCGGGCGCGAGCATCGGCGCCACGACCGTCCGGAACGCCGTCCACGGGTGGGCGCCCAGGTCCGCGGCCGCCTCCAGGAACGAGCCGCGCCCATCTGATCGGGTCTGGGCGTCGATGCCCGCGTAGACGGGCAGCACCATGTAGGGCAGCCACAGGTAGGTCAGCGCGACGACCACCGCGAGCCAGCCGTAGCCCGGCGACAGCCCGCCGAGCGGCCCCTCCGGCGAGAGCAGCACGCGCCAGGCGTACACCTTGACCAGGTACGACGCCCACAGCGGCGTCACCACCAGCGCCACCAGCACCGGGCGCGAGCGCGGCCGCGCCACCAGCGCCATGAACGACGCCAGCGGCACGGCCAGTACCACGCAGAGCAGCGTCACCCCGGCCGCGACGCCCACCGTGCGCGCCGCCGTCAGCAGGTAGCCGGGGTCGGTGAGCACCTCGACGACGTTGTCGGCGGTGAACGCGTAGGTGATGCGGCCGGTGAAGCCGTCGGTGTCGAAGAACGCCGTGGCCAGCAGGAACGCCAGCGGCACGACGTAGAACAGCCCGAGCCACACCAGCGCCGGCGCGAGCAGCCCCGTGAGGCGCAGCGCCGGGCGCCGGTGGAGCAGGGAAGAGATGCTCATGCGCTGCGCAGCTGGCTCCACGCCTTGACCCAGTCGTCGTAGGCCACGCACTTCGTGTCCGTGCGGCCGTCGAGGCAGGTCTCGGTGGGCGTGGTCCAGTAGTAGACGTCGTTCCAGAACGCGGTGTCGGCGGCGTGGTACTGCGTGCAGTGGTCGGGGTTGGTGGTCAGCGCGCACGACTTCGCGTTCGCGGGCGCCTCCCCGAAGTACTCCGCGATCTGCGCGTTGACCTGCGGCGACACGATGTGGTTGAGCCACAGGTAGGCGCAGTTGACGTTCGGGGTGTCCTTCTTGACCATCCACGTGTCCGACCAGCCGGTGGCGCCCTCCTTCGGCTTGGCCGTGCCGACCTTCTGGCCGTCGGTGTTGGCGAGGTTGGCCGTCAGCTGCCAGCCCTGGCCCTGCGCGATCGCACCGGACGTCAGGCCCTGGCTCTGCTTGATGTAGTCCCCCCAGTACTCGTTGACCAGCGGCTTCTGCTGCTTGAGCAGCGCGATCGCGGCGTCGAACTGCTTCTGGTCCAGCGCGTAGGGGTTCTTGATGGCCAGGTCGGGCTGGGTGGCCATCAGGTAGACGGCGGCGTCGGCGATGTAGATCGCGTCGTCGTAGGGGCTGATCTTGCCCTTGTCGGGGGAGTTCGCGTCCCACATGGCCGACCACGACGTGGGCGGCGTCGGGTTCTCGGCGATGTTGTAGAGCAGCAGGTTGGCGCCGCGGCCGTGCGGGATGCCGTACTCCTTCCCGCCGACGGAGTTCCACGGCTTGTCCTTCAGGTCCGGGAAGATGTCGGCGTAGTTCGGGACGAGCGCGGTGGTGATCGGCTGGACGCGGTCGCCGTAGACCAGTCGCAGCGACGCGTCGCCGGACGCGGAGACGACGTCGTACTCGCCGGTGGAGAACAGCTGCACGGCCTCGGCGGAGGTGGCGAACGTCTTCACCGCGACCTGGCAGCCGGTCTGCTGCTCGAACGGGGTCACCCAGTCGATCTTCGGATCGGTGGAGCCGTCCTCGGCGTAACCGGGCCAGGCGAGCACCGAGAGCTTGCCCTCGCCCTGGCCGACAGGGCCGGCGTAGGCGGTTCCCCCCGGTGCCGCCCCGGCGCCGGGCGCGGCCGTGGTGCCGCCGCCGCACGCCGCCAGTGCGAGGCCCAGGGCCCCGACCAGCGCGATCGATCTCATCGCTGCCCGCATCCGACTCTCCTTACCCGTTGAGGTGGATCTCGTGCTCGGATCGCCAGGACAGCCGGACGGGTTCTCCCCTGGCGGGTCCTCGGCCGTCGCCGGCGTTCAGCAGGAGGACCGACAGCGTGCCGCCGGTCTCCAGCGCGACCACGCAGCGCGTGGTGGCGCCGGTGTAGACCAGCTCCTCGACCACGCCCGCGGCGCTCCGGTCACCCTCGCCGTCGAGACTGATCTTCTCGGGGCGGATGGCGACCCCGTCCACGACGTTGGACGTGCCGACGAACCCGGCCACGAACGCCGACGCCGGCCGCTCGTAGACCTCGGCCGCGGGCCCGGCCTGCTCGACGCGTCCCTCGTGGAACACGACGACGCGGTCGGCGAGCGTCAGCGCCTCGTCCTGGTCGTGCGTGACCAGCACGAACGTGATGCCCGACGCCCGCTGGATCTGCTTGAGCTCGATCTGCATCTGCTCGCGGAGCTTCAGGTCCAGCGCGCCGAGCGGCTCGTCGAGGAGCAGGACGGCGGGCCGGTCGACGAGCGCGCGGGCCAGCGCCACCCGCTGCCGCTGCCCGCCCGACAGCGCGGTGGGGGCGCGCTCGGCCATCGCGTCGAGGCGCACGGTGGCCAGCGCCTCCAGCGCTCGCTCGCGCCGCTCGGACCGTCCGACGCCCGCGATGCGCAGCGGGTACTCGACGTTGCGCACCACCGAGAGGTGCGGGAACAGCGCGTAGTCCTGGAAGACGGTGTGGACGTCGCGGTCGAAGGGGGCGGCGGCCGTGACGTCGCGGCCACGCAGCGACACGGTGCCGGCGCTCGGGCGCTCGAAGCCCGCGATCATCCGCAGCACGGTCGTCTTCCCCGAGCCGGACGGGCCGAGCAGCGTCACGACCTCGCCCTCGGCGACGTCCAGGTCGAGGCCGTGGACGGCGACCACCCCGCCGGGGAACTCCTTGCGGACGCCGCGCAGCGCGATCGCGGCCGTCACCGGGGGTGCGGTGACCGGCGCGGATCGGACATCGGGCGGCATCGGCGAAACCTATGAGTTCAGATGTTTAGCGTCAACACCTGTGGCAGCATGGCGACGTGCGGAGCGGACCGTCGGGCGGGGGCCGGGCCGCCGTGTTCGCGCCGCTGCCGGCCGCGCGCCGCGCCGACGCCGTGGTGCGCAGGCTGTCCGAGGGCATCCGGCTGGGCCTGCTGGTGCCCGACGAGCAGCTGCCCAGCGAGAGCGAGCTGGCCGAGTCGTTCGGGGTCGCGGCCGTGACGGTGCGGGAGGCGCTCACCGAGCTGCGCGGGCAGGGGCTGGTGATCACGCGGCGGGGGCGCAACGGCGGCAGCTTCGTGCGCGAGCACCGCGGAGGGGCGTCGGCGGTGCTGCGGGAGCGGCTGCGGGAGATCAGCCCGTCGGAGCTGCGGGACCTGGCCGACCACTACGTCGCGCTGTCGGGGACGTGCGCCCTGCTGGCCGCCGACCGGGCGGGCGAGCAGGACATCGCGCTGATCACCGACAGCGTCGCGGCGCTGGAACGGGCGGTCGACGCCGACGCGCGGCGCCGCGCCGAGTCGCGCTTCCACGTGGAGCTGGCCGCGGCGGCGCAGTCCCCGCGGCTGACCCGCGCCGTGATCGGGATGCAGGCCGAGGTCGGGCCGGTGCTGTGGCTCTCGGCCGGCACCCCCGCCGCGCGCGCCGATGTGCTGCACAAGCACCACGAGATCCTCGCGGCCGTCCGGGCGGGTGACGGACGCCGCGCCCGGGCGGCGGCGACGGCCCATGTCTACGCGGCACTGGCGCGGGCGAGCGCCGTCCAGCTGACGGTGCTGGGCGAGGAGGAGGACGCGTGGTGAGGCCGCACCCCCCCGCGCAGCGCGACACCCCTGCTCGGCGGGGGGTGTGGGGGTGCGGAGGGGGGTGCGGGGCGCGCGGGCTCGGTTGGTGCGCCCACACCCCCTTTCACTCGCGACACCCCCCGTCGACGAGGGGTGTGGGGTGCAGACAGGGGGTGTGAGCCGGCTGCGCGTGCCGGGCGCCCCGCCGACACCCCCCACCGGCCGCGAAACCCCCCATCGACGGGGTGTGCGGGGTGCAGGCGGGGTGTGCGGGCCGACCGTGCTCCGCGGCCGCCCTGCTCGGCCGAGGCGGTGGCATCGTGACCCCCGCCGTTGAGCGGCTGGTCGAGCGGGTGTCCCGGCTGTGCGAGAGCACGTTCGCCGCCGTCGAGGGGTTGCGCGGGGTGGCCGAGCAGTTGCTGCTGCCCGTCCCGCTGCGGCGGGCCGACGTCGAGCCGATGGCCGCGGTCGTGCGGCCGGTGCTGGAGGCCGAGGGCACGCCGCTGGTCGGGGCGGGCCTCGTGCTGGCCCCGGGTGTGCTGTCCGACGCCCGGCACTGGATGGAGTGGTGGCACCGCGGCCCCGGCGGCGACGCCCGCGTGCGGCGGCTGCGCCCGGTGCTCGACCCGGCGGCGGAGAACTTCTACGACTACACCGTGCTGCCCTGGTTCGCGATCCCGCGCGAGACCGGTGCCCGGCACGTCACGGGGCCGTACGTCGACTGGCTGTGCACCGAGGAGTACACGCTCACGTTCACCGTTCCGCTGCGGCGCGGCGGCGAGTACCTCGGTGTGGTCGGCGCCGACATCGTCAACTCCTGGCTCGAACGGCGGCTGCTGCCGCTGCTGCACCGCGTCGCGCAGCCCGCGGCGCTGGTCAACGCCGAGGGCCGGGTCGTGGTGGCCAACCACCCGACCCTCGTCTCCGGCGCGGTCACCCACCGCGCGGACGTGCCCGCACTCTGGGCCGGCCGAGAGAACGACGGCGCGGCCCTGCACGCCCTGCCCGGGCTCCCGCTCGGAGTGCTCGTGCTCGGGTGATCGTCGGCGCGGCGCGGCGCGCTGTCCCCGGCGCCGATGCGCTGATCACGGGGCGCGACCCGGTGGTGGCGTGGTGGTGATCACCGTCTCGGCACCGGGAGTCGCGCAGGACGCTGCTCCCGGCGCCCGACCGATGATCACCGCGACCCGGTGCCGGCCGCCCTCAGCGCCGCTCCAGCCTCCGCATCCGGCCCAGGCGCAGCGCCAGGGTGGGGCAGGACGCCGCCGCGCGCCGGGCCTGGGCCTGCAGCTCCGGCGGCACCTGGTCGGCGTGGAGCATCGGGTAGCCCCACTCGTCGAGCTCCAGCAGCTCCGGCAGCATCTCGGCGCACAGCCCGTGGCCGTGGCACGCGATCGGGTCGACCGCGATGCCCACCGTCTGGTCGGTCATGACGCCGCCTCCGCGGGAACGAGCACGTCGGCGGTTGCCGACGCCGCCTCCGCGGGAACGAGCACGTCGGCGGTCACGTCAGATCCCCGGGCAGCGGCGTCCACGCCGACGCGTCGGCCCACCGGCACGGCTCACCCGAGGCGTGCGCGTCGACGTCGGCGGCGAACGTGTGCAGCGCCGTCGCCGCGAGCCGCGTCGCCCCGTCGGGGTGGGCGCAGGCGCCGCGGCCCGGGATGACGCCGAGCCGGTCGTAGAGCCGGCCCAGCACGCTCCCGTCGCCGAGCGCCAGCGCGGCCATGTCCGCGGCGATCGCGGGCAGCCCGAACATGCACGGCCCGCACTGCCGCGCCGACTCCGCGGCCAGGTAGGCCAGCACGTGCGCCGTCTCGGTCAGGCCGCACGCCTGCGCGGGCAGCGCGATCAGCGCGGCGACACCCAGCGGAATGCCGACGTCCAGGCACGCCTCGTGGGCCAGCGGCAGCTCCACCGCGTCCTCGACGGGCAGCCAGCTGCCGCCGAGCCCGCCGATCTGCACGGCCTGCAGCGTCTGCAGCTCCCCGCCGGCCAGCTCCAGCGCGTCGCTGAGCGGGCACCCGGTCTCGATCTCGTAGACCCCCGGCCGGTTCACCGCCCCCGCGACGGTCGTGAGCAGCGTGCCGGGGGAGTGGTCGGTGCCCGCTTCGCGGAACCAGCCGTCGCCGAAGCGGGCGATCAACGCGATGTGCGCGAGGGTCTCGACGTTGTCGACCAGCGTCGGCCTGCCCCGCACCCCCTTCTCCGACGCGCGCGCGGTCGTCGGCTTGGCCTGCCCTGTGTTGAGGAAGTTGACCAGCGCCGATGCCTCGCTCGCGACGTACCGCTCCGGCACCTCCACCAGCTCGACGGCCACCGCGTCCTCGAAACGCTCCCGCAGCGCGGCCGCCAGCAAGCCGAGCAGCGGGCTGCCGCGGTGCACGCACAACATCGCCTCGCGCGCACCCACGGCGTGCGCGGCCAGCGCGATCCCGTCCAGGACGAGGTGCGGCGAGCGCGCGAGCAGGGTCTTGTCCTTGGCGCTGGTCGGGTCGCCCTCGCACCCGTTCGCGACGACGATCGAGCGCCCCCGACCGCGCGCCACGGCGGCGAGCTTCTCCGCCGTCGGGAACGCCGCGCCACCGCGGCCGCGGAGCCCGGCGCGCGCGACGGTCTCGATCAGCCGGTCCTGCCCGGTCCGGTTCGGGTACGAGGCGAGCGGCATCGGCCCCACCCGCTCGACGTGCTCGGCGAGGGTGGCCGTGTGCCCCGGGTCGGCCCAGCGGTCGAACAACCGGGCGACGTCGATGGCCGGCTGCCGTTCCAGGTCGGGACGGTCGGCGAGAGCGGTCACCTCTGCACCTCCACCGCATCGCGCGGGCGTGTTGCGGTCACATGGGGTCCTCGGACGACATCGCGCGGGCGCGTTGCGGTTGCTGGAGGGGTCACTGCATGCTCAGCTCGACGGCCCGGCGCGCCCGCGCGTCGGGGTCGCGGACCAGCAGCCGCCGGGTCAGCGCCGTGGCGACCGCCACGGCGCACAGGACGTTGAACGCCAGCACCCACCACAGCGAGCTGTCCTCGCCGCCGATGCCCAACCCGTGGATCACCGCGACCGGCCACATCGCGTAGGCCGACACGTGCACCAGCCGCCACACCCGCAGCGGGACCCGCAACCGCATGATGCTCGTGACCAGCACCGCGAGCACCAGGTCGAACGCGATCGTGCCCAGCCCCAGCCAGAACGGCTGGTACTTCGACACGAACGGCACCACCGCCGCCAGCCAGCCGATCTTCACGTACGGGTCGATGATCGCCGACGCGATGTGCACCACCAGGAACACCAGCGTGAGCAGCGAGAGGTTGCGGTGCACGGCGTGCACGGTGAAGCGCGGCCACCGCGTGGAGGTGGCGCGGCCGGCGTGCGACGCGCCCAGCACCACGGTGCCGGTGATCAGCAGCAGGGAGACCAGCCCGGTGGCCCGGCTGGCGAACCAGAGTTCCTGGTCCACGTCAGTTGCCCTTCTCCGCGGGCCATCCCGCGGTGATCGTGACCTGCCCGTCGTCGGTGACCAGCCGCGACGGCAGGTTCCGCTCGGCGAGCCAGCCCGGCGCCCGCTCGCCCATGACGATCGACGCGGTGCTGGCGATGTTGGCGTCCACACAGGACGCCGCGGCGACGGTCACCGTGCGCCAGCGGCTGTCCGGGACGTCACCGGTGTGCGGGTCGACGATGTGGTGCACCGGCCGCCCGCCGCGCAGCCACCGGCGCCGCGTCGTGCTGGAGGTCGCGAGCCCGCCGCCGGTGATCGTGACGGTCAGGTCCGGTTCGGTCATGGCGCGCTCGTGGTCGTCGCCGACGCTCAGGCGCCAGCCGCCCTCGCGGGCCGGCCCGGCGGCGCGGACGTCGCCGCCGACGCTCACCAGCACCCCGCAACCGGCGGCCTCCGCGGCCCGCTCGGCGATGCGGTCGACGGCGAGCGCCTTGGCCGTGGCCCCGAGGTCGAGACTGACGCCGCGGGGCAGCAGCACCTCGCGCCGGTCGGGATCCCAGCTCAGGCGCCACCAGCCCGGGGCGGGCTGGGCCGGGGCGAGCGACTCGGGCTGGTCCGGGGTGATGGCGGCGAAGTCGCGGTCGTAGCCGAGGTCGCACACCGCCTGCCCGACGGTCGGGTCCACCAGGCCGTCCGTCAATGCCGCCGCGCGCAGGGCCACCGAGATCGCCTCGCCGAGCAGCGGCGACACGATCACGGTGGTGCCGGCGCGGCTGTGCAGGTCCGACACCTCGGAGTCCGGGCGGAACCGGCTGCAGGCCTGGTCGATGGCGCCCAGCTCGCGGCGCAGGACCTCCTCCGCGGGCGGTAGGCCGACCGCGTCGGTCACCACCAGCACCGCGGAGGTGCCCAGCGCGTGCACGCCGACGCGGTCGGCCAGCTGCATGTCGATCACGACGCGCCTGATGACGCGTCCGCGGGGGCCGTCGAGGCGGCGGGCTGGGGAGCCGCGGCGGGTGGCGCGGGGGCATCGGGCTCGTCGGTGGGGTTGACCACCACCTTCGCCGCGGGCGGCTTCGGCGTCGTGGTCCGGGGAGTCGTGGTCCGGGGTGTGGCGGGCTTCGGCGCGACCGTGCGCGGTGTGGCGGCGTGCGGTGCCTCGGAGCGGGGCGCGGCGGCCGGGGGCGCGGTGTCGCTCGCCGGCTCGGTGTTCGCCACGGGAACCGGTTCCGCGGGCGCGTTCTGCGCCTCGGCGTTGGCCGTGGCCTGCGCGAACAGCGCGCCGAACGTCACAGCCAGCGCGGTACCGCCGATGGCGCTCCACACCGTGGCCCCGGTGATCCGCCGGCGGCCGGCGGCCCGCAGGGAGGCGCCGGGAAGCGGGATGGGGCCGGTCGCATCCATGTCGTCGGGGCGGTGGGTCCTCATGCCGCGGGACGGTAATGAGGCACGCGCGCCCCGTCCGGCTTCCTGAGAATCGAGGTTGCTCTCGACCCAGCGTCCGGTTTGATCACCGCGACGAACGGCAGCAACTAGGCCGAACGCTCCATCATCGGCAACCGAACGGACGCCGGTACCTCTCAGGCTGCCACCCGTCGTGGCGCCGAACGGGGATCAGGTCAGGGTCGTGCGGTCAACGGTTCGATGGTCGCGAAACCGGTGTACGGCACGAGGGCCTCCGGGAGGCGCACCGAGCCGTCGGGCTGCTGCCCCTGCTCCAGCACCGCGACGAGCGTGCGCCCGATCGGCAGGGCCGAGCTGTTGAGCGTGCCGGCGAAGCCGCGCCTGCCGTCCTTGGTCCTCGTGCGGATGCCGGCGCGCCGCGCCTGGAACGTGCCGAAGTCCGACGCCGAGGCGATCTCGCGGTAGGCGCCCTGGCCGGGCAGCCACACCTCGACGTCGTAGGTCATGACGGCGCCGAAGCCCGTGTCGCCCGCGGCCAGCTTCACCACGCGGTAGGCCAGCCCGAGGCCCCGGAGCACGGCCTCGGCGTGGCCGACCAGCACCTCCAGCTCCTCGCGGGTGCGCTCGGCGTCGACGATGCGGACGAGCTCGACCTTGGAGAACTCGTGCATCCGGATCAGGCCGCGGGTGTCGCGCCCGTACGAGCCGGCCTCCGAGCGGAAGCACGGCGTGTGGGCGGTGTAGGCGAGCGGGAGATCCTCCAGCGCGAGCGTCTCCTGCGCGTGCAGGTTCGTCAGCGGCACCTCGGCGGTGGGGACGAGGAACAGCTCGCGGGCGTCGACACCGGTCTTGAACAGGTCGGCCTCGAACTTCGGCAGCTGCCCGGTGCCGGTCATCGTGGCGCGGTTGACCAGCGTGGGCACCGAGAACTCGGTGTAACCGTGAGCCTCGGCGAGGTCCAGGAAGTAGCGGGCCAGCGCCCGTTCCAGCTTCGCGCCCTGCCCTCGCAGCACGGCGAACCGCGGGCCCGAGAGCTTGGTGGCGCGCGGCAGGTCGAGGATGCCGAGCTTCTCGCCGAGGTCGACGTGGTCGAGCGGCTGCTCGATCGCGGGCTTCTCGCCCCACGCGCGCACGAACTCGGCGTCGGCGTCGGACGTGCCGTCGGGCAGCTCGTCGGCGGGCAGGTTGGGGATGCCGAGCAGCAGCTCCTGCAGCTCGGCGTCGAGGGCCTTGTTCTCCTCGTCGGCCTCGGCCACCACGGCCTTGAGCTCCCGGGCGCGGGCGACCAGCGCCGGGCGCTCGTCCGCGCTCGCGCCCTTCACCGACGTCGCGACGCGCTTGGACTCGGCGCGCGCCTCGTCACCGCGCTGGATGGCCGTGTTGCGGCCGGCCAGCAGCTTGTCGAGGGAGGCGACGTCCAGCGCGTAGCCCTTGCGGGCGAGCTTGCGGACGGCGTCGGTGGCGGGGTCGAGGAGGACACGGGGATCGTGCATCTCCCCAGGGTATCGACCGCGCGCGACCGGTAATCCTCCCCATCGGGAGGGTGGCATCAACCGGGTGATCGTCGCAAGATGTGCTCTGCCCCACAGACGAAAGGTCCCCACCGTGCCTGCCTCCCTTCCGTCCTACGCCTCCGGCATCTCCGACGTCCCGCTGCTCGGCGACACCATCGGCGACAACTTCGACCGGACGGCCGCCGCGCACCCCGACAGCGAGGCGCTGGTGGAGGTGCAGACCGGCCGTCGCTGGACCTACGCCCAGCTCCGCGAGGAGGTCGACACCGTCGCGCTGGGGCTGCTCGCGGCGGGCCTGGAGAAGGGCGACCGCGTCGGGATCTGGGCGCCGAACCTCGCCGAGTGGACGCTGACGCAGTACGCCACGGCGAAGATCGGCGTGGTGCTGGTGAACATCAACCCGGCCTACCGCACCCACGAGCTGGAGTTCGTGCTCAACCAGGCCGGGATCTCGGTGCTGGTGGCGGCGACGGCGTTCAAGACCTCGGACTACGCGGCCATGATCAAGGAGGTGCGGCCGAACTGTCCCGAGCTGCGCCAGGTGATCCTGATCGGCACGCCCGACTGGGACGCGCTGGTCGCCGACGGCCGCAACGGCGACCGGGCCGGGCTGGCGCGCCTGCAGGCCGAGCTGAGCCCCGACGACCCGATCAACATCCAGTACACCTCGGGCACCACGGGCTTCCCCAAGGGTGCGACGCTGTCGCACCACAACATCCTCAACAACGGCTACTTCGTCGGGCGCCTCTGCGGCTACACGAGCGCCGACCGCGTCTGCATCCCGGTGCCCTTCTACCACTGCTTCGGCATGGTCATGGGCAACCTCGGCTGCACCACCAACGGCGCCACCATGGTCATCCCCGGCCCCGGCTTCGACCCGAAGGCGACGCTGCACGCCGTCGCGCAGGAGAGGTGCACGTCGCTCTACGGCGTGCCGACGATGTTCATCGCGGAGCTGAACGACCCGACCTTCCCCGAGTACGACCTCTCCTCGCTGCGCACCGGGATCATGGCGGGCTCGCCGTGCCCGGTGGAGGTGATGAAGCAGGTCGTCGACCGGATGGGGATGACCGAGGTGACGATCTGCTACGGCATGACCGAGACCTCGCCGGTGTCCACGCAGACCCGCGCCGACGACTCCCTGGACCTGCGCGTCTCCACCGTCGGGCGGGTGCACCCGCACGTCGAGATCAAGGTGGTCGACCCGGAGACCGGGCTGACGCTGCCCCGCGGCGAGCCCGGTGAGCTGTGCACCCGCGGCTACTCGGTGATGCTCGGCTACTGGAACGAGCCGGAGAAGACGGCCGAGGCCATCGACCGGGCCCGCTGGATGCACACCGGCGACATCGGGATCATGGACGGCGACGGCTACCTCAACATCACCGGCCGGATCAAGGACATGGTGATCCGCGGCGGCGAGAACGTGTACCCCCGCGAGATCGAGGAGTTCCTCTACTCCCACCCCGACATCCTCGACGCCCAGGTCATCGGCGTGCCGGACGTCAAGTACGGCGAGGAGCTGTGCGTCTGGGTGACGCTGCGCGAGGGCGCCGAGCCGCTGACCCCCGAGGCCTTGCGCGAGTTCGCGACGGGCAGGCTCGCCCACTACAAGATCCCGCGCTACGTGATGGTGGTCGACGAGTTCCCGATGACGGTCACGGGCAAGGTGCGCAAGGTCGAGATGCGCGCGAAGAGCGTGGAGCTGCTGGACCTGGGCGAGGCGGCGGCGGTCCGCAACGCGTAGATGATCGCGCGCGGCGCGCGGTGATGGCTGCCCGCGGGTGCGCGATGTCGCGTGGGCGGTGATCATGGGCTGGGGTCGGCCGGGGTGATCGCCGCCGGCGCGACAGTGTGCAGGCCGGCGGCTGTCCAGTGTTGCGCCGGGTGGGACCTGGCGCGGCCACCGCACAACGCGAGGCCGCGCTGACGGGGCTGCCTACTCCAGGTCCGGCCGGTCCATGATCGGCGACAATGGGCCACAGTCGGCATATGTGCAGCTCATGACCCTCTCTTGGCGATCATGGCTTCCCTTCGGTAGCGGGCTCTGTGCTGAGTCGGCGATCACGGAGCGCTGATGCCCGGCCGTCGGGAGCCGGGTGAGGTGGAGACCCTGGCCGGGGTCTGGAGCCGCCTGTAGGACGCGGTGGAGCTGATTCGACGGGTATGACCCGACCCGGACGGCGGGAACGGCCGTGCACCACGGGGCTCGACGCGACTAGGGTGGAGCCCGCGCGTCCCGGTGTCGCTCGTCGAACCCGACAGCCACCTGGGCGCGTTTGTCATGCTAGCGAAGATGAGGGTGAGCAGGGTGCCGAGCGGCAAGGTCAAGTGGTACGACGCCGACAAGGGCTTCGGCTTCATCTCCCAGGACGGCGGTTCGGACGTCTACGTCCACAAGGCCGCCCTGCCCACGGGTGTGCCGACGCTGAAGCAGGGCCAGCGGGTGGAGTTCGGGATGGCCGACGGCCGCCGCGGCCCGCAGGCGCTGTCGGTGCGGGTGGTCGAGGCGCCGCCGTCGGCCGTCGAGGGCGCCCGCGAGGTGGCCCGGCGTCCCGCGGAGGACCTCCACAGCCTCATCGAGGACATGATCAGGCTGCTGGAGACGAAGGTGCAGCCCGACCTGCGTCGCGGCCGCTACCCCGACCGCAAGTCGTCGAAGCTCGCGGCCGAGGTCGTGCGGGCCGTCGCCCGCGACCTGGACGGGTAGGTCGCTTCCCCCGCGGGCGGCTCCGGACCGGAGGCCCCGCGCCGGGCGCACGGCGCGAGCTCGGACGGATCATGCCGCCTTCGCCGTCAGCACCCAGCTCGCCCGGATCGGGAACTCCAGCTCGCCCGTCTCCGGGTTCGCCTGCGGCGGCGGGCCGTACTGCTGCACCTGGGCGGTGAGCAGGCGGTCGGTGGCGCCGGGCAGCTCCAGGCTGTAGGCGCGCTGGGCGTTCACGGCGAACACCGGGCTGCGGCCGTCGGTCTGGGCGCCCGTGCCGTCGCGGTAGCTGAACACCACCTGCCACGGCGTGGACGAGATCGCGTCGGGCACGGTGATCTGCAGCGGGGTGCCCGGCGGCACCGTCAGCTCGACGGGTGCGGCGGCGTCGGACGTGCAGTCGGTCAGGTCGATGTCGCAGTACTGGGTGGGTCTGGCGACCGCGTCGGCCGCCCCGGCCGCGAACGTGACGTCCGGCGGGGCCGCGCCGCCGCACCCCGCGACGACGAGGGTGGCGGCCAGCAGCGGGACGAGACGGCGCAGCACCGGCTCAGCCTACGGACGCCGGCCGCGGCCCCAGGAACGGCAGCAGGCTGCGGCCGCGGCTGATCAGCACCGTCTGCAGGCCGGGGAGCGCCACCGCCACGGCCACCACCGTGAACCCCAACCAGTACGTGTCGTGCGGCAGCAGCACCCCGAGCGCCCCGCCGACCACCCACGCGAGCTGCAGCACGGTCTCCGACCGCCCGAACGCCGACGCGCGCGACTCCTCGGGCAGGTCGCGCTGGATCACCGCGTCCAGGCCCACCTTGGCCAGCGCGCTCACCGTGGCCCCGACGAGCCCGACCGCCGCGGCCGTGGCGATCCCCGGCAGCACCGCGGCGAGCACGGCCACGGCCACCGCGCCGGCGACGCAGACGATCTGCACCCGATCGGAGTGGGCGAACCGCGAGCGGGACCCCGCGGCGTTGCCGGCGAACGAGCCGATGCCGGCCGCCGCGCCCACGATGCCGATGAGGAACAACTGGTGGGCGGCGTCCATCCCGGGCTCCCCCCGCACGACGAACGCGACGAAGAGGGTGAGGAAGCCGGTGAGGACGCGGATCGAGCCGTTGGCCCACAGCGCGAGCGCGACGCCGCGCCCGACCGGCTGCCGCTTCGGCCGCCGGGTGCTGCGCAGCTGGGCGGGCACCTCGCCCGCGGTGGACTCCACCCGGCTCGGGATCCGCAGGCACAGCACGAACCCGCCGACGGCCAGCGCCGCGGTGAACGCGAGCGCCCCCGGCGAGTCGAACAGGTAGGCCACCCCGGCCGTGACCGCGCCGAACACCCCGCCCGCGACCAGCCCGAACGTGGTCAGCCGCGAGTTGACGGTGACGAGGGTGATGGCGCTGGGCAGCACGCGCGGCGTGACCGCGGCCTTGAGCACGACGAACGACTTGCTCAGCACCAGCATCCCCAGCGCGGCCGGGTACAGGAGCCACGAGTGGTACTGGAAGGCCATCACCACGGCGAGCGCGGCGCGTCCGGCGAACGAGACCGCGAGCGCGGCGCGCCGGCCGCGCTGCAGGCGGTCGAGCAGCGGGCCGATCACCGGCGCCACCACGGCGAACGGCGCCGCGGTGATCGCCAGGTAGAGCGCGACGTTGGTGATGCTCTCGGCCTTGGCCGCGGCGAAGAACAGCGTGTTGGCCAGCGCGACGGCGACGGCGGCGTCCACCGCGTAGGTCATCATCGTGGCGTAGGTGAGCGCCGTGAGCCCGGAGGCGCCCGCGCCGTCGGCCGTGGCCGCGCGCTGGAACGCCCGCACCCCGTCACCGGCGATCTGGCGGCTGCGCATCGCCGCCACCCGCGTCACGGTGATCTTGCGGGGGAGCGGCGGGCCGGGGCGCGGGGCCGTTCCGGACGCCGGCCCGCCGGTGCGGGCCTGCGACGGGCCGGCCTCGGCCGGGCTGCCGCTGACGGGCGGCGGGGCCGCGCCTGCCGGGTTCGCGCCTGCCGGGTTCGCGCCTGCCGGGTTCGCGCCGGTCCGGTTCGGGGCGCTCGGCGCCCCGGGGTCACCGGCCGGCACCG